>CAYUJE010000141.1:13302-16367 GCA_964444865.1 uncultured Pirellulaceae bacterium | reverse complement strand
CGAAGCGATTTGCATCGAGCCCTACACCTGCGTCCCCGGTGCGGCGGCCATGAAAGACCCCACAGCAGCAGGGTTGCGGATTCTGGGACCGGGGGAGTCGTTCGAGGCAAGAGTGGAATTTGAGATTTCCCAGTCGTAGCCACACGCGGCCTCGCGTGTAGGCAACTTCTTAACTCCCGCGGACGAAGCCAACACCCGAGGCCGCGTGTGGCTATGAGTCACGGACCTTCTTTCAATACTCAATCCACCGCAGGTAGGTCCAGTAATCGAAAATCCAGGGATGGGTCCAGGGATTCATGCAGCCGTAGTTCGCCGATAATGCGCTGATGGCCAGCAAGACAATCGCGATTCCAATGCTAAGACGCGAAACCGCAAGCGAGTCCGCTGTGGGGATCATGGCCACGAGCCATAGGGGTGTCATCCAAACGAGCCAGCGGAGGCAGGTGGAGAACCCGCTGTAGTTGCGGTCGATCTGCGGACGGGTGATGTAGAAGAGCAGGACGATGAGCGTCAGGCCGCCGATCATTAGGGCGAGGCCGATCAGCGAGCGATTGGCACTGCGGAGCCACAGGAATATCCCCCACACACTGAAGAGCCAGATAGGCGTGAGCGAGAAGACTCCGTGATGCCCCAGCAGACAATGGAACGCATAGACCAGCTTGCTCGGCTCGCCGTTATCCACGCTGCTCAGTTCGCCCGAAGACCAGTAGCTGCCGTCGAATTCGTACCAGTTGTCCCAGGAGTGAATTTCCAAGTAGGGAGAAGAAGAATGGGCCACTTCCGTATGCCACGAGTTGCGGTGAAAGCCGGGAACCGTCGCGGCATAGCGCGTCTGGGATACGGGGTCGAAGAGGACCCACCGCTTCGATGGATGCGTTACTTCCACCGTTGTTTGTGGCGAAAGGCGAATTCTTTGTGATTCCAACTGGGAGATTGCTTCCGGCCACAGAACTTTCCTCTCCGCCGTGGGAAGCCTCTCCATGTCGATGGGCAGAGTTGCCACCAAGGGGCCGTCTTTTCGATGGGCATACGGCGTCTTCCAATCTCCATGAGCCCAAAGGTTCGTGCCAAATCCTGCTGCGGCGACGAGGAGCGCAGGAGGTGCAAAACCAAGTAGCGTCTGCTTCCAGGAACGAAGCGACAAGCCCAAGGCAATTGCCGCGAAGAAGGCGAGAGCGGGCAGCTCATTGGCCGCGGTGAAAGCAGCACCGAGTCCGGCGAGGGCGAAATACCGCCACTCCTTTCGTCCTTCCAGCCAGATGGGCAAGGCCGCAGCGAGAGTGGCGATGACGCCGACCGCCCCGATCAGATGGTTGTTGAGCGTGATGGCGAAGGTTGTCATAAACGTGCCGCCGCAGGCGGAAGCCATGACGAGAATTCGCCCGATGTCGGTCGTGCCATGCTTTTCCACGATGCGGGCGAGCAGCCACAACGCCAGCACCAGGGGCAGCACGTTGGTGAAGAGCAGCATCGTGCGGGCAACGTAGAACAGCCGCGTTTCCAGCGTCGCTCCGGTCAGCTTCTTCATCAGCCAGTATTCGCCCGCCAGCAATGTGGGCAACAGCGTGGGCTTGCTGGAATAGTAATGCTCCTTGCCGTCGGCGGCCCGATGCCGCACCAGATCAATCGTGTGCCAGTTGGGAATGCGATTCCCCTCGGCGTCGAAGATGATGTCGTCGATGGCGTGGGTGCCGTGGTCGACCAGTGCCCGAATCGTGCACCAACGGCTGCGGTCGTTAGCGGAGAGAAACGGCGAAGGATCGTTGTTGCTGCCGTTGTTCACGCGCATCACACGGCCGGTCATGTCACCAGCCGCTATCGCTATGAGCAAGACATAGACCGCCCAGCGGAGGCGGGGCGAAGTCTGAGAAGATGAAAGCGTCTCTTTCATGAGACTTCTTTCTCTGCGGAAGTGCCTCCCACGCGGCTCTTCACGGAATAGGTCTTCACGTCCCGCCCCAAGTAAGAAGTGAGTAATTCGGCGAGAAAGCCCATCGAGATGAACTGGGCCCCGAGCAGCAAGGCCCCCATCGAATACAGCATGGCGGGGCGGTTATGCAGGTCTTCCATTTCCCAAGCAGGCATCAGCTTATCCACGACCCAGTACCCGGCAAGGTAAATGAGGCCGATGAGTCCGACGGTAAAAGACGCGATGCCCAGCGTGCCAAGCAAGTGCTGCGGCCGCTGGTTAAAGCCGGTGAGGAAGTAAACGGTGAACAGGTCGAGAAAGCCCCGGATGATGCGGCCGACGCCGTATTTGCTGTAGCCAAATTTGCGGGGGCGGTGGTTGACCACAATTTCGCCAACTTTCCAGCCACGAGCCGCCGCCAGGACGGGAACGAAGCGGTGGAGATCGCCATAGATGCGAACTTCCCCCAGCACCTCACGGCGATAGCACTTGAAGCCGCAGTTGTGGTCGTGCAGGCGAACGCCGGTGAGGACGCCGACCAGCCAGTTGAAAACTCGCGACGGCCCCACCTTGTGCCACGGGTCCAGCCGCTTCTTCTTCCAGCCACTGACGACGTCGAGTTCCTGATCGTGCATGGCGGCGAGAAAGCTCGGGATCTCTTGCGGGTCGTCCTGCAAGTCAGCATCAAGGGTGAAGACGAACTCGCCGCGCGCGTCCTCAAAACCGGCTGAAAGCGCGGCGGACTTGCCGAAATTGCGACGGAAGCGAATCCCCCGCACGCGGCTGTCTTCTTTCGCCAGTCGCTCAATGGTCTTCCACGAACCATCCTTGCTCCCGTCGTCGATGAAGATGACTTCCAGGTCAAAGCTATTGGCGACCGCTACCTCCACCAGTTCCGCATGGAGCGCAGCGAGGCTCTCCTCTTCGTTGAAGACGGGGATGACGGCGGAGAGGAGCATGAAGAAGGGGCTGGGGACTGGGGGCTAGGGACTGGGGATGAAGGAATAGTTCTAGAATAGTCGAGCCGGCTGGTACTGAGTACCGAGTCAATTGATTTCCCCAGCCCCTAGTCCCCAATTCCCAATCCTTAACCCCCACTCTTCAGCATCCTCAGGAACTCCCGCATGAGCGGTGCGTTGTCGTGCCAGGTACGGGC
>CAYUJE010000141.1:0-13202 GCA_964444865.1 uncultured Pirellulaceae bacterium | reverse complement strand
GACCACCTCGTAGCCTTCCTCCTGCAAGCGAAAGAAGGGATAGAACGTGTCGAGGGCCTCGGTGGCGTCGCCGAGGGGCATGAGGATTTTGGGCATGAGAGAATCTGAAGTGGTCAGGGGTCAGGGGTCAGGGGTCAGGGGTCAGGGGTCAGGGGTCAGGGGTCAAGAGTAGCGTAATCGGGTGATTGGGGGCAAGTGGATGGAAGCTGGGGAAATACGATTGCTTGAAGGCGCGGTCACGGCGAACTAGTGTGGAGTATGAAAGAAGTGGTCGTGTCATCGCTGGGAGGTGGTTTATGCGGGTTTCCTCGGGCTGCTTGGTGCTGGTTTTGGCAGTGACTGTCGGCTGGTCGGTTCGCGCCCAAGAACCGCTCCCCGTCCCCAAGAAAAGTGCTCCGATAACAAAAGAGGCTCCTCCGGTTGAGGAGGTGATGGAGGAAGAAATCGAGCCGGTCGTGGTCGGCAATCTGGAACATCAGGGCTGGGTGCTGGCCGGCCCGCGGGGAAGGCACTATTTCTTTGGCGGCTTGGCGATTGCCGACTATACCTTTCGGGGTGCACGACAGATTGTCACTTTGCAACAGGAAGAGCCAACGCTACTCCCGAAGCCGGACCCTCATTTTCTCTACTACAAAGAACTCGAAAGCGGCCATCGCTGGGCAGTAGCCCGCGAGCCCCTTTCCGACGGTTCCTATGTGGTCTTCTACCAGAGGAAAGAACATCTTGGGGAACCCATCAAAGATGCGACAACCGGTTCAAGCCATTCCACCGATACCAAAAAGAACTGGAAGGAATTTCAGAGGGCTCGCCTGGAATGGAAAAAAGACGAGGGCGCTCCGAAATCAAAATGATGGCGCACTGGGAGAGGATGGAGTCCGCATCATGCCTTCTTGGGACGCCGCAAACCGTTCTGAAACAAGGGCTTGCGATTAACGGCCATTGTTGAAATGGCTTTTTGGCCCGCCAGGTGCAATTGCTGGATAACATCAGCAACCGGGCACTTCTAGAAAGCGGCTGCTCGGCCCGCTGAAAAGACTATGGTTTCCATTGGGGAAGTTCCCCTGGGAACATTCGGTCCCGTTATCCATCTGCCGCTTCCCACCTTGGAGTTTGCACCATGCTTCGTCGTACTTGGGGTTGGTCGTTACCGTTGGTGGTTTTGGCCGGCACGACACTTTTTGCCAATCTAGCTTCGGCCTATACCCCGAACCTGTTGCTCGCGGATAACACTCGCTGGCCGGGGGCGGTTATCAAGTTCACGCAGGAAGGGGAGCGAGACATGCACGTCGTCGACCCGGCGCTGTTGCCCCGAGACGCCCGCGATGCCGTCCCCCGAGTTGGCAGCGTGGCCATCTCTCCCCGAGGGGAAGTCTTCTATTGCAGCGGACTGGATGGCGTGGTCTACAAGCTGGAAGGGGGTCGCGCGGTCGTTGTCCATCAACATGGTCCGCCGGTCCGCGATCTGGCATTCGGCAGCCAAAATGACATCCTGTTCTTCAGCGTCGTGCGAACGCCGCAAAACGGGGAAGCTCTGGCCGATGGAGAAATCTTCCGCAAAAACGTTCGGACCGGCGAATATGGTCGGGTCGGCGTCGTTCATCAGACGGACGTCGGCGGGAACTGGTGGGGAAGCATGACCGTGCATCGCGGCCAGCTTTACATCGCCACCATGGGCCGCACCAGCCGCATTCTCCGCCTGCGGACCACCGGCTGGGAAACGATGATGGAAAGGAGCGACCTCGTGATCCAGGGAATCGACTTCGAAAATGGAGGAGACCTGTATCTGGTGGCGGGAACCGGCATGATTCATCGCTCCACCAACCTGCGAGACATTGAAAACGTCAACGAATCCCGTGTCAGCCGCTTCGCTGACTTGGCCCTGGAACCGGAGGCGGCTGCCGATGTGCCGGGCCTGGGAATCGAGGTCTCGGATAGCTTGCTGCGGACGGGAGACTGGGCCACGCGTCGGCCCTAACCCAGCATGGGACAGAAACACTTCAGCCGGGGCGGAGAATGCTGTACACTCCGTCGCCGGCGCGGGATACTATCGGCTCTCCTCTCTAGCCTCTCTCCCGTGCGATGAACTTGTCATGACCACGTCCGATTCCCGCATTGCCGTTTACACCGGTTCGTTTGACCCCATTACGCTGGGGCATATCAACGTCATTCAGCGGAGCGCCCGCCTCGTTGATAGACTGATTGTGGGAATTGGCGTCAATGTGGAAAAGTCAGCCATGTTCTCGCCGGAAGAGCGGGTGGAACTGGTGACGAAGGCGACGTCGCAGTTCAAAAATGTCGAAGTGCACGCGTTTTCTGGCCTGGCGGTTCAGTTTGTCCGAAATTGCGGAGCCCGCGTGATGATCCGCGGCGTCCGCCCCCTGACCGATCTGGCGGCAGAGTTCACGATGATGATGGCCAATCGCCACCTCGATCCCGGCATTGAGACGGTCTTCCTGATGGCGGACGAAGAATTCGCCCACGTCAGCAGCACGCTAATCAAACAGATTGCCGCGCTCGCCAGTGACGAGATGCTGGCCCGATTTGTGCCGCGGGAGATCATCCCGGCACTGCGGGATCATTTGCCGAAATAGTACTCCTCTCGCTCCGCGAGATGGTTCCCCACGCGAAGCGTGAGGAGTACTTTATTCAAACCAGTGCTTCAGCTTGAGCACATGTTTTTCGAACAAGTGCCAACTGGCAACAGAAACGGCGATGGTGAGTGCCGACATCAAGGCGAGGTAAGAGATCTTCGCTAAAAGCTGGCTGCCGAGGTGACTTTGGAGAATATCAACGCTCAGCCGGGAGGCGACGATCGGGATGAGCAGATTCTGGAACACATACATTCCGTAGCTGTATTTGCCGAAGAAGCGGAGCAGAGGGGAATTCCAAAGTTTTCCCCAGCAGCCTTCTTTCGATGCCGTGAGGGCCAGCAGAATGACTCCCGCAAAGAAAACGGCCAGGAGCAATTCGGGGACGGCGAGCAGTCGTTTTTGCAAGAGCAAGATGGGAAGCAGTAACATGCCGAGCATGGTGACTCCGGCAATCGCCCAAGGATAGAGAACCTTGACGCCTCCCGGCCCGCGGATGGCCAGAGCCAACAATCCCCCCATGGCGAGCGCGTCCATCCGCAAGAGCGTAAAGGTTTCCGCGGCCACATCGTTCCCTCCCCCGAACAGCCACAAGGTGCGAGCCAGTGCCGCGATTCCCACCACGCTGCCGCAAGCGATTAGCCCCATCCGCCGCGAGCAACAGTAAATGACGAGCGGCCAGAAGAGATAGAAATGCTCTTCCACCGCCAGCGACCAAAAGTGATTGAACGAGCCAAAACACCATTCGCCGCGAATTGATTGCAGCACGTTTGCCCCGTACAGCCAGAGCCAGGCCTGATGCTGATACGCTTGCGGAAACATACCGGTTGCGCGCGGCAGGAGCACGAGCATGACAATCAAGACCGCGTAATAGAGCGGGAAAATCCGCAGCGTCCGCCGCATGTAAAAATTGCGGAAGTAATGCGGCTTATGGCGGGCGTCAAACAAGATGCCGGTAATCAAGAAGCCGGAGAGGACAAAGAACAAATCCACTCCCCGCTGCCCCATGCTGAACACACAATACAGCCAATCAACGTCGACATTTTCGGTTCCGGGATGGCACCAAAAACGAAAGCCAGTAACCAGCAGAATGGCCAGGCCTCGAATAGAATCCAGCGCGGGAATGTGCCCACGTAGATTCGGCTCGCTGCGAAGCGTGAGCCAGGCAATCACCTGTTGCGGCAAATGGCGAGCAATCGTGGGGGGCATCACCAAACATAGGTCGAGCAAGAAGGGGTCGGGAGGAGTTTTTCGCGACGAGAATGACCGCCGTCCCCGGCACTTTCCTTCGCGAAAAACCCCTCCCGACCCCGTTGTCGATGCTAACCCTCAAGACCCGAAATGGCCTCAAAATCCTTCTTCAGCGACCGGTAAAGCTGCTGATAGAGGGGGAAGGCCCGGTCATAGACTTTGGCGGCGGCCTTGTTGAGCGACGTCTTTTTGACCGTGAAGATGGTGGCTGCGCAGGCCTCTTCGACATTTTTGAAGGCCCCGGCTCCCACCGCGGCCAGGAGAGCGACGCCGTAGGCGGGGCCTTGTTCGGCATTGATGGTGACCACGTCTTGCCCAAACACATCCGCCTGAATTTGCCGCCACAGGGGGGACTT
Source organism: uncultured Pirellulaceae bacterium (assembly GCA_964444865.1). GTDB lineage: Bacteria > Planctomycetota > Planctomycetia > Pirellulales > Pirellulaceae > SXOA01. The sequence continues at coordinate 9,007 of CAYUJE010000141.1, read as the reverse complement.
CGAGCCGCCGCCGGAGGCTCGGATTTCCGAGACGGGCACGCCGAGGGACTGAATGATGGCCAGGCTGTCCCGCATGGCGTAGCCCACCCCTTCCATCACGGAGCGGGTGAGGTGGCCGCGGGCGTGCTTGAGCGTCAGTCCAATGAAACAGCCGCGGGCATGGGGATCGGCGTGCGGCGTCCGTTCGCCGGCCAGGTACGGCAGGAAGAAGAGTCCTTCGCTCCCCGTGGGGACTGCGGCGGCTTCCTTGGTGAGGACATCGAACGCCCCCTTCTTGTTTTTGGCGAAGAGGTCGGCACAGACCTTTTCCGTGAACCATTGCAGAGCGCCGCCGCCGGTGAGGCTGACCCCCATCATGTGCCATTTGCCGTGAACCGCATGGCAGAAAGTATGCAGTCGGCCGAGCGGGTCGATTTGAACTTCGTCGCTATGGACAAACATGATGCCACTGGTGCCGATGGAAGTGGAGAGGACGCCCGTTTTGACGACGCCCGTGCCGACCGCATTCGCCGCGCAATCCCCAGCCCCTCCGACCACGACGCAGTTGGTCGAGAGGCCAAGTTCCGCTGCCGCCTCCTTCGTCAGACTGCCGGTCACTTCTTCCGATTCATAGCATTTCGCCAGCAGGCTTTCATCCAGTTCGAGGGCCGAGAGCAGCTTCTTGGACCAGGTTCGCTTGGTGACATCAAGAAGTAACATGCCGCTGGCGTCGCTGACATCGGTGGCGAACTCGCCGGTCATCCGGCGGCGGACGTCGTCCTTGGGAAGCAAGACTTTCTTGAGCTTGTCGAAGTTTTTGGGCTCCTTGTTCCGCAGCCAGAGAATCTTGGGAGCGGTAAAGCCGGTGAGTGCCGGATTGGCGACCATCTGGATCAGCTTTTTGCGGCCGCCGGCGCGCGTTTCGATCTCCTCACATTCGGCTGCCGTCCGCTGGTCGTTCCAGAGCAAAGCCGGGCGGATGACCTGATTCTTTTTGTCGAGAAAGACTGAGCCGTGCATTTGGCCGGAAAGGCCAATCGCTTTCACGTCGGCCGCTTTGAGCTTGGCCTTTTTCACAACCGCCCTGACGGTGGCGACGGTCGCTTTCCACCAATCTTCCGGGTCCTGCTCGGTCCAAAGGGGCTTGGGGGAATGGAGCGGGTAGTTCTGCGTGGCTTCAGCCAGAATCTTTCCGGCCTCGTTCATGACGAGGGTTTTGGTGCCGGAGGTGCCAACGTCGATGCCAAGGAAGTAGGACATGGGGGAGTGTGGAGTGGAGAGTGCAAAGTGTAAAGTGAAGAGTGTAACCGCTTACTGGTCACTTTGCACTCTACACTTTGCAGTTTACACCCTCATGCCTCGCCTTCCCCGCAGCCCTGAATTGATGAACCGCAGCGATACCGCGCTGTTGGTCGTGGATGTGCAAGGGAAGCTCGTAACCCTCATTCCAGGGCACGAATATCTCGTCTGGAATATCAGCCGGTTGATTGACGGGGCGAAAATCCTGGGGCTGCCGGTGCTGGCGACGGAGCAGTATCCCAAGGGGCTGGGGCCGACGACGCCGGAACTGGCGGCGAAGCTGGGCACCATTCCCGCCAAATTGGCCTTTAGCTGTGGGGAATGCGGCGAGCTGTTTGAAGAACTCGGCAAACAAGGGATTCACCGTATTTTGGTCTGCGGCATTGAAGCCCACGTCTGTGTGCAGCAGACGGTGCATGACCTGTTGGCGGCCGGATTTCGGGTTTATTTGGCCGTTGATGCCATCGGGTCTCGGGGCCGGCTGGACTATGAAACGGCCCTGCGGCGCATGGATTCGGCAGGAGCGACGCTGACCACGGTCGAAGCGGCGTTGTTCGAATGGTGCGACGTCGCGGGGACGTCGGAATTCAAGCAGATCAGCAATCTCGTCAAACAGCCGCCGCCCGAAGCGGCAGCGCGGGCGGTATAGCATTTTCGCTGCTACTTGCTCTCTTCCGGCGGGGAATCAGGGGCGGGTGATTCGCTGGGAGCCGGACCGCTTTCCGGAGAGATTGGAAGTGCAGGGACATCAGGGACTTTGAGCGAGTCGAGTTTCTCGCGCATCTCGGCATGGGCCTTTTGGACCTCCATCTGGGATCGTTGAGCTTCTAGATTCAAGCGGTCAACGTCCATTTGTGCCTCTCTGGCCAAGGTCCGGGTCCAAAAAACTCCGCCGACCACCAATACGCCGCCACAACAACCGACCAGGAGCAAGCCTCCCAGAATGGCAATGACGATCATCGCGGTACTGCTAGAGGAACCCTGGTTTTCATCCTTCATGTGCGACTCCTCAGGCAGAGACTTTTCTGACGCAGAGATGGGGCGATTGCCAGCGCCGGAATCACTCTTTCTTTTCGTCGAGTGCCGGATCCGCGGGGGGCGGCTCCACTGCCGGAACGGCCGATTCCGGTGATGTCACGCTCTCGGGTTCAGTCTTAAGCATTTCCGCGTCTTTGTTCATATCGTCCAGAGACCTGGAGACTTCTGGAAGCGGGTCGTTGTAAACGGGGGCCGCAATTGGCGGCTGCATTTGCATCTGCGGCGATGCGGAACTTTCCCATGCCAAAGTTCCTAGCAGCCCCACCGCCACAATTCCGCCACAACAGCCGACGACCAGCACTCCCCCCAGGATGGCCAGCACGATCATCATTGTGCTGCTGCCGGAGGAACTTCGATTTTCTTCGCCCATTATCAACTCCTCAAAAGGTCTAATTGCAAGAAACAGGTTATCCGCATTTCGTCATTCATCCTTTTCCGGGGAAAGGGAAGGCGGATCGGCGGGAGCAGAATCTGGCGGCTGCACGACCGAAGGTTCGACGGGAATTCTTAACGATTCAAGTTCCTGGCCCATCCTTTCATCAACCTCGCTTTGCGCCTTCTGCAAGCTCTGCTGCGAGGTTTCCTGTGCCCTCATCACTTCCATTTCCACATCGACGGCGGATCGATAGAAAAAGAATGCGGCTCCCACTACTGCCAGTCCGCCACAACAGCCAACGAGCAGCAATCCACCCAGGATGGCAACCACGATCATGACGGTCCCTGTCCCGGAGGAACCTCGTTCTTCGCTCATCATTGCCTCGATTCAAAACTTTACCCCGCGGGTTTGGAAACCGGCACGTCAATCACCTGCGTTCGCTTGGGCTCTTTACCGGCATCCAGCAGCTTGACGATTTCCTTTGTCTGGCAATCGATCACCGCCACCTGGGATTTGCTGCGGACACTGACAAATCCCCATTTGCTGTCGGGAGTAAACGTGACCCAGTAGATGCGACCCGGCATCTTGAGCCGCTTAATCTCGCCATAGTTACCACTCGTCATTTCGTGAATGTGGAGGGTCTCGTGTTCCACATTGCAACTCCAAATTTCCTTCTGGTCGGGGCGGACGCATAGGCCGTGGCTTCGGGTCTGCACGTCCTTCTTATCCTCGTTTAGTGTTTCGGCGACCGTCTTGATCACCTTTCGGCTGGCAATGTCGGCAACCTGAAAGCCAATCAGGCCGTCAATGTTTTGAAAAAAGAGCTTCTCGTCGCTGGAAATGGCCGGCGGGCGGACGCTGTTATCAAACGGGATTTCACCAATTACCTTGTGACCGGCGCCGACATCTACAATCGTGACTCTCTTTGGGGCACCCATCGGCGAAAGGTACATCCGTTTGCCGTCGGAACTAATGGTGGTGTTGTGCGGCCGGCCGCCGGTCTGGATTTTGGTTGCTACCTTCTTGTTTTCGCCATCCACGACCCAATATTGGCCATCTTCGCAGGGAACGTAAATCCATTTTCCATCGGGGGTACATTCATTTTCGTTTGGCTTGGGGCCGACTTTCACTCGCCCCTTGATATCGCCGGTCGCGGTGTCCACCCACAGCAATTCCCCTTCCTTACCGCCAAAGTTCTCCAGGGCAATATGCACCATTTTTCCGTCCGCAGTCGCGGAAATGCCGTGCGGATTCGGGCCGACCTTGATGGTTTTGAGCAATTTCCAAGTGCCGACTTCGAAGACATGGACATCGTCACCGTAGGCATTGGTTACCCACAACTGCCGCTGAACATCGGCGGCGAAAACGGCGGATGAAAGTACGGAAACAGCAGCCAAAAACGCCAGAAGTCGATAATAACGGCGAAACATGAGAAGACCTCCAAGATAGGCAGGAAGTGACGCTGGCATTAGACCACGAGCCTAACGGGATTCCTACCGCCAGAGGCCTATCGACGGCAGTATCCGGGCTAGAATTTACTAACCAACCTCGGAACCCTTCATGTTCAAACTGCCCGATACCCCTTATGCCGCCCTGTTGTTTGTGGGAGCCCTGTGCAACACAGGGTTCGCCATCTGGGCGGCGTGCCACGTGGTGCTCACCAAGCGGGACAATCGCAGCGCGCTGGGCTGGGTCGGCATCATCTGGTTGACCCCCTTCTTCGGCCCGCTGCTCTATCTGATGTTTGGGGTCAATCGGATTCACCGCAAAGCCCAGCGCCTGATGAAAGTCCCGGATAAGTCGTCCGCGGTGCCGCTGGAATACTGCACCGAGGAGGATTTGCATCGCGAACTCGACAGCGACTATCACCATTTGGAGCGCCTGGTACAGTTTGTGAACAATGCCAGCTCCGCGCCGCTGCTCGACGGCAATCGCCTGACGCCGCTCGCCACGGGGGACGAGGCCTATGCGGAAATGCTCCAGGCGATTGAAACGGCTAGAACGTCGGTCAACCTGCAAACCTATATCTTTGATAACGACGAAGCAGGCCGGATGTTTGTCCACGCCCTGGCAGGTGCCAAGGATCGCGGCGTGGAAGTGCGCGTGCTCATTGACGACGTTGGCACCCGCTACACCTGGCCTTCCATCAAGGGGCATTTGCGCGGGGCGGACATCAAGTTTGATACCTTCCTTCCAACGCTGATTCCTTGGAAACTGCAATACACCAACCTGCGGAACCACCGCAAAATCCTGGTCGTCGATGGGAAAGTTGGCTTCACCGGCGGGATGAACATCCGCCAAGGGGGCATGGAAAGCAACCCCGGAAACTATCCGCTGCACGATTTGCATTTCAAGGTCGAAGGGCCCGTCGTCACGCATTTGCAAGATACATTCGCCGATGACTGGGAATTCTGCACGGGGGAACGCTTAAGCGGAGACATCTGGTTTCCGAGTGTCGAGCAAGTCGGCACCAGCCTGGCCCGCGGTATTGCCGATGGCCCCGACATCGATTTCGACAAGATTCGCCTGGCGATTCTCGGTGCCATCGGCTGTGCCAGCCGATCGCTGAACATCATTACGCCCTATTTCCTGCCGGATCAGCCGCTGATTTCGGCCTTGAATGTGGCTGCGATGCGCGGAGTAGATGTGAATATCATCGTCCCGCAAAAGAACAACCTGCGGCTGGTGCAGTGGGCCTGCACGGCACAACTCTGGCAGGTGCTGCAACGCGGCTGCAAGGTCTGGCTGACGCCGCCTCCGTTTGACCACACGAAGCTGATGGTCGTCGACGACGTCTGGAGCTTCATCGGCAGCGCTAACTGGGACGCGCGGAGCCTCCGCCTGAACTTCGAATTCAACGTCGAATGTTATGACCGCAAACTGGCCGCGCAGCTCAATGCAATCGTTAAAAGCAAAATGAGCGTCTCCCATCAGACGACGCTCGAAGAAGTCGACAGCCGCTCCATCCCCATCCGCCTGCGTGACGGCGTCGCCCGGCTGGCGCTGCCGTATTTGTAATGTCTACGGCGCAAGCAACAACCGCCCCGGTGCCTTCAAGTAATCAATCACATCGTTAAGGAACCGGGCGGCCGCTCCGCCATCGACGAGGCGATGGTCATAAGAGAGGCTCAGCGGCATCATCAGGCGGATTTGCACTTCGTCATCGACGACGACCGGCATCTTCCGAGAGCGGCCGACGAGAAGAATCGCGACCTCGGGCGTGTTGATAATCGGCGTGCTGTAGGTGCCGCCGATGGCCCCCAGGTTGCTGATGCTGAAAGTGCTGCCGGCCAGGTCGGCGACGTTAATTCGCCCTTCCCGCATGTTTTCGGAAATGCTGGCCAGAGCCCGGGCGATGTCCGAGATGCTCATGTCGTCCACATTGCGGAGACTGGGGACGACGAGGCCCCGGTCGGTATCGACGGCGATGCCGATGTTGACGTAGTCCTTGTAAATGATCTGTTCATTTTCCAGGTCGAGCGAAGCGTTGATCGTGGGATGCGAGCGGAGCGCCATCGCCACGGATTTGACCACAAACGGCAGGCTGGTGAGCTTGATTCCCTTTTTTGCATAATCGTCTTTGCTGGCCTGGCGGATCTTTTCGAGTTCCGTCACGTCGGCGTCGTCGAAATTGGTGACGCGAGGGACCGTGGTGCCGGATTCCGTCATCTTGGCCGCAATTGTCTTGCGGATTTTGGTCATCTTCTCGGCACGGATCGGACCCCAGTTGTCCCGCTGCGTCGGTTTGCTCGAGCCATCCGCACCCGCGGCATGGCTGGCCTGGCGTACGACAGCGAGCACATCCTCACGTGTGATTCGTCCACCGGGACCGCTGCCGGTGACCCGATTCAGATCGACACCGACCTCGCGGGCAAATCGCCGGACGGCCGGACCGGCGGCGATTTCGGCACCGTCGGTCGCTGGTTCGGCGAGCGGGGGCGATTCGGTTTGCACAGCGACTGGAGCCGGTTCGGGCGCGGGAGCCGGAGCGGCCTTTGCCGGGGCCGGCTTGGGCGGTGCCTTGGCCGCGGGAGCAGGAGTCGCCGGAGCTGAAGCTTTGGCTGCGGGGGGAGGCGGCGCGGGAGCAGCGGGCGCTTTGGCGACCGCTTCCTTGGCAGCGGCTTCCAATGTCAGCAGGACAGCACCCGGCTTGATGGATTGGCCGGCGGCAACATGGACCTTCGTCACTTTGCCCGCGAACGTGGAAGGGACTTGCAGGGTCGCTTTGCCGGTTTCGATTTCGATGATTCCCTGGTCCTTGGCGATCTGGTCCCCCTCTTTCACGAGGACATCCAGAACATCGCCGGAATCAACGCCGTCGCCGAGATTGGGAAGTTTGACTTCTGTGGGCATGGTTGTGTTGTGGGTTAACAAAGTACTCATCACGCTCCGCGTGATGTAATTTCCTCACGCGGAGCGTGAGGAGTACTATTCTGGTCATTAAGCAAAATACGGATCGGCCTTTTCGGGGTCGATGCCGAGGTCTTTGATGGCTTGTGTCACGACGGATGCATCGAGTTCACCCCGCTTGAACAGCCGGTAAAGCGTGGCGTAAGCGATGCACTGGGCGTCCACTTCAAAATGACGGCGGAGGGTTTCGCGAGTTTCGCTACGGCCCATCCCGTCGGTCCCCAGAGCGAACAGTTCGCCAGGAACCCAGCGGGAAATCTGCTCTGGCAGCGCCCGGACGTAATCGCTGGCGGCAATGAACAGGCCTTTCTCGCCGGCCAGCGATTCTTCCACGTAGCTCTTGCGCGGCTGGCTGGTGGGGTGGAACATATTCCAGCGTTCGCAGGAGTGGCAATCTCGCCGCAATTGCGTATAGCTGGTGACGCTCCAAATATTGCTGCTGATGCCGTATTTCTCGGCGAGCAGATCGGCCGCCGCGAGCGTGTGCCGCAAAATGGCTCCACTGCCGAAGAGGTTGACTTTCAGCTTCCCCTTGCCGGCCTCTTTGGTAGCCAGCTTGTACATGCCGCGAATGATGCCATCTTCCACGCCGGCGGGCATTTCGGGATGGACGTAGTTTTCGTTGCCCGCCATCAGGTAATAGATGGCTGTTTCGCCGTCTTCATAGAGCCGCTTCATGCCATCGAGAATGATGACGGCAAGCTCATACGTATAAGCCGGGTCGTAGGCCCGGACGGTGGGGAAGGCAATGGCATTGAGCAGGCTGTGGCCGTCCTGATGCTGCAAGCCTTCGCCATTGAGGGTGGTCCGCCCCGCGGTGCCGCCGATGAGGAACCCCTTGGCCCGCATGTCCGCCGCGGCCCAAATCAGATCGCCAATCCGCTGGAAGCCGAACATCGAGTAGTAGATGTAGAACGGAAACATGTTGACGCCGTGCGAGGAATAGGCGGTTCCCGCGGCATTGAAGCTGGACATCGAGCCCGCTTCGGTGATTCCCTCTTCCAGGATTTGGCCGTCGGTCGCTTCCTTGTATTTCGCCAGCAAATGCGAATCGACCGGCTCGTAGAGTTGGCCGGTGTGGGAGTAGATGCCGATTTCGGCGAACATCCCTTCCATGCCAAAGGTGCGGGATTCGTCCGGCACGATCGGGACCACGTATTTGCCAATCTTCTTGTCGCGGCAGAGGCGCTGCAGCAGCCGGACGAAGCCCATCGTCGTGGACATCTCCTTCCCTTCGCTGCCGCCCAAAAACGGCTTATAGGCATCCAGTCGCGGCACTTCGGTGCGGGGGTGGTCCTTGGGCCGGCTGGGGACGGGGCCGCCGAGAGCGGCGCGGCGTTCCCGCAGATATTTCATTTCCGCTCCTTCCGCCGGCGGCAGATAGAACGGGGCCTTGGCGATTTGCTCGTCGGAAATCGGGATGCCAAAGCGAGTGCGGAATTCCACCAGTTCCTGCTCGTTGAGCTTCTTATTGTTGTGGGCGATGTTCTTCCCTTCGCCCGCTTCACCGAGGCCGTAACCCTTGATGGTCTTGGCCAGAATGACCGTGGGGCGCCCTTTATTCTCCACGGCTGCTTTATAAGCCGTGTAGACTTTCTCGGGATCGTGGCCGCCGCGACGAAGCTTGACCAGCTTTTCGTCGGAGTAGTTTTCTACAAGCTTTAAAAGCTCGGGGTATTTGCCAAAGAAGTTCTCGCGGATGTAGGAGCCGGGCATGACGGTGTATTTCTGGTACTCGCCGTCCACGACCTCTTCCATCCGTTTGGCCAGGAGGCCCGTTTCATCCCGCTCCAGCAATTGATCCCAGTCGTCCCCCCAAATGACCTTGATGACATTCCAGCCGGCACCGCGGAACAGCCCTTCGAGTTCCTGAATGATTTTGCCATTGCCGCGCACCGGCCCATC
>CAYUJE010000140.1:1752-16511 GCA_964444865.1 uncultured Pirellulaceae bacterium | reverse complement strand
CGCCGCCGCCCAGGTCAAAATCGTCCTTGATCCGCCGTGAACACCGGATAAGATGACGGATGACGCCCGGGATCAACTAGGAATATTCTGATAGCAGCTTTTGCGAACAAGTGTCGATCTAATCCCCATATGCCCAATTCAGAAGTCCTTCTCGTCGCTTCTCGCTTCAAGGTCGTTCGCCAATTTCAAAAGACGAGCGAAGGTTTGCGGCCACGAGAGATTGTGCGGCATCCTGGCGCCGTGGTGATATTGCCGCTGTTGGACGATGGGCGAGTTTGTCTCATTCGCAACTATCGGATCAGCGTGAACCTGACGCTGATCGAACTTCCGGCTGGAACGTTGGAGCCGGGAGAAGAGCCTGTTCAAAATGCCGAGCGTGAACTTATCGAAGAGACCGGCTATCGGGCATCAAAGCTGCAAAAGCTGCACGCGTTTTTTCTGTCGCCGGGTATTCTAGATGAGCGAATGCATTTCTTCCTGGCGACTGGCCTGACCGCAGGGGAGACGGCTCGCGAGGCAGGGGAAGAAATCGAAAACCTGGTTGTCCCTTGGGAAGAAGCGCTCCAGATGGCCGTTGACGGCCGAATTCAAGATGCCAAAAGCATTGTCGGCCTCCTGCTGGTGGATCGCCTGCTGAAAACAGGTCAGATTCAGCACTAAAAAAAGGGCGGCCCACTTGGACCGACCTTTCACAAGTTCGAATTGGCGGATGAGTCTATTCTGCGTTGAGTGTCGCCGCCACTTCATCCCGCCGCTTCGCGGCTTCTTTGTGGCTGGGGTTTAGTTCCAGGCACTTGCTATAGAGGTTGTAGGCTTCCCGCATCTTTCCCAGGCCCCACATCGCGTCGGCGGCATTGGAAAAATACTGGGCATTGTTCGGATTGATTTCGATAGCCGCCCCGTAGTCCAGGATGGCCCGCTGATAATCTTTCTGGGCATAGTAAACACAGCCGCGCCAATTCCAAAGGTTGTCATCTTTGGGGAACACTTTGAGGGCTCCCGTGAACATGATAGCCGCATCTTCATACTTTTGCTGGGCATGAAAGAGGGAACCGACTTCGACCCAGGCGTCATAGTTCGAGGGGTTGGCCTTGAGCGAAAATGCCAGGTCCTTCTGAGCTTCTTCATACCGCCGCATCTCCCCCAGAAGCTGGCCGCGACAGAAGAGATTGTTGCTGCTGTTGTCCAGATCGACCGCTCGGGTCATGTCGGCCAGAGCCTGCGTCGGGTTATTCAGCTGCCGATGCAACTTGCCACGACTGATGTAGAGTTCCGCCACTTGCGGGCGACGGCGGATTGCTTGGGTCATATCCTTGAGAGCTTCGGCATTGCGTCCCAAAGCAGCGTTGCATTTGCCGCGGCCATGATAAGCAGAGGCCAATTCCGGCTGGAGCTTGAGGGCCTGGTCAAATTCAGCAATGGCGGTTTCATAATCTTGGCGGACGAGGAAGACCCACCCCTTATTGCTGCGGGCCATGGCATGATCGGCATCGAGTTGCAGGGCCTCGCAAAAATCATCCATGGCGGCGTCAAAGCGGCCGTTGTCGTAATGGGCCACGCCCCGGTCGTTGAAATCGCCAGCTTCCTGCGGGTCAATGAACCGTTCGCACTCTTCGAGGAAAGCCTTGAGCTCACCGACTTCGATTGCTTTGCTTACTAGCCGGGCGTTCTGCTCGAAGGAGTCTACCACGCCGATTAACTCGCCGCGCTGATTCACCAGCGGACCACCGGCACATCCTTGATTGCAGGGGAGGTCGCTCTCCACCGTTCGAGTTTTGAATCCACTGTTGCCCGTCCTCTGATAGGTCATGCGAACGTGCCCCTGGGACATAATCCACATCCCCTCGCTCCCCTGTCCTTTGGCTGCGATGGAGAGCACCGCCTCGCCGGGCTGAGCCGAGGACGAGGCCAGCTTGACCGCTTGGGCTCCGGCCGGCATTGAATCGACATGCAGAATGGCCAGATTACGCCGATTGTCCCGATAGAGAACGGTCCCCATGGCAGGTTTGCTGTTCTTGTAGTAATCGCTGGCTTCCACCACCACATCGTCGCCGTCGAAGGCCGGCACATCGCAAATCAATTTGTCGTAGTTCGTCATGACGCCCGCGGTCGTAATCACCAAGCCGCGGTCGACGTCCAGAACTAGTCCCGAGCCATAGATGTAGTTCCCATTCGCATCCGGCACACTTCGCAGCCAACAAGTGGAAGGGAGAGTCCGCATGAAAAGACTCTTTTCCACTGCCGGTGTTTTCTCCGCCTCGGGGCTCTTAGCAGGAGCGGCCGATTGCGGTTTGCTTTCCGGCTTGGCGGGGTTCTTGACTTCCGGCCGATTCATCGCAATCAAATGCCCCCCAACAGGGGGTTCGCCCGCGAAGAGTGGGGAAACCGAAGAAAGTCCGAGAAAGGCGAGAGTAAGATGCGTTTTCTTCATGGCAGGGCTCCGGGCTGAGGGTCGTACTTGCGGCATCCATCGCCTGGTTTGAGCATCCTTACGCCAGCAATACAGCCGTCCCCGAGCGTTGTGACAATCTGATATTTGAGAATTACTCAAACCCGAAACGCAAGCGAGAGAAAATCGTATCGCGCCGGTGCATCTCCATTTCCCTCGCTTGCGCGTCGGGCTGGTACTGAAACACTGACTGGTCCGAGTCGAGGCTTAGTGGTCCCGCTCGGGCCCAGGCCCCACAAAGACATTGGCAATTCCGCGAATCTTGGGGCTTCGACGACCAAGGATTCGTCGAAGATGGGTCCCTACACGACGCACTTGTCCTTGTGAATGTTCCATTCAATCAGCTTAGGGTGGCGTCGTCGAAAAAGAAGCGCACGGACAGATCGCCTCACTCCAGATCTTTGAGGGAAGGCGAGTCGTCGGCGCGAGCGACAGAACTGGGGATAAGGAGCGACATCCCCAAAAAGAGTTGTTGGAAAACCGCGGCACTTTTCCTATTCGGCAAGGAACGCGCGCCGACAAATATCCGTGGACAGTTTCCAATCGATTTTAGAGGTGGGCTTCGAATGCCGCCGATTCGCTATTTCTGCGCCGTCTTCCCCGTCGTCTCATTCGCCACCGGCTCTTCGGTGGTCCTGGACAGATAGTGCATGTGGCTCTCAGGGCCGCTGAAGCCAAGGATGGATTCGTCGAGGTCCATTTGCTTGTGGAGGAGGCGGCCGGCGTCGATGTCGAACTTGATGGTTCCCTTTTGCATCCGCTGAACAAGTTGCGAGAGAACTTTGGGGTCGCGCACGGGGGTGAGGACTTGCGTTTCGACGGAGATGGTCGCCACGCCGGTCTGCACTAAAACCAGGCGATAGAGCTGACGGACCTTGATGGCGATGTTCACTTCGTCAATCTTCAGGCGGATATCCTCCGGAGTTTCCCAAGTGTCCCCTTCTTTCACCGGCACTTCAGGCAGCGGCACGGCGATTTCACCCAGGCCCGTGTTGATTTGCGGCGTGTCGCCGTGGCGGTCCATCAGCTTTCCCGAAGGACTAATGGTGAGCGTGGCGAGCGGCTTGCCGATGGAATCGGCGACGTATTGATAGCCGAGGGGAGCCGTTTTGTCGGTGCGACTGTTGTATTTGACTTCGGGTTTGCCGGTGACGCTTTGCCACATGTCAGCATCCGCCACGCTATTTTCGAGCGTGATGTTTCCTTGGCTATCCACTTCGGTGATTTTCAAAACCTTGGTCGAGACGCTGCGTGACCTGGCGATGGAAACCTCTCCTTTGATCTTCGTGTCCACCGTCGAGACCTGCATCACGCGCGTGCGAAATTCCTCGCCGGGAGTGAATTTGTAGACCAGCGTGTATTGTTCCCCGTCCGCCGCAAGGGCGAAACCAGATGCCAGGAGAAGGATGGCGAGAGAGAGAAGGGTTTTCATTGCGTGCATCCTTGCGGTTGGTACTCATCTCGCTCCGCGAGATGATTCTTCACGCGGAGCGTGAAGAGTACTTTAGGGCTTATGCAAATTCCCCGCCCAGCCGAGCTTGTCCCGGAGAGTGCGGTAATAATTCTGGCCGCGGACTTCAATCATCTTGAAACATTGCGGTGCCCGCTCCACGCGCACTCGATCCTCCGAGGTGAGGCGAGCGAGGGGTCGGCCATCCACCATTACGGTCGTCCCTTCGTTCGGTTCGGGGACCACCATTTCATAGACGCGGTCAGCCGTGTCGACCACCGGCCGCACCGTAAGCGTATGGGGGCTGACGGGGGTGATGGTGAAGGCTTGCAGCGTCTTGCGGATGATCGGCCCGCCAGCCGACAGGTTGTAAGCCGTCGAGCCGACCGGCGTGCTGATAATCAGGCCGTCGCAACTATAGGTAGTTGCCAGAAGTGCGTCAACATAAAGTTCCACGGTGAGAATCGAGTAGGGAGGCCCTGCGGTAATGACCGTCTCGTTGAGCCCGAGTTGCTCAGCCAGCACTTGCTCGCCACGGCGGACCGAGGCGGTAAACATCAGATGCTCATCGATCCGGCAGTCGCCGCTAGCAACAGCCGCCAGCACCTCGGAAAGATCCTGCGGACTGACATCGGCCAGAAAGCCGAGTTTGCCAAGATTGACTCCAAGCACGGGCAACTGGCGAGTGCACATTTGCCGGGCGGCACGGAGGATGGAACCATCGCCGCCGAGCACGATGGCGAAGTCGGCGGGAATCTGCGAGAGGTCTTCCTTGAACTCGAAATCGGTCAGCAGGACTTCGACTTGCTGCTCGATGAGGGGGCGGAGACGTTCCGCTTCCGGAATGACGTTGGCCCGCATGCCGGAGCCGAGGAGGAGTACCTTGGGGCGGCGATTGGTTTTGGCAGTGGCCCAGGCGGCAGCGGTCATATCGAGCCTCGCTTACGCATCGGGTTGCCTATACATTCGCTGAAGCGCCGTTTTCAATCCCCAGCCGGTCGGCAAAATCGCGGCAGGTTTGGATAATTCCTTGGGTGTCGAGCCTGAGGTCGGCGAGGAGTTCGCCGCGCTCGGCATGTTCGATGAACCGGTCGGGGATACCGAGGCGGTGGACGCGGCTGGTGTCGAGGCCGAGTTCGGAAGCGGTTTCCAGGAAGGCACTGCCGAAGCCACCCATCAGGCAGCCTTCTTCCACGGTGACGACGAAGCTGGCTTCGCGGAGCGAGCGCTGGACCATCTCGCGATCAAGCGGCTTGATGAAGCGGGCGTTGACGACGCCGACATCAAGCCCTTCCTCTCGCAACTTTTCCGCCGCCCGAAGGCAATCGCCGAGAATCGTGCCGCAGCATACGATCATGCCATCCCGGCCGAAGTGGAAGGTCTCCGCTTTGCCAAGTTCCAGCGGCGTCCGCTCGCCGCCGATGGTTTCGGTGTTGGCTTTGGGATAGCGAATACTGCACGGGCCGCTGTGTCGGAGCGAGAATTCGAGCATCGCAGAGGCGTCGTAAGCGTCACCGGGGGCCATGACGACCATGTTGGGGAAGACCCGCATGTAACCAATGTCAAATGCGCCGTGATGCGTGGGACCATCGGGACCGGTTAGTCCCGCGCGGTCGAGCGCAAACGTAACCGGCAGGTTTTGCAGAGCCACTTCCTGAAAAATCTGGTCGTAGCTCCGCTGCAGGAAGGTGCTGTAAATATCGACGATAGGGCGAAGGCCGGCTTTGGCCTGGCCAGCGGCAAAGGCGACTGCGTGGGATTCGCAAATGCCGACGTCGAAGAAACGGTCGGGGAATTCGTCCCGCACCAATTCCAGCTTGTTCCCCTGACACATGGCGGCGGTGAGGACCACCACTCGTGGGTTTTTGAGCATCTGATCGCGAATGGATTCGCTGATGATTTGCGTGTAAGCCTTGCCCGAGCCGGATTTCTTGGGGACTGGGGCTCCGTTCTCTTGAACGAACGCCGGCGGTGTGTGAAAGAAGACCGGGTCGGCAGCGGCGGGTTGAAAGCCGTGCCCTTTTTCGGTGACGACGTGCAGCAAAACCGGCCCCTTGAGGTCCTTCACCATCTGCAAGTACTTCCGCAGGATGGCGATGTTGTGGCCGTCGATGGGGCCGAAGTAGCGGAAGCCGAGTTCTTCAAACAGCATGCCGCCGTGGAGGCCGGCTTTGACCCCTTCCTTGATTTGAGCGAGGAAGTGCTCGACGGGATCACCCAGGAGCGGAATGCTGCCGAGGATGCGCTGCACTTCCGTCTTGATGCCGGTGTAGACCTGGTAGGTCCGCAGCTTGTCGAGATAGCTGGCCATGCCGCCGACGCGCGGGCAGATCGACATCTTGTTGTCGTTTAAGACGACCAACAGGTCTTTCTTCATCCCACCGGCGTTATTCAATGCCTCGTAGACGATGCCGGAAGGGAAGGCTCCGTCCCCGATGACGGCGACCGATTTGCGGTCCTTCTCGCCGAGCAGATCGTCACCGCTCTTCATGCCGAACACAGTGGAGACGCTGCTGCCGGCGTGGCCGGTCATGAACAGGTCGTACTCACTTTCGTGCGGATTGGGGTAGCCCATCAGCCCTCCCTTGGTCCGGATGGTGCGGAATTCGTGATAGCGACCGGTGACCAGCTTGTGCGGATAAATTTGGTGGCCGGTATCCCAAATCAAACGGTCGCGGCGGAAGTCATAGACGTTGTGCAAAGCCAGGCACAGCTCGACCACCCCCAGGTTCGACGCGAAATGGGCCGTTCGCTCGCTGAGCAGATTGCAGAGGACATCCCGAATCTCAGCCGCCAGTTCAGTGAGCTGCGACGTATTCATGCCGTGCAGGTCGGCTGCGGATTCGAGTTTTGACAGGAGATTGTGCATAAAGGGGAATGACTAAATCCTAATGTCTAATGACTAATGGAATGTGGTGCCTGCTTTTCATTAGTCATTAGACATTAGTGCTTAGTCATTTAGGTTAGTGATTCCGTTCTAGTACATACTTTGCCAAAGCCGCCAAGGGCTGCGCCGAGTCGCCAAATGGTGCCAAGGCCGCACAAGCCGAACCAATCAACTCCTCCGCCCGCCGTCGACTTTCGGCCTCTCCCAGCAGGGAAGGAAAAGTCAATTTGCCGCGGCCGGAGTCCTTGCCGGTCTTCTTACCCATCGTACTCACATCCCCCCGCAAATCGAGGAGGTCATCGACGATTTGAAAGGCTAGCCCCAGCCGCTCTCCATACGCATCGAGAGCAATGATTTGTTCTGGACTGCCTTTTCCAATCATACCGCCCAAACGGAGGGAAACGCGAATCATGGCCCCCGTTTTTCGGCGGTGGATTCGTTCCAGGTCGGATATCTGGCCACCTGCAAATTCGTTTCGCAGGTCGTCTTCTTGCCCCCCCACTAGATTGGAAGCCCCGGCTGCATGGGCCAATTCGCCGCAGCAGCGGGCGGCAATTTCCGGGGGTGTTATGTCTTTGGCCAGCACTTCAAACGCCTGGGTTAGCAGGGCATCGCCCGCCAGAATCGCCGTCGCCTCACCAAACTTAATATGGCAGCTTGGCAAGCCGCGGCGGAGGTCGTCGTCGTCCATTGCCGGCAAGTCGTCGTGAATCAGCGAATAGGTATGAATCATTTCCACGGCACACGCAGCGGGCAGTGCCGCCGCACGGTCGTAACCGCAAGCCTGGCAAGCCATTAACACCAATAACGGCCGCAGCCGCTTGCCCGGCGCCAGCAAGCTATGGCGAATGGCCGCGGCAAGCTGCTCTGGACAGTCCTGGCCATATTCCGTGTAGCGGGCCAATGCTTCGTCCACCTCTTTCCGCAACAGCCGGGAATGGGCAGCGAGGTCGAAGTCACTGGTCGAAGACATGCCGGATTTGCCTGACGGGAGATTGAAAGCCGTTATTGTAAACATGCAGGCCCGATGCGCCATTGCGGTAACGGGAGAAATTCTCGCTTCCCTGGTCTCGCTTCCCTGGAATGGGAAAGACCACCCAATCTACTCAGCCTGACTCGGAGGGTTCTTTTCCAACTTCGTTCGGCTAAAATCGCGGCAGCCCTTTTTCGTTCCCTCGACAGGAATCCAGCCATGTTGCGTTTGACCTTACTGCCAATTGGCAGTTTTTTGCTTCTATTGCCACAGCTTTGCCTGGCACAGCAAGGAACCTCGGGGCAGGCCTGGAATGCGGCGGGCCAGAACGGTGCGGTTGCAACTGGAGAACGAGAGGCGATGGAAGCAGGCCTGGAGATGCTGAGAGGCGGCGGCAATGCCGCGGATGCGGCGGCGACGATGCTGTTGGTGCAATCGGTGACGGAATCGGGGAGCTACTGCTTTGGCGGCGAAGTCCCAGTTATTGTGTACGACGCCCAGCGAAACGTCGTGGAGGTCATCAGCGGCATGGGGACCTCGCCAAAGCTGGCCACGAGAGAATATTTCGCCGCCAAGGGCGGCATTCCGAAAAGCGGCATTGAAACAGCGGCGGTCCCTGCCGCGCCGGGAGCCATCCTCACGCTGCTTGATCGCTACGGCACCCGCACCTTTGAGCAAGCCGCTCAGCCGATGCTCAAGGTTCTGGACCGCCACGACAAGGAATGGCACTCTGACCTGGCTGTGAATATTCGCAAGATGATTGCCGCCGAAAAATCACCGAGCATCATTGCCGGACCAGCCACACCCAACATGGATCGCCGCCGCGGATTGCGTCTCGCGGAAGACTGCTTCTATCGCGGCTCCATTGCTCGGGACATTGACACTTGGTCAAGCGCCAATGGCGGCCTGATTCGCTACGGCGATTTAGCCACGCATTCCACTCGCATCGAGGAGCCGGCAAGCGTGGAATATCGCGGCCACACCGTCTGCAAATGCGGCCCGTGGACGCAGGGGCCCGTGCTGCTGCAAACCCTTCGGCTGCTGGAAGGGAATGACCTCAAGTCGCTTGGTCAGGACAGCCCCGATTACATCCACCAGGTGACTGAGTCGATGAAGTTGGCCCTGGCGGATCGGGACATTTACTACGGCGATCCGCTGTTCAGCGATATTCCGCTCACGCAGCTGCTTTCCAAGAGCTATGCCAACCTACGCCGCCCGCTGATTGATCCGCAGCGGGCCTCGCTGATCTTCCGCCCTGGCGACCCTCGCGGCAATAAAGCGGAGTTGGCAATCGCCGAAGTTCCCGCCGGCGAAAAGCGCCCCGCCAATGACACGACGACTTGTCTGGCAGCTGACCGATTTGGCAATGTCATTGCTGCCACGCCCAGCGGCTGGGGTGGAGTGATGGCGGGAAAAACAGGCGTGCAACTTGGCTCGCGGCTCATTTCGCTCAATACAAATGAGGGAAGCCCTAACTGCATTGAACCCGGCAAGCGGCCGCGAATTACGCTCACGCCAACGCTCGTCCTCAAAGATGGCAAACCGTGCCTGGCGATCAGCGTGGCCGGCGGCGACCTGCAGGATCAGGTCTCGCTGCAAGTGCTGCTGAATTCCATCGACTTCAGTCTGTTGCCGGAGAAAGCGGTTACCAGCCCACGCTTCAGCACGGCCCACCACATCGGCTCCTTCAATCAGCCGCCCCCTTCACTGGGGAGCCTCACCGTGCAGGAAGGAGTGGGAGAAAAGACGCTGGCGGACCTCGCCGCTCGCCTCCATAAAGTGAGCACGACGAAGGGCGCAATCGGCGCACCTGTGGCCATCAGCATGGATGCGACTACGGGTCGGAAACAAGTTGCCGGCGACCCGAAGGCAGGGAGAAGAGTGGGGGCGTATTAGTCGCCTCTCGCTCCGCGAGAGCGCGTCCTTTCGCGGAGCGAAAGGCGACTATGTCAGCATCCTCGCGAGAAGCTCCATCGGCAGGCCCACTACATTGCTTTCACTACCGCTGAGGACGCGAACCCAGTCATTGCCGTCCTGATAGCCGAAGGCACCCGCTTTTCCTTCCCAGAGGTCGGTGTTGAGATAGGTCTCGATTTGCTCGTCCGAGAGCTGGTCCATGATGAGTTTGGTCACATCCACCTGCACATGGTGCTCTTCTCCCGGCCGCCGCCAGAGGCAAAGGCCGCTGTAGACGTGATGTTCCCGCCCGCGAAGGAGCGCGAGCATTTCGCGAGCATGTTCTCGATTCTTCGGCTTGCCGAGAATCAGGCCGCAACATTCGGCCACTGTGTCACAGCCAATGACAATGCCAGTTTTCGTTCGCTCGGCCACATCCTTGGCCTTTTGATAGGCGAGCCGAGCCACCAGTTCCGGCGGAGTCTCGCGGCTGCAGACGCCGCACTCGGCCCAGTCATGCGGCGGCACGACTTGAAATACGTACCCATGTTCCGCCAGGAGTTGGCGACGGCGTGGGGAACTGGAGGCGAGAATGAGGGGTAGGTCGGCCATCCCTTCAACATTACCGGGCAGACATGTACCTGGGTAGAATAGGAAGCGTCATCATCATGCCCCACCTTGGATGTCGCTGCTTCCGTGTCCACTCCCCCCACGCCGTTGCAAATTCTCTTTGAGGACAACCACCTGCTCGTGGTGAACAAGCCGGCGGGAATTGCCACAATGGGGACGGCGGCGGGCACGACCAGCATGATCATGCTGGCCAAGGAATACCTGCGCAAGAAATACAATAAGCCAGGAAACGTCTACCTTGGCGTCGTCAGTCGTCTCGATTCGCTGGTGAGCGGCGTGTTGATTTTCGCCCGCACCAGCAAAGCGGCCGCTCGTCTTTCCGAGCAGTTTCGAGATCGCGCGACAAAGAAGATGTATTGGGCCATCGTGGAAGGTGCCCCCCAACCAAAGTCGGCGGAACTCATCCACTGGATGTCCAAAGATGAATCCCGGCAGCGAATGGTCGTTTGCCCCAGACGCTCTGCCGAATCCCAAGAGGCCCGCTTGCGATACCAAACGCTGCGCGACTTTTCCGGCGAAACGCTGCTGGAAGTAAGCTTGCAGACCGGCCGCAAGCATCAAATTCGCGTGCAACTCGCGGCTATAGGCCATGCAATCTTGGGAGACAAGAAGTACGGCAGCCGATTGCAGTTTCCTGCTGGCATCGCGTTGCACGCTCGAGAACTCTCGATAGAGCATCCCACGCTTAAAAAGAGCCTGAGCTTCACTGCTAAGCCCCCCAAGTCCTGGCAAAAGTGGCACGTTTTCCCATGAATTGTACCGACGAACATAGGCTATATTGCACGCTTGCTTTTAGCAACTTCGACTAGGCGCAGTCCCGTCTAACTGGCTAGCATGGAGTGCCTTAGAAACAATCACAACTATTTAGCAGTCTCAATTCCGTGCCTATCGCCGTCCGATCCATGTTCCGCAATTACGCTCTGCTGAGCGGCCTCGTCAAAGAGGACCAGATGCAGCAAGCGCTGGAAAGGCTGCGCGGCAAGGGTCCCCCTACGCCAGTGTTGGAAATCGACGACAACGCCCTGGCCGCCAAGATGGTAGAGATGGGGTTTCTCACTTCCTACCAGGCAGAGAAAATTAAAGAGGGACGCACCAAGTTTACCATCGGGCCCTACACGGTGACCGATTTCATCGGCCAGGGGGGGATGGGGCAGGTTTTCAAGGCCACGCATGATGTGATGGGGCGCGAGTCCGCGGTGAAAGTGCTGCCGCTGTCAAAAGCAACTCCCGAATCGATTAACAACTTCATGCGGGAAATCCGGACCCAGGCCCGACTGGATCACCCCAATCTGGTACGGGCTAACGATGCCGGTCGAGATGGGGATGTCCACTATCTGGTCACCGAATACGTCCCCGGCACCGACCTTCGCAAGCTCATTCGTTCGCGCGGCCCGCTCAATCAGCAACAGGCGGCCAGCGTCATTCTGCAAGCCGCCCGCGGACTTGATTATGCCCACAAACAGGGGCTCATTCATCGGGACGTCAAACCGGGGAATATCCTGGTAACACCCGAAGGAATCGCCAAAGTCTCCGATCTCGGCCTGGCTGCTTTCATCCACGGTGAGGCCGATCCGCGGGCGGGGAAAATCGTCGGCACTGCCGACTATCTGTCGCCCGAGCAGATCCGCACACCCGGCGACATTACTCACGTCAGCGATATTTATTCGCTGGGTTGCACACTCTATTACGCGGTTTGCGGCAAAGTTCCCTTCCCCGGCGGCACCACGCGAGAGAAGGCCCGCAAACATACTGAAGAGACACCCTGGCATCCTCGCCGCTTCAATCCTGAATTGCACGAGGAGTTTGTTGAAGTCATTGCCGACATGATGGAAAAGGACCCCACGCAACGGATTCAATCCGCTGCTGAGGTTGTTTCCCGCCTGGAGCAATGGGCCGGAGATGCGTCGCCTCTATCAGGAAGTGTCCGCGCTTCCTGGAAAGCCGGCCCGCTTCCCTCGGAAGAGGAAGACCATCGCGTGGACCTGCCACAGGACACCGAGGGAAACGATCCGAGCAGCCCCAGCCAGCTTTCGCAGGGGACGTCTCCCTATGGGACTGCGGTTCAAGAAACCCTGCCGCTCCGCCCCGGCGTGCGGCCGATTCCCGTGGGCGTGGCTTTAAATTCGTCCATTAACTGGACTCACGTGCTCGCTACGGCCGCCATTTGCGTCCCCGTTTCGATGCTGGCGGGGGCAGTACTGGCGATGATCTTGTCTTGGCTGATGAAATAGTCGTTCATTGAGCGGCGAGCGGCCTGCGTAAGCTGGCCGGTCACATGGAGATCGCGACCGACGCGGCCACCAGAGCGCTGACTCACCTTCCAGCTTACGCAGGCCGCTCGCCAGTTCCCCGCAGTCGCCGGAACAACTCGCACATGATCCCCGCGATGTTCCAGGCGTCGTCCACGCCTCGGTGATGGGTCCCTTCCATTTTCATCCCCAGGCGGTCGAAGGCCGTGTCGAGTCCAATCTCCGCTTCGTCGCCGAAGGCGATAGCGAAGAGGGTTTTGATGTTGAGGTGGCTGCGGCCGAAGGGATAAGGGACGGTCAATTCGCGGCAGACGATTTCGAATTGGCGGCGGTCGTAATCACCCCAGCTTCCCCAAAGCCGGTCGAGCGCCCGATATTCCTTCTTCAGGATGCTGACCGCGTCGGCCAATGTCCCGGCATGGAATACGTCGTCATTTGTGAGCGTGGTGAGCGACGTGCAGAATTCACTCACCCGTGAGCGGACCGGCTTGACCATGATGGACCGCTTTTCCAGCCGCTCAAGTTTGCGCAGATCCACGGTGCAAATGCCGATCTCGATAATCTCGCTGAGCTGCCCGCGCGGCGGCGGACCTTGCCAGCAAGTCGATTCGATGTCAATCACCAGCACCTGATCAAAGATTTTGGCCATGTAGCCATGATAGCGGCTCGAAGTGGGGTAGGCTTCCAGCCTGCCACGAGATTCACATTATCTGGGCAGGCTGGAAGCCTGCCCCACTAACTACATAGTCGGCTTGTCGAAATTCGGGCCGGATACCTGCAATGGATTGGCGGGCTCCATCTGCAGCGGTTTGAGCGGAATGGGTTCTCCTCCCCGTGCCAAATAGAGGCGATAGAGTTGCCAATGCACGTGCGCCAAAACCGGGCCCATCAAAAAGAAGGAAACGGGAATGATGCCGATGCAACAAGCCGCGTATCCAACCATCAGCAGCACGAATCCGGTGGCAATCAAAAACAAATTGAAGAGCAAAGTTTGCAGACCGACCTTGGACAGAAAATCCTTGATCCAAGGGATTTTGAAAGCCTGGCCAAAATCCTGGGAAAGTCCCGCCCGCAGTGTGATGGGGACCAGCACCACATGCAGGGCAATGAGCAGCAGCAGGATGAAGAGGATGAGAAGCGGAATTCCCACGCCCGCCACAACTACCATAGCGGTGCTCTCCGATCGGCCGGCGACATTCACCAGGCCGAAGACGATCCAAACGGTGATCTGAATCGGAATGTTGATGATGAATTGGACGAGGAAATCGATCAGAAACGGCCAGACGCCCCGCGTGATGTACTGTGAGAAGCGGTTGAAATCGAACCGGGGATATTGCTGATCGGGAAAGCGGACCTTCATCTCCACGATTTCGTACCGGTAGCCCAGGAGCACCAGCGAATTGAGAATCGGG
Source organism: uncultured Pirellulaceae bacterium (assembly GCA_964444865.1). Classification (GTDB taxonomy): domain Bacteria; phylum Planctomycetota; class Planctomycetia; order Pirellulales; family Pirellulaceae; genus SXOA01. The sequence goes on along the minus strand of CAYUJE010000140.1, from coordinate 2,565 downwards.
ATGAGCATGCAGAGACTGCCATAGAGCAGCGAGTTGCCCCAATCAGGATGCTCAAAGAAATAGTTCAGAGCGGCGAAGTACTGCGGCGTCGGCTCGCCTCCGTCGTCGGGAAGCGGCTTCGAGGGAGCGGGAGAATAGGGGTCGGTGGACATGGGGCGTGAATTTCGAATTCCGAATGACGAATGGCGAATGATTCACGGTCGACAATTCGACATTCGTCATTCGTGCTTCGTCATTCTATTTCAGCTTCTGCTCCAGCAGCCACTTATAGACTTCGGAGTTGTTGTAAGTTTCGGTCCAGGAATCATGCCCAGCTTCGGGATACATGGTGAACTTGACGTTCCCTCCCGCCTTTTTCAGGGCATCTACCATCTCTTCGCTCTTTTTGATGGAGACTGCCGTGTCCTTTGCCCCGTGGAAAACCCAAATTGGAGTCTCCTTCATCTTCTCGGCTTTGGACGGATCACCGCCGCCGCAAATCGGGATGGCGGCAGCGAATTTGCCCGGATACTCCGCCAGCAGGTTCCAGGAGCCAAAGCCTCCCATCGAAAGTCCGGTGACATACAGCCGCTTGGGATCGGCTGAGTAGGTATTCGTCACATGATCGACAAGCTTGGCCAACTGCTGCGGATTCCAGTATTTCCCGGTGGGACACTGAGGCGAAACGGTGATGAAGGGGAATTCCTTCTTCTCCTGGACGAGTTTGGGGGGGCCATGCTTTTTCACCTGGTCCAGATTGTCACCCCGTTCCCCGGCACCATGCAGAAAGAGCATCAGCGGCCATTTCTCGTCCTTCTTCTCCGCACTGCCGTA
>CAYUJE010000140.1:0-1652 GCA_964444865.1 uncultured Pirellulaceae bacterium | reverse complement strand
GCGGGGAGCATCATCATCATGGTGAGGAGCCCCACGGCACCCAGAAACAGAATCAAGTAGCCCCACCACGGAATCCCTTCACTCGTCTTCTTCCGCTCTTCGATTTTGTCCTCTTCCAACGTCCTGGCGGCCCGCTGCAGGGCAATCTCGGCCGATTCGCCATGCCCCGCATCTCCTCGCCCATGAACCTGCGCCACCAACTTCCGCCCAAGCTGTATGTTGTAGCCGCAATGGACACAAAGAATCGCACCCTGCTTCATCGCATGGAAACAACTAGGGCAAACGTGGCCAGTGTTTTGCCGAGCCTTCAAACCGGCTTCGTCAAAAATACTGGGCGCGGACAAATCCGGAGCCGGCTGTGGCGCGGGTGCCGGACGGGAAGCGACCGCCGGCCGTTGTGCCGGAGCAGCCCCTCCCCCGATCGTGAGCGGCTGCTGGCATTTTGGACAGGCGACGGTCTTGCCCGCCAATTCATCTTTGGCGGCAAAGGCGGCTCCGCAGGTGCAGGTAACTTTGATCGGCATGAGAGAATAGGGCCTGGCCCGAGGAATGTCGTTAGGGATTTGTCGATTTCGATTCATTGTGAACGGGATGAGCCCCTCATACAACAGGCTGTTTTGCGACGATTGGGAAGGCATCTCATTCGCCTGAATCTCGATCATTGCCACGATAAGTTTCAAACTAAGTAGGATTTCGCGTTGAATCGGACCCCATTCTTTGAGGGGGGCTGTTCGAGTCGGGAAGTGACTCCTGTCAATTTGACAGCAGCCTTTCCCTGCTTTGACTTGGCCTGAGGGGGCGGAGTTTTCTTAGAATCGAGCCACTTTCCCCGATTGGCGGGTCTTTGGACGCAGAATCCTCGCAAAAAACCGCATTTTGACCCCGGAAATCCCGTTTGGCGCGCCGGTTGCCTAAGTGGGGACAAACATAGCGGTCTTGCGCCGTTTTGACAGCCATTCGTCGTCCGACCCTGGACGTACTCCCTTTAACCAGCCAAATCACTTTCAGCCTTCCTAGGAGTTTGCAGTATGTCGACCGCGACCAAAGAGAAACCTGTGGCCAAGAAAAAGACGGACCTGAAGCTTCAGCCCCTCGGCGATCGCGTCGTGGTACGCCGCGAATCGAGCGAAGCCAAGACCGCCGGCGGCATTGTGCTTCCCGATTCCGCCAAGGAAAAGCCGAGCCGCGGCACCGTGGTCTCGGTGGGCAATGGCAAAATGCTGGACGACGGCTCTCGCGGCCAATTGCAGGTGAAGGCCAGCGACCGGGTCCTGTTCACGGCTTGGGCGGGGGAAGCCTTTAAGGTTAACGACGAAGAGTTCCTTTTGATGCGTGAAGAAGACATCCTCGCAATCCTGGAAGACTAAGCCTAATACTCGTTCCCAAGCTCCGCTTGGGAACGGACGCGCGGAAGCTCCGCTTCCCGATTCAGATACGAAGCAGAGCTTCGAAGACGCGAGTTCCCAAGCAGAGCTTGGGAACTAGAACTAACAAATCAATCCACTCAGGAGTTTTTTACATGGCCAAAATCATTGCATTCGATCAGGAAGCTCGCGAAGCGATTCGTCGCGGCGTTTCCAAACTCGCCCGGGCGGTCAAGGTGACCCTCGGCCCCAAGGGGCGGAACGTCATTCTTCAAAAGAGCTTTGGCA
>CAYUJE010000139.1:14365-16533 GCA_964444865.1 uncultured Pirellulaceae bacterium | reverse complement strand
CGTACTGGCTGATCTGATACCCCTTCGGCAAGTCGGGGTAGTAATACTGCTTGCGGTCCCACTTGGTGAACTCGGGAATCTCGCAGTTCAGGGCAATCGCCGTCTTCAGTCCCAGCCGAAACGCCTCGCGGTTCATCACCGGCAAGCTCCCCGGCATCCCGATGCAAATCGGGCAGGTCTGCGTATTCGGCGGCCCGCCAAACTTCGTGCTGCACCGGCAGAAGAGTTTTGTTTTGGTCTGAAGCTGAACGTGAACTTCGAGACCGACGATAAGGTCGTAAGAGTGGGGCATGGGTGCTTACGGAGCGGGCGGTGATATGAATTCAAACTTACCAAATACGCGAAAATCCTTGTCATTCATCGTGGCAATCTTCGTAACGCCTGCGGTAAGGAGCGTTGCGGCCAACATTGTGTCGAGCACCCGCTTACGCCCAAGCTGAAACTCATCCATCCATTTCAGGCACAGATTCATGGCTGCCAGATCTGGAGCGAGAAGCGTGATTTCTTGAGCGGAAATGAGCTGACGAGTTCGCGTTACCGCGTCAGACATGGAAAGAGGCGTAGTGAAACGGTTTGCGTCAGTTACAACGTGCAAGAATTCCGCAATCACTTGAGTGCAGACGCCAATGGTCTCGCCACTATCGATGAAACCATCGAGTGTTGGACGAGCGAAGGCGTGTTTCGGATGCGTATCCAGTTCGTACGCAATATAGAAGTCGGCATCAAGTCCGATCAAAGAAGTCTTCCAGTAATTCGCTGTTCGAGGTCCAGGGTTTCAAAATCTGGCCGACGGATAGTGGCTTATGGTCTTTCAGGCTATGGTCTTTCACGATGGAGTCCGTACGTCCGAAATGAAGATCAACCAGATCGCGCACCACATCTGCTGGCTGTTTAGATGCCTCTTGCGCCCTGGCCGCTACCTCGCGGAAGACGGGGTCGGAAAGTTCTAGTGTGAGTGTATGCATCGTCCGAACTCGCTATTGATTTCGAATATTCATTTCAATTATACCCCAGCCAAGGTAATCCGAAATGGAAATCGGGCAAGCGGCCAGCTTGCCCCACTACAATTCCGGTCGTTTGGAATGCCAATCCGTCCCCCGCTGGAACATCGCGGCGGCGCGGAGGAGGCGGTCTTCGTCGAAAGGGCGGGCTTGGATTTGCAGGCCGATGGGGAGCGGGGAGCCGGTGGTTTTGCCGCTGGTGAGGCCGCAGGGGATGCTGATGCCGGCAATGCCGGCGAGGTTGGCGGTGACGGTGTAGAGGTCTTCCAGGTACATGGCGAGCGGGTCCCCCGATTTTTCTCCGATTTTGAACGGCGGGTTGGGGGCGGTGGGGCCGATGATGAAATCGACTTCCTGGAAGGCGGCGTCGTAATCGCTGCGGATCAGGCGGCGGACCTTGAGGGCCTGCACGTAGTACTTGTCCGCGTAGCCGGCGGAAAGGGCATAGGTGCCGAGCATGATGCGTCGTTTCACTTCGGGGCCAAAGCCTTCCGCCCGCGTTTTGCGGTAGAGCCGAATGAGAGCCGTGTCGAGGTTCTTCAGCCCCTTCTCGTCCTGCTTCGCTTCTAACGCTTTCCGCTCCGCGGCCAGTTCGGCCAGCATCTGCTTCTCTTCGGTCCGGTAGCCGTAGTGGACGCCGTCATAGCGGGCGAGATTACTGCTCGCTTCGCTGGGGGCGATGATGTAGTAGGTGGCGATGCCGTACTTGCTGTGCGGCAGCGAGATGTCCTTCACGGTCGCACCGAGGGACTCGTAGACCTTCACTGCTTCGCGGACGGCCGATTCGACTTCAGAGTCGAGGCCGGCGCCGAAGTGTTCTTTCACCAAACCCAGTTTCAATCCTTGGAGCGGCTGGCTCAGTGATTTGGTGTATTCGGCCGTGGGAATGTTCGCGGAAGTCGAATCGAGTGGGTCATGACCGGCGAGAACTTCCAGCAGCAAGGCGGCGTCTTCCGCCGTCGCCGCCATCGGGCCGATTTGATCAAGCGAACTGGCAAACGCGACGAGCCCATACCGGCTGACGCGGCCGTAGGTCGGCTTGAGTCCGGTAACACCGCAAAAGGCGGCTGGCTGGCGGATGGAGCCGCCGGTGTCGGTGCCGATGGAAAGCGGTGCCATGCTCGCCGCCAGGCAAGCCGCCGCACCGCCGCTGCTGCCGCCGGGGAC
>CAYUJE010000139.1:6785-14265 GCA_964444865.1 uncultured Pirellulaceae bacterium | reverse complement strand
GGCAGGCCGCCCAGCTTCCCTACCGGCTTGCCAGCCGCTCGCCGGTCATCAATTTCCTTGGCCCGGGCCAGTGCTTCCGCAGGATCAACAAGCAAGAAAGCCTTCACCGTGCCGTCGTGCTGCCTGATCTGGTCAAGATACGCCTGCGTCAACTCGACGGACGAGAGCTTGCGAGCCGTGAGGTCGCGGAGGAGGTCGGTGGCGGAGCGAGAGATCATGGGGAATGGCGAAATTCGAATTCCGAATGACGAATGACGAATTCAAACCAAATAACTAAGTCCGTTTCCTTCCATTCGCCATTCGTCATTCGGACTTCGTCATTCCGCCTCATTCCCCTAACACCGCCGGTACCCGATAGCACTCCGCGTCCTTCTTCGGTGCGTTCGCCAAAGCCGCTTCGCGGGGGAGACTCGCCGTAATTACATCTTCGGCGAAGACGTTGTGCATCTCCTGCGCGTGAGCCATCGGCTGGACGTTATCGGTGTTGAGTTCGCTGAGCTGCTCGATATAGCCGACCGTCCGTCCCATCTGCTCGGTCATTTTGTCAAGCTCCACATCGCTGAGGAGCAGTCGCCCCAGCAGGGAAACTTTTTCGACATCGGCGCGGGTGAGGGACATGTTCGTAGTAACCCGCTTCAGCGGGTTTGGTCAGTTTGTCGAGACATAACCCGCTGAAGCGGGTTACTACAAACGGCTAAGCCTTGGCTTTCGTCGGCTTGGCGGCTGCCTTGGGAGCAGCGGTTTTAGGTGCCGCACCTTTCGGCATGGCGGGCTTGGCCTTGTGATCCACCGGCAACTTGAAGGGGGCTTGCTTGACCGCCTTGCGGACAATTCCCTTTTTCAGGCACCGCGTGCAAATCGTTACCGTCTTATTGGTGCCGTTGGGGGTGGTGATCTTGATCCGCTGCAAATTCGGCTTGAACTCGCGACGGGTGATGCCGGTCACTTTGGTACCGACGCCGCCGAGGTACTTGGCCTTGCCGCGGATCGTGACCTGGTTGCCAACACTCTTGGTTTTGTCGCAAAACTCGCACTGGGGCATCGTAAAGTCCTTTGTATCAACCGGTTATGTCTGAAGGCGGGTTTTGGCGTCCGCCGCATGATTCATTGAGGATGGCTGTTGGAAACCTCACAGTATAGCCATTTCCGGGCAGCCTGGAAGGCTACCCCACTGTCCCTATGGCGGGTCATCGCCACCCTGGCAGAAAGGGTTGCAGCGGCAGATTCGCCAGATCCCCTTGAGACTGCCGCGAATGGCCCCGTACTTCTCCACCGCCCCGATGAAGTAGTGGCTGCAGGTCGGCTGGAAGCGGCATTGGCGGCCGATGATGGGGCTGAGAGTCCACTGATAGATGCGGACCAGGAAAATGAGCAGGAGGCTCGGGATGCGAATGCAACCGTGGAGAATATTCATATACCCCATTCTATGACGATGGTGACTGAAAGGGGTCGGGAGGAGTTTTCGTGGCGACGTCTCGACTTGCTCCAAAATGTTCTGTCACGAAAATCCCTCCCGACCCCGTCATGTCCGGCTCCTCGCCAATTTGCGGGCAATCCGCGACGCCAGTTCTGGTAGTGATTTGGCGATGGCAAGAAAGTCCAGGATGGCATCTTTCTGCGGGCGAACGACAATGTCCAGTCCGGCGGGCAACAACTCATGAGAGAGCCGAAACGCTTCGCGGATGCGGCGCTTCCAGGCATTCCGCACGACGGCATTGCCCACTTTACGGGACACACTCAGCCCCAGCCGAGGATGAGCAAGACCATTCTCGCAGCCGTTGACCACCAGGACATCATTCGCAGCGTAAGCGCGCGTGGCATAGACCCGCTGAAAGTCAGCGTCCTTGCGGAGGTGATGTGATTTGGGAAAGAGATGAGCGGACAACTAAGGCTCCTCCTCAAACTTTTCCCCCGGCTGCAGCGGTTTGGGACTCCAGTCGCTGGAGCTGGGGCGCTCGGTCGGCTTGTGGTAGCTGGTGCCGTGCATATAGCGGCGGGTGATGCGCGCGCCGAGCCAGATAAGCAAAGCCATGGCAAAGCCCAGGATAATCAGTCCCGCCAACGCGGCGAGTACGACGGCCCGCTTCTCCCCAGGGAGCTTCTTGAGCGGCATTTCCTCAGCGATAAGGAGCAGTTGGAGTAGGAAGAGGTTCATGGTAAGTGGGGTAGGCTTCCAGCCTGCCCAATAGTCTTTCTTGGGCAGGCTGGAAGCCTACCCCACGCGGTTACCACTTCAATTCTTCCCGCGGCAATTCCTGCTGCTTGGCTTCAAACTTGCGAATCAGTTCGGCACTCGCTTCGTCAATCGACTTGGGAATTGTAATCAGGATTTCCGCGTAAAGGTCACCGCGGGTGCCGTCTTTGGTCCGCACGCCATAGCCCTTGGCCCGAATTCGCTTGCCGCTGCTGGTGCCGGCGGGGATGGTCATGGTGATAGTGCCATGCGGCGTGGGGACATCGACCTTGGAGCCGAGCGCCGCCTCGCCGATGGTGACGGGAACGCGGACGTGGAGGTTCATCCCGTCGCGCGAGAAAAACGAATGCGGGGCAACTCGCATGGTGACGAGCAAATCGCCCGGCGGGCCGCTGCCGGGGGCGGGTTCCCCTTGTCCCCGCAGCCGAATCGTTTTGCCGCTTTCAATGCCGGCGGGAATTTTGACCGTCAGCGTTTCTACTTCTCCGCTGGGCCTACGGAGGCGGATGGCGACTTCCCCTCCCTCAATCGACTTGGCAAATGGAATTTCCACTTCGTGGACCACGTCGGCCCCAGGCTGGGTGCTCTTGCGTCCCCGCCGCCGCGGCGTGGGGCCAAAACTCTCGCCAAACCCCCCTTGAAAACCACCCCCCGTGAACTGCCGCAGCAATTCTTCGATGTCGGCGGCCGAGGCCCCCCCTGCCCCACCACCCGGTCCGCCGAACTGTGAAAAGTCGGCTCCTTCCCATCCCGGCGGCACTTGGCCTCCAGCCGGTCCTTGACGGATGTTCTCGAATTCCGGCCCAAACTGGTCATACATCTGCCGCTTCTTCTCGTCGCTAAGCACGTCGTACGCCTGCTGGACCTCCTGAAACTTCTTCTTAGCAGTCTTGTCGTCGGGATTCAGATCGGGGTGGTATTTCTTGGCCAGTTGGCGGTAAGCCTTCTGGATTTCATCCTTCGAAGCCCCTCGGCTGACGCCGAGGGTCTTGTAGTAGTCGTTGTGGTTGGCCATGTGGCGGCGGTCAGGAGTCGGTGGTCAGGAGTCAGTGAACAGTCTTCAAGTTACGCGAGGAGCAATTATGCTGCCAGTGGCGATTGTAGGAACTTGAAGGCAAATTCCGCGTGCTAGATTTGCAAAGCACGCATTCCGCTGACCCCTGTCTCCTGACCCCTGATTCCTTCGATGGCTGCCAGATTCCATTTCGCCGTCTCGATTGTTCTTTTTCATCTTCTTAGTCTCTCCTCTCTCCTCGCCGCCGGCGGCAAAGGGGAGTTGGAAGTCCGGGTCATCGACAAGGACACAGGGAAGCCGATTGCCGCTCGGATGCACCTGCGGGACGCCAAGGGAAAGCCGGTCAAGGTACCGCGGGTCCCCTACTGGAACGATCACTTTGTCTTCGAGGACAGAATCCGCCTGGAGCTGCCGCTGGGGACCTACCTGTTCGACATGGAGCGGGGGCCGGAATATCGCACGATGAGCGGCTATTTCACGTTGGAGAAAGGGGCGAACGACGCCAAGGAAGTCGTCCTCTCTCGCTACATCGACATGAGCAAGGCCGGCTGGTGGTCGGGGGATTTGCACATCCACCGCGACCCAAAAGAGATCGAACTGCACATGGTTGCCGAGGATTTGCACGTCGCCCCCGTCATTACCTGGTGGAATGACCGGAACGTCTTCAAGGACAAAGGACCGCCGAAGGAGACGCGTGTGACTTTTGCTCAGGACCGAATGTATGACCTGCTGGCTGGGGAAGACGAGCGGGAAGGGGGAGCACTCCTTTACTTCAACCTCAAAGAGCCGCTGCCAGTGTCGGGATCCAAACGGGAATATCCGTCACCCATTAAATTCGTGGAGCAGGCTCGGATGAATCCGGACGTGCACATCGACATTGAAAAACCTTTCTGGTGGGACATGCCAACCTGGGTGGCGAGCGGACAAATGAATTCCATCGGCATCGCTCATAACCACATGCACCGGGACGGCGTTTACTCCGGCGAAGCCTGGGGAAAGGCTCGCGACACCAAGCTCTATCCCGATCCCCGCGGCAACGGCCGCTGGACGATGGATATTTACTTTCATCTGCTCAACACCGGTATTCGGCTGCCGCCGTCCGCCGGAAGTGCTTCAGGCGTGCTCCCCAATCCCGTTGGCTACAACCGGGTTTATGTCCACTGCGGCGAAAAACTGACCTGGGAAAGCTGGTTTGAGAATCTCAAAAAAGGCCGCGTCGTCGTCACCAACGGCCCCATGATGCAGCCGCGGGTCCACTGCTCACCCGCCAAGGCGGCGGGGCAGGATGTGGATCCCGAAGGGGCACTGCCGGGACATGTGTTCCAAGTGGAAGAAGGGGAATCCGTCGAGCTTGACGTGGCCCTCAACCTTTCGACCCGCGACAAAATCCACTACCTGGAGGTCATCAAGGACGGCAAAGTCGCGCACGAAGTGCGGCTGGACGAATGGGCGAAGAAAGAGGGGCACTTACCGCCGATTAAGTTTGAAAAGAGCGGCTGGCTGGCGATTCGCGGGGTTGCCGATGCCGAGAAAACCTACCGTTTTGCCATGACCGGGCCGTACTACGTGCAGGTGGGCTATAAGCCGACCGTCAGCAAAAAATCGGCTCAGTTCTTCCTCGATTGGGTCATGGAACGAGCCCGGCGAATCAAGCTCGACGACGAAACCCAGAAGGCCGAAGTGCTGGAATACCACCGGATGGCGAGAGACTTTTGGAAGAAAAAGGTGGATGAGTCCAACGCCGATTGAGCTGCTATGTCGGCACTGCCCAATGACTAAGCCCTAATGTCTAATGACTAAGGAAAGCAGGAGCGATCGGTATCATCCATTAGTCATTAGACATTAGGACCTAGTCATTTGCCTTGGCAGGATTTGTATCCGTTTCAATCCCACCACCTCACCCTCGGTCCGCTGCGCTATCACTATCTCGATGAAGGTTCTGGCCAGCCGCTGCTGTTCGTGCATGGGAATCCGACATGGTCATTTTATTGGCGGAACTTGATTCTGGGGCTGCGGGGCCAGAATCGCTGCATCGCGGTGGACCACATCGGCTGCGGACTTTCCGATAAGCCGCAGGATTATCCGTACACGTTGGCTCAGCATATCGAGAACCTGGTCACGCTCGTCGAGAAGCTCGATTTGAAGAACGTCACGCTGCTGGCCCATGATTGGGGCGGGGCGATTGGCCTGGGAACCGTGCTGAAGCTGCCAGGGCGGTTCAGTCGCATCGTGCTGTTCAACACCGGTGCGTTTCCGCCACCGTTTGTCCCGTGGCGTATCGCCGCCTGCCGCATCCCCCTGTTTGGCACACTTGCCATTCGCGGCTTTAACGCCTTCGCCCGCGCAGCTTTGACGATGGCTGTGGAAATGCCGCTGGCCAAGGATGTACAGGCCGGACTCATCGCGCCATATGACTCCTGGGCTAACCGCATCGCCACGCAGCGGTTCGTGCAGGACATCCCCATGTCCAAGCGCCATCCGACCTGGCAAGTCCTCGAACAAATCGAAGCCGGCCTCCCTGCGCTCGGAATCCGCCCGATTCAGCTCATCTGGGGAATGAAAGACTGGTGCTTCCGGCCAGAATGTCTCGACCGCTTTCTTACCCAATGGCCGCAAGCAGAAGTGCATCGCTTGGAAGACTGCGGCCACTACGTCGTGGAAGACGCCCACGAGCGGATCGTGCCGCTAGTGCGAGAGTTTTTAAGCAATACACCTCGTTCCCACGCTCTGCGTGGGAACGCCAGCCCGGACGCTCTGCGTCCCGAATAGTTGTCTTTGGATACACCTAACGCCACTCGTGAACTGTCAATCGGCCAGTGTGCCACCCTCGCCTGCCTGCTGGAAGCGACCGCGCCAAAAGTCGGCAACGTCCATCGCGGAGCCGACTTTGAAAATCTGACGTTTGCCGACTTCGTGATAAGTGCCGTCGCTATCGGCCCGGCGATGGAGAATGCGAAGACAATCGGCGTTGGTGCAGCTATCCTCGAAGCGATTGGTGCCACGAGGCAACTCGTGGATACCAACACCAATCTCGGCATGGTCCTGCTGCTGGCGCCACTAGCTGCTGTGCCGCGAGAAGAGCCGCTTGCAAACGGCATAGGCAAAGTATTCCACGGCCTTACTGCCAATGACTGCGGGCTGGTGTACGAAGCGATTCGCCTCGCTCAGCCCGGAGGCATGGGAAAGGTCGAAGAAATGGACGTTGCCACCGAAGCGCCGAACGATCTGCTCGTCGCCATGGCCGCGGCTGCCGATCGCGATCTGGTTGCCCAGCAATACGTTACCGACTTTGCCCTCGTCCTCGACAAAGTCGCTCCCTGGCTTTGCGAATCTGCTCGTCGTTGGTCGTTGACCGAAGCGATCATCCACACACATTTAAGGCTGCTCGCCGAATATCCTGACAGTCTCATCGCCCGCAAGTGCGGTCCGGAACTGGCCCAGGAAGTCAGCACCTACGCCGCCGCCGTCCTCGCCGCCGGCTCCCCAGGCGACGACTCCTATAACGAAGCCGTTGCCGACCTCGATTTCTTCCTTCGCAGTGACGGCCACCGCCGCAACCCTGGCACGACAGCCGATCTGATTGCAGCGGGGCTGTTTGCCTTGCTCCGCGATAGGCGGCTTAAGGCACCGTGGACATAAATTCCTGGGGTGTAGCGAACCCGCAAGGCCAACGATGTGTCTCCACGCAATCGCTCTTTTCTGTTTAACCACGGCTCCATCGTGGAGAGCTGTCTCATGTCTGTTACCAACTACCTGCGATTCGCCACCACGCTGCGCTGCCCTGACACCGCGCGACCGCTCGGCATTTTCCGCTCCGCTGGCAAGCTTCGGGACTCGAAGAGGATAGAACCATGGGCTGGGGAGCGAATTGATGAAATCTGCAAGTGGTTTAACGCCAACCTGCCGTGTCCTCACCTGGATGGGAATGATTGGCGAGCTATCTTCTGGTTTCGCTCGGAGCGGCAACCGATGGTTCGCATGCTCTGGGAACTCGCTGCAATTATCGAGGAGCATGGAGTATTTGTAGAATTCATCGCCAAGGACAATCCAGGCATGATTGTCTACAACGATGAATTCCAGGTGGCCGCCATCCCACACACAGGGTCCCACGTTTGAGTAAGATATTGGAGAAGGCTAATAGCGTGCCCTAAAGAAATGCCCACCTCCTACCACATCCGTCTCGACAAAGAGCATCACGTCTTCAGCGCGGCGCACTTCATCACCTTCGCGGGGAACATCTGCGAGCGCTTGCATGGGCATAATTACCGCGT
>CAYUJE010000139.1:0-6685 GCA_964444865.1 uncultured Pirellulaceae bacterium | reverse complement strand
CGGCCCTGGAAGAGCGAACCGGCGGCAGACCAGAGCGGGTGCAAATTGGCGTGGACGAGAACAATGGCCAGTGGGGAATCTGCGAACTGACCGGAGAATAGCGGCCCAAATTGGCCTCGATTTTCACCGACGATTTTCCGATACTCCGCAGCAAGGACCGCCCTCTGCCGACTTGCTAGCAGGTTGCCCGTATGACCTCTGAACTTCGCAAAGCCGCCATCTTGTTAACCAGCCTGGCCGAGGACCAAGCGGCGCTGTTGCTCGCCAAGCTGAACCCCAAGCAGGTCGAAGCCGTCACCATCCAAATTGCCAAGCTCGGCCGATTGACGGCGGACGAGCAAGAATCGGTGCTTCGCGAATTCGGGGAATCGAACCCGCACACGCTTGGCGGTGAAGCGGGGGGCGTGGAGTATGCAAAAAGCCTCGTCGAAAAAGCCTTCGGCGATCAGGCCGGAAACACGCTGGAGAATCTTCGGCACTCGATCGAAGCCCTACCGTTCCACTTCCTCAAAAAGGTCGATCCGCAGAACCTGCTCACGTTCATCATGGACGAGCATCCGCAAACGATCGCTCTGATATTGTCCCATCTGCCGCCAGCACTATCAGCCGAAGTGGTGAAAGGGCTCCCGGCTGACCGTCAACTCGCCGTCATCCGCCGCATTGCCCACATGGGGCAAACCAGCCCCGAAGTCATCCAGGAAGTGGAACGAGGCCTGGAGAGCCGCATGGCCAACTTGATGAATCAATCGTTTCAGAAGGCCGGTGGCGTACACAGCGTGGCGGAGATCCTGAACGTGGCCGACCGCGGCACAGGGCGGGCCTTGATGGAAAACCTGGCCCAGGAAAATGCCGAACTAGTCGAGGAAATCCGCCGGTTGATGTTTATCTTTGAGGATCTTTGCAAGCTGAACGACAAGGACATTCAAACCGTTCTCAAAAACATCGAGACCGGCCAATGGGTGCTCGCCCTCAAAGGGGCCAGTGCCGAACTCAAACAGAAAATCCTCGGCAACATGTCCAGCCGGGCCGCCACCAACCTGCAGGAAGAAATGGAATTCCTCGGCTCGGTGCGCCTTTCCGAAGTGGAAAAGATGCAGCAACAAATTGTCGATGTCGTTCGCAAGCTGGAAGATGCTGGTGAAATCACCGTGCATCAGAATGAGGCGGCTGAGGAGTTCATTCAGTAGGCCGTTTTTGGCTCTTTCCTCTTCCTTTGCGTCTTTGCGCCTCCTCGCCATTGCGTTACAACCGCAGGCATGCGTACCTTCAAGCTTACTCTCGCCTACGACGGCACCGACTTCACCGGCTGGCAGCGGCAGCCGAAGCGAAGGACTGTGCAGGGAGTGCTCGAAAAGACCCTCAGCAGAATATTACAGGAGAATATCATCGCCAAATCCAGCGGCCGGACGGATACCGGTGTGCATGCCCTCGCGCAGATCGTCCGCTTTCAATCCGTCACACGGCATCCGCCGGAAGTGATTCTTAAGGCACTCAATGCGGAGCTTCCCGAGGACTTATTTGTGTTCGACATCAGCGAAACCAGCCCGGATTTTGATCCGATCCGTGATGCCGTTCGCAAACGCTATCGTTACGTCATCCAGGACGGCCTCGTACGCGACATCTTTGACCGGCAATACGTCTGGCAAGTCTTCTCGCGGCTGAATGTGGAAGCGATGCAGCAGGCGGCCAAGCATTTGGTCGGCACGCACGATTTCACCAGTTTCGAGTCGCACGGATCGTCTCGCCTGACCACGGTGCGAACCATCTATGATCTGCTGGTGGAGCGCCGCGAGGCCGAACGGACCGACCGCGTCATTATCGAGGTGGAGGCTGACGGCTTTCTTTACAACATGGTCCGCATCATTGCCGGAACGTTGATGCTCATCGGCAAAGGGAAGCACCCACCCGACTGGCCGCTGGAAATACTCGCCGCCAAAGACCGCCGCGTCGCCGGCATGACCGCTCCACCCCAGGGTCTATTCCTGATGTGGGTGGAGTATTGATGTAGCCCCAGGGGCCCCGCATGTTGGCCTCTTCCTCAGTTCGCCAATTAGCGGACATGCGCGGCCGCCTGTCGCTACGCCTTTCTGATAAAATTCGCCGCGTAACTCCGGATGTGGTGGCCGTTGAGGACGTGCATCATCCGCAGTTGCTGAATTACGCCGTCGCCGAATTGCCCCAGTGGAATGTGGACCAACTTTTTGCCAAAGTGCTTCGCCAATTTGCGAAAGCCGGCCCCCGGCGGCAGCGGACTAACCAGCGCCACATGCGGGCACTGGCTATGCAGGCACGCAGCCGCCACCAGCCGCTCTTCGAGCGTTTCGGTGAAATCCAAATCGGGATCCCGCCAAATGTCCGGGATGTGAACCGGCGGAAAAAGAAACATCGCCCCGCCATAGGTGGCCAGCGCGATGCCGGGGCCGACCATTTCTTGCGAAAAATCCGTGGCGTAAAAGGCGAGCGTTGATTCCTCCTCGTGCTCGGCATACCAAGTCGTTCGCCAGGGATAGTCCCGCGGATCGGCCGGAGTATCAAACATCATCACCACGCAGTCCAATTTGCCGCGGCTGGGGGGCATTACCTTCACGTAGATGTCGCCGTCGTACCAATGGCGGAGCGTATCCCGGATATCGATGCCATCCATAATGCTGGTAGTGAATTTTTCGGTGCGGGCGAGGTCCGCACCCAGCACAGCCTTGGCCCGGTCGAAAACGTGGGCTCGAAAATCTTCGATCTTCTCGTCCTCGGGCGGCCAACTGCATTGCGAGTAGGGATTCCACCCCATCTCCCACTTCTCTCGTTCCCGGCGCTCCGGCCGGCGCTGCAATTCCAGCGACCGCCAAACCATCGGTGGCCCCGGCAAACGACTGATGAGGTCGACCATCTCGCCATCGGGGAGCCGGGCTCGCTCGATGCCGAGCTTGATTTCTTCGAAGGTTGGTGTCAGGCTCCGACTAACTGCGTATTCACGAGCCTTCTCCGCCACATGCAAGGCGAACTGGTCGCCGCAAACCTGTTTGGCGGCGATGACCAGCGTGTATAGATCCGGCGTGAAGCGGCTTTCCATCAAGGACAGATTGCGAACATACTTCAAGCATTGCCGCAGCAGATGCGGCGTAATTTTGCGCGCCCGCCGCTTCATCTCCTTTAGATAGCTTTCGCGGGCGGCCAGCAGCAGTTCTTTCACTCCGTCGAGGGAGAGATTTTCGTCCTCTTCCAGTTCTGCTCTTGCCTGCTCGTACAGGCTGGTGATGAATGGCAATTCGCCCAGCAGAAACAGCAGCGTTTGCTCTTCCGGCTGATAACTGGTGGTCTCCTCAACTTCGTCATCGGTCAGAATGAGGGGCGTATTCTCCTGATACGCCTCGCGAATCCACGGCCAATCGAGCACCGAGCAGATGCAGAGGATGGACTTGTGTCTCGATTCCAGTTCCCGCAGTCGTCGGGCCATCTGAACGATACGAGCCTGATGCTGCTGGCCGCTGGGACGGGGAATAGCCGGCAGAAGGGCGGCGGCGAATTTGTCGAGTGTCACTTTCTTTAGAGCATAGGCATCCGGCAGCACCGCCGATGCTGGCTCGTACTCGCGGGTTTCCAAATCAATGTAGGCCCTCGTGATCCGCTCGGACTTGGCCGCTCGCAGGCCGGCAATCACTCCCTGGCAAGGATCAATCGGCACATAGCTGAGTCGTCGTTCGTCTTCCTGATTGTCGTCATCATCCGCATCCTGTTCCGGCGACCAATCTGTGTCGTACCGCCCTTGCTCCGCCTGAGTCACCAGACTCGGCGACGGTAAAAACTCAATCGCCCGCTCCACATCTCGCTGAAACGACGGCGGTAGTGGCACCGCCAGGCAGTCAAATTTCTCCTCCAGCATCACCCGCCGCACCGCCAGCGCAAACTCGCCGCTGCCGTGAATGATCGGCAAAAGAGTGATGCGGGGCGTAAGTTTTAGGATGGGGGACATACGGGAGGATTTGCCTACTGGTTCGCGAGATTCAACTGCCACGAGACTCCAAATCGATCCTGAACCCAGCCAAACTTTTGGCTGAATGGATACGCAGCCAAGGGCATCAAGAGTTTTCCTCCTGCCGAAAGCTGCTCAAACAACTGCCCAATTTCTTCCTCGCTGTCGCAGGCGACATACAAAGACATTGCCGGCGTGAAGGTAAAGTCATGTTCAATCGGGCTGTCGATGCACATGAATTCCTGCCCCTGCAATGAAAAGATGGCGTGCATCACGGTCCCTTCGGCACCTCCTTCGCCGGCACCGTATCGGGTAAGGCTGACAATCTTGGATTGTTCAAACAGCGAGACATAAGAATTCATCGCTTCTTCGGCATTGCCGGCGAACATCAAAAAGGTCGTGATTTTTTGGCTGGAAGAAATCATAGGAATACGTCTGCGAGGAGAAAGCCAATGTCGTTTTGTCGAAAAATCCTGCGTCATCGAGCAGGCCAAGCCGCGCCCAATCCATTAGGTTGCAGCCTACTACAGTTTACACAATAAAGATTTTAGTGGAGATTGTCAGGCTAACCATGAGCACTTCCATTTTCCATTCGTTGCCGGTTCCCCCGGGTTCACCTGCCGGCGGACCGAGTGTGGCTACATCCATTGCTTTCACCGAAGGGCCAGCGGTGGATGCCGATGGCACGGTCTATTTCTCGGATATAATCGGCAATCGCATCATTAAATGGCGGCCTGGGGAGGCGTGGACGGTTTTTCGCGAGCCGAGTGCTCGAACGAACGGGCAGACGTTTGACCGCGAGGGTCGGTTGTTGCACTGTGAAGGTGCGGAGTTTGGCCCGGGCGGAAATCGACGGGTAACGCGGACCGATTTGCTTACTGGCGAATATGTGGTGTTGACCGACCAGTATGAAGGAAAGCGGTACAATTCCCCCAACGACATCTGCGTCGATGGAAAAGGGCGAATCTATTTCACCGACCCGATGTATTTCGACCGCTCTCAGATGGAAATGAGCGAGGGAGTGTATCGGATTGACCTCGATGGCAGCGTTGTTCGCATCCTCGACCAGCCCGTTATCCATCGCCCCAACGGCTTGGCGGTCACCCAGGACTGCTGCACCCTCTATGTGGTTGACGCTTGCTCGATCCCCGGGGGCAATCGCAAGATTTGGGGATTCGACTTGGACGAATCGGGCCAGCCCCACAACCAGCGACTCATCTTCGATTTCGCTCCTGGTCGCGGCGGCGATGGGATGCGGCTGGATATTGAGGGGAACTTGTACATCGCAGCCGGCGTGAGCCACGCCCGCGGGCCGCACGAGACCAGCGATGTGCCGCCGGGGATTTACGTCATCACCCCGCTGGGAAAACTTCTCGGCCGAATTCCGATCCCCGAAGATGTCATCACCAATCTTGCTTTCGGTGGCGAGGACGGCCGAACGATCTACGTCACTGCGGGCAAAACGCTGTTTACGACCAGAGTGGCCTCGCCGGGGCAAGTGGCTTGGCCGAAGTGGAAAACGTAGACCAAGAGTGGATTGGCAAAATCATGGATGGCAAAATGACAATCGAGAACAGCACGCTCGTCGATTTCTGCCTGATGATTTTGCCATCCATCATTTTGCCTTCCCTTTCTTCCGAGGCACAACGCCATGAAATCATTCCTTCTTTGTTTGACCCTTCTCTTTGTCCACGCAAGTTGCTTTGCGGCTGAACGAATTGTTCTGGTCGCCGGCGGCGGCACGAAAGCGGTTGGCCCGGCGAAAGAGGCAAAACTCGTTGCCCCGTTTGGCATTGACTTTGACAAGACGGGGACCGCATTTCTTGTCGAACTGGCTGGCGGCCGTGTCCTGAAGATCGATGCGCATGGGGTTCTTTCGACTATTGGCGGCGCCGAGGAGCAAGGAAACGGAGGGGATGGTGGACCGGCCAGAGACGCTCGATTCAACGGCATGCACAGTCTGGCAATTGGGCCGGATGGGACGGTTTACCTTGCCGACACTTGGAATAACCGAGTTCGCACGTACGATCCGAAGTCCAACAAGATAGCGGCATTTGCGGGGACCGGCGAGAAGGGATTTTCCGGCGACGGCGGACCGGCGCTCCAAGCAAAGTTTGGTGGCATCTACTCCGTGGCGTTCGACGCGGCTGGCAGGAATATGGTGCTGGCGGACCTCGACAATCGGCGTGTTCGCAAGATCGAGCTGGCGAGTGGCAACGTGACGACGGTGGCCGGGAATGGAGAGAAGGGAGTCCCCGTGGATGGTGCGGATGCGACGAAGTCGCCGCTGGTAGATCCTCGCGCCGCATGTTTTGATTCCAAGGGAAATGTTTACGTTTTGGAACGAAGCGGGCATGCGCTCCGCGTGGTCAGTCTCGATGGCAAGATTCGCACGGTGGCTGGTACTGGCAAGGCGGGAGCAACCGGCGATGGTGGCGATGCGCTCAAAGCCACGCTGAACGGCCCTAAGCATCTTTGTGCCGACACCGAGGACAACATTTTCATTGCCGACACCGAGAATCATATCGTGCGCAAGTTCGTGGCGAAGGATGGCAAAATCATTCGCATCGCCGGCAGCGGAAAAAAAGGGACCGACGGAGTGGGAGGCCCGCCGCTGGCCGTCGAACTCCATCAGCCGCACGGAGGCTACCCGCATCCCTCGGCAGAACTCTACATCGTGGACAGCAGCAATAACCGCGTGCTGAAGATCGTGAAGGA
>CAYUJE010000138.1:0-16596 GCA_964444865.1 uncultured Pirellulaceae bacterium | reverse complement strand
TTCCCTCTGCTCCGCCAATTCCCTTTGAGCAGGATTTTTTGGTCGTGACACAGTCCGGTTCGGTTTACCGCGTATCCCAGGATAAGGGACAGGAAGCGGCGGGACTCGTGGAAGTGGGGGAGCCTCTCATTTCTCCAGCCACGCTGTTCAATGGCCGCCTGCTGTCCGCCGGTCCGGACGGCACGATTCACCTGGTCCCTCTTCCCAAGGGGTCATAATCAGCCATGAGAAAACACACTTGCCGCAGACAGACCTGGGTCCTGGCAGCGCTCGCTGCTTGCCTGGCGCTCTCGCTTCCGGCAACCGTCTGGGCCCAAGGCGAGGACAACGCGGACGGGAAGAAGTTTTTTGAGCGCGAACCGTTCGACAAGATTACCTGCACGAAGGCGTTCGACGAGGAAGTGATTTTAGTGAATCCGATCACTATATTTCCCAATCGGCGAGTTCCCACCAAACACAAGGCAGGGGAAAAACTGCGTGTGCAACCGCTCGATCTCGACGAGCAGAAGGAAATCCCCTGGACCGCCATCGAAAAGATCGACTTGTTTGAGCAAATGGTTTTGGAGGAGGCCAACAAACTTGTGGCGGCCGCGAAACTCGACGAAGCCTTCGATTATTTCAGTTTTCTGGAGCGCAATTACAAGAAGATGGACGGTTTGCCGGAGGCACACCAAAACTACTTGTATCAATGCGTCGTCAGCGCCGTCAAAAACATGAGCTATGACGAGGCGCTCGGCGTTGCCGAAGAGCTTTATGCGCAAAACCCCAATTACCGGCCCACGGAATCATCCCCCCCCATTCTCGACCGCATTGGCTTTTTGGCGGAAAAGATTATCGGCGACTACATCGTCAAAGAGGACTTCCGTGCCGCCAAGACCCTGCTGCGGCGGCTGGAAACGCAGTACAACGCCGGGGGCGAGCCGTTCGTTAAAAACTTGCGCGGCAAGTTATCGGAGGTGGCCGTTATCCATCGGGATCAGTCCAAAGCCGCACTCGCCGCGGGGAAGTTCGTGGAAGCCTACGATTCCTGTGCACGAATGATTGACATTTGGCCGTTTGTGGATGGTGGTGCCGAACTGGCGGCGGAAATCGCCAGCCGCTATCCGCTGGTAATGGTCGGCGTGGCTCAACCGGCGCTGGAGTTTGATCCGCGCAGCTTAAACGATCCAGCCGCTCGCCGCACTGGTCGCTTGATGGAACGTCGACTGATGGAATTTGTCGGTCGCGGACCGGAAGGTGGAAAGTATGCCTGTTCTTTGGGGAGCGTCAAACACTCGGTAGATGGCCTGCGTTTGACTTTCACGGTGGGTGAGAAGGCCCTGACCGCTGACCGCACGCCCCTCTCCGGCATCGATGTCTCGCGGCATCTCTTGGAACTGGCCGATTCTGCCAGTCCGTTTTACCAGCCTCCATGGGCTCGTCTCGTGGACACGGTTCAGGTGCGGGGAGTCAATCGTGTGGAAGCAAATCTGCGCATGCCACATATTCTGCCGGAAGCATTCCTGCAAACCAGCTATATGCGGGATGCCAATCTCGGACAGAACGGTGTCAAAGGGAGTGGCCCCTACTATCTTTTGTCGCGGCAGGACGCCATCACTCGCTTCAGCAAGAATGAAGATTACCCCTTAGCGCAGGCTGGCCAGCCGGCGGAAGTGATGGAGCGGTTTTATAGTGATCCTCAGCGGGCGCTGCTGGCGTTGCAGCGGGGCGAGGTGGATGTGCTCGACCAGATATTTCCCGCGGACATTCCCTCGTTGGCCAGTGATGAGATATCCGTCGCTCGCTACAGCGTTCCCACGACGCACTTTATTACCATCAATCGCAAGCACCCCTTTTTACAAAACGCCGAATTTCGCCGCGCGCTTGTTTACGGCTGCAATCGCGAAGCAATCCTCCGCAAAGGATTGATGAAGGATGCCGACCTACCCGGTTTTCGCACGGTGAGCGGTCCTTTCCCCGCGCCGGTAGATGCCGGCGACGCATTCTGCTACGGCTATGACAACTCGATCGAGCCCCGCCCCTATGACCCCAGGCTGGCGATGATTCTCAAAAGCATGGCCACGCGGATGCTCAAGGTGCAGGCGGAAAAACTCAAGCAACCGCCGCCGGAACTGACCCCCCTGGTACTAGGACATCCCAATGATGAGATTTGCCGCCGCGCTTGCGGGGCTTTGGGGCGGCAGTGGAACGCCGTCGGCATCAAAAACAAGTTGGTGGAGTTCCCCCCCGGTGTTTTCACCGACCTGAAGGGAGAATGTGACCTGGTCTATGTTCAGGGAGCCACCTGGGAACCAGCCGTGGACGCTGCCCGGCTGTTTGCATCGTGGGGTCTGAATCCCGCGAACAATACTTATATCAACCTGGAGCTGCGCAATATTGAAAGCGCCAAGGATTGGCGTGAAGCCAGAAATGCATTACTCAAATTGCACCGCCTGGTCCATGACGATGTGACCTTGATTCCGCTGTACCAGACGTTTGACTACTACGCTTATCGCAAGAGCGTCAAGGGACTGACGGACGGACAGGTGACCCTGTACCAGAACATTGAGAACTGGCGAACTACCGCTCGGTTCATGGCCCAATAGCATTTTGTAAGAGCATGCATTTCGCCTTCCACTCGCGTCATTTAGCAGGACTTCCTTGGGGAAGGGCCCGCGTCTTGGCGTGGCTGGCCACCGCCTTTTGTCTGGCAATCTGCACGGCCGTCTGCCCGCCAAGCGCCAGGGCGCAAGCCGCCTGGGAGTTTACTCCCTATGACGTGAAGATCTGCGTAGCGTTTGCGGACGAGCCGGAATTCACACCGCAATTCGCCGCACGCACGCGTCAAGACTTGGTGAACCGAGCCGACATCGTTTTCTTTGCAACTTGGAAAATAGCCGCGCTGCAGGCGAATTCCAACGTTGCCGGCCAGCTACTGAGCGATTGGGAGAGACTCAGTTTTGAAAGGTTGCAGGCCGCGGACGCAGAACTGGTGAAGGGGGAGAAGCTCTATTTGCTGACGGTGACTCGCGATGGGGGTGACTATCTGGTCCGAGGCGCCGAGTTAGATCTGAGAACCCAAATTCTCGGTCCGACGACGGAGCGCCGGTGCGGAGTACTGCCGGCGATTCCACTGGCGTGTTGGGATCTCGTGGCGGCGAGTTTCGTGCCTGTCGCCAAGATTGAAACAATTGTCAAGAATGACATCACGGCTCGCGTGCGAGCGGGCGGACTCATCACGGACCCCGGTTCGCCTGCGCTGATTCAGCCGGGGGACGCATTACGGCCCATCATTCGCCGCAACGAGCGAACCGGTGCACTCGCCAAAAATGGAATTCAGCCGGTAGCGTGGACAATTCTCAGCGTTCAATCCCGAGAGGATGCCTTGCTGAATTGCACGATCGCTTCCGGCTATCGTACCCCGATTCCAACCCGCGCCAGCGCTCGGATGGAGCGATTGGCGGTGGTGGCCCGGCCACGGTTGCCCGCAACCACCGTGATTCTGCAATCGCGAGGAAAGGACCCCCATCCACTCACCGGCTACGAGGTCTATGTGAAGGGGGTCGACGATAAGCCAACCGAACTGCTGGGCGTGACGGACTGGCGCGGATCGATCGAAATCCCGCGAGGAGATGTGCCGGTGCGGACGCTTTATGTGAAAAATGGAAACCAGCTCTTGGCTCGCCTGCCGCTTGTCCCAGGTG
Organism: uncultured Pirellulaceae bacterium; assembly: GCA_964444865.1. Lineage (GTDB taxonomy): Bacteria > Planctomycetota > Planctomycetia > Pirellulales > Pirellulaceae > SXOA01. Next base: position 12,913 of record CAYUJE010000138.1, on the reverse strand, counting down.
ATGAGCGAGAAGCTGTGGCGACCACCATCGAAGACGATTACCGGCTGCAAACGGAAGGTTTTTTGATCGCGCTGCAAGGCCGCGTAACCGATCTGGTAGCTCGGCGCGAAATCCTGGCGGCCCGCCTTCGCAAGCGGATTTCCGAGGATAAGCTCGACGACGCCGAGTCGCTTCTGGAAGAATACCGACAGCTCGAAGGTCGCGACGATCTGATTCGAGACGTGGACAAACAACAGGGGATTATCGCAGATAACGATGCCCTGCTCGACAAACTGACCAAGGCCCGCATCAACAAGCTCATGGGCGAGGCACGCACGCTGTTGCAGAACAAATATCTGGATCCCGAAACCAAGAACATCCTGGCCAAGGAAGTCGAACAGGCCAAAGCGGGTAATGCAGCCGCGGGAAACTAGCAACAATTCCAAACGGCGGAGGAGTTACTTTGCGTTTTTGGCTTCGGGGTACTTCTCCTCCAGGTGTTTCAAAAGCTCTTCCGCGGTATGGATGTGCCCTGTGGGAAACGCGTAGTTCTTTCCGCGCGGGTCGGACTCCAGGTGACGGATAGTCGCCTTCATTCCTGCGGGCTCCAGCATCGTTTTGAACAAGGCAGCGCCGTCCGGTTTGTCAATCAATTCGCGGAGAATGTCCTGTCCTGCGGGAATCCAGGATAGGCGTTCCAGGCGGTCATAGGCGAACGGCAGACTGTTGACTTTTCGCATGAATTTGCGGCCCGCCTCTGTGTGAAGGGCCTGAATCAGAAAGGAGTTTTCCGGAACAAAGTCGTCATAGAGACCTTCGGCGATGTCGTTCACGGGAAATCCACGATCGATCAACTCATTGAAAATCGCCTCGACATCGCCCCGCGAGATCAAATCCCCCGGGGAGTAATCCCGAATCGTGCGAAGATGTTGCTCGACCACGGATTTAACCACGGCCAGGGAAGGGGGATCGGCGGCAATTGTCAGGACGGGAAACCCAGTTATCAGAAGCGTACTGGCAATGACAAGAATGCTGAGAAAGTGAAACTGACATGCTTTCATGGTTTGTTATCCTGATGTTCCCATTCAAGAGCGTTACATTCGGAGTTTCTGGTAATTCTGCCCCTTCCCATGAAAATCTAGCTTGAGAAATCGCTTCCCTAGCTCCGCTTGCGGCCGGAAAATGACATAGCTTTCCTGTAGTATTTTCCGGCAGGCGTTGACATCAAATTGCCAATACCGCTGGGAACGTTGAACCTCCTCCAAATGCGGCGCAGCTTCGCGCGGTAGCCGCCCGGCTGCACCCTGATTGTTGGGTGAAGTCCTAGAAAGGAGCCGTTATGGCTCGCGATCGTGGTTTCTGCAAAAACAGCCATCAAGGCGGAATGTGCAAACGCCGTGGGAAGATCGTGGTGCTTGCTGCCTTTCTGCTGATTCTGATGGTGGGGATGGTCGCCTTTGGGGTGGACGTCGGCTATATGGCGCTCACCAAAACCGAGATTCAGACGGCCACGGACTCCGCGGCCCTGGCGGCTGCTGGGGAGTTGGTGAATGGAACGTCTTCCGCCCAGCAAGCGGCTCTTACGTATCTCGAGTCCAATAAGGTCGGTGGACGGACGATGACGTCGTCCAATGCGACCTTTGAATTCGGACTGTGGGATAACAACACGCGGGTCTTTACCCCGTCCAACAATCTGCCCAACGCCGTACGCCTAACAACTTCCAATACGCAGCAGCCGCTGTTTTTCGGTAAGGTGATGGGGCGGCAGTCCTTTGATACCAGCGCCCAATCGATTGCGACCTACCAGCCGCGGGAAATTGGCATCGTGCTCGATTATTCGGGCTCGATGGCCTTTGACAGCCAATTCCGCAACATCAGTCTACTGGGGCAATCGGCGGTCGAAGCTAACATTCAGCAAATCTACACGCAGCTTGGCTCGCCAACCTTTGGCTCGTTGACCTACACGCCCGTGGCTTACGGGAGCACGAGCACTTCCAATTCCAGTATCAAAAGTCGCTTCGGCCTCTCCAGCGTTCCCTATCCTTATCCACGTGGATCGTGGGATGAGTATATCGATTACGTCCAGTCCGATAGCTATGTCAATTCCGCCGGATACCGGTGCAAGTACGGCTATCTGACTTGGGTGAATTACCTGCTCTCCACGCGCTACAGCAATGCCGATACCCCCGCCCTTAAGAACTGCAGCGAACAGCCGGTCACGGCTGTCAAAGATGCGGTTGATGTTTTTCTGTCCTATTTGTCCACCAACAACACGAATGACCGGGTCAGCTTATCCATCTATACCTATTCCGATGGAACTGCCGTGCTCGAGCAAGGGCTGACGCACACGTACTCGACCATTGCCACAATTTGCCGCGCTCGTCAGGCCGGCCACTACATCCCTTACACCAACATTTCAGCGGGAATGACCAAAGCTCGAGTCGACCTGCAAAACAATTCCCGTGTGGGTGCCGCCAGGTTGATGGTGCTTATGACCGATGGCGTGGTGAATCGGCCGACAGGCAACACCAATACCGACAAGAATCTGGTCCTGTCGGAGGCCCAATTGTGCGCGAACGCGAGAATTCCTGTCGTCACCATTTGCGTCGGCGCACTCGCGGATACGAATCTGATGCAGCAAGTGGCCGATATCACGGGAGGAGTCGCCTTCGTTGTCCCCGGCGGTCAGCCGATCTCCAGTGTGCAAGCTCAATTGGAAGCGGTTTTTGTACAGGTGGCTTCTGATCGGCCCTTGCAGCTAGTGCAATAATCAATTGCGTTGGCTGTTCATCCTGCCGGCGGCGAAAGATGCAGTTCGTCGCCAACTTTTTCCACCCGAATCCCACCGGGAAGCATTTGGACCGCCGATTCTTCCGGCTGTTGAATGAGTGCGGCTAGCTGGTCCCACTTCGAGAGCGACATCTCCTGCTGCGGCCAGTGGAGATCGGACCAAAGAAGGAGGAGAAATTCGCGAAGGAGATGACGATGGAGGGGAGCAAGCGCTTCGCAGTCGAGGATGAGAGTGTCGCCACGGCGCTGAACATGAGCCAGATTGGGTTCGAGCAGGGAGGATAGGAGGTCTTGGTTTTCTTCCGCCAGTTTGCTCAGACGCAAGAGCGAATTGCGAAGGGTGGGAGCATACTCCCTCTCCAGGAGCGGCAGCAGTTCGTGGCGAATGCGGTTGCGAGTGAACTGCAGCGAGGCGTTACTCGAGTCCTCGCGGAACGGCTGGTGGAGGGCGTCCAGGTACGCGAGAACTTCAGCCCGATTGATCGAGAGAAGCGGACGGAGCAAGGAAATTCCCGGGGAAAGTTCCCTTGCTCTTGAAATTCCCACCAAGCCGCCAATTCCGGTGCCGCGAAGAATCCGCTGCAGCACGGTCTCCACCTGATCGTCGGCGGTGTGCGCAGTAACAAGATAGCGGGCCCCCTTTCGATGTGCGGTTACCGTCAGAAACTCATACCTTTCCTCGCGAGCAGCCGCCTCGATTCCGTCCCCGGTTGAGCCCGTAGGTGTGTCGCCTTTGCCGACTTCCAGCGGAACACTCAGCGTTTGAGCAAGTTTGCGAACAAATGCTTCATCGGCGTCAGACTCAGCGCCCCTCAATTGATGGTTGAAATGGGCGGCAATCAGGCGTCCTTCACCGGAATTCCCTTTCAGCTCTGACAGGCCTCGGAGCAAGGCCACGCTATCCGCCCCGCCGGAGACGGCGACAAGGACCGTCACGTCCTGCCAGGTGGCGGGAGGGAAGGCGGTGGCGAGAGTTGGAATCAGGTCCTTCACGGGAAATCAATTGGCAAGATCATGGATGGCAGAATCCTAAGAATAGAGGAAGGAGGCGGTTCTGCAAAATCCGCCCAAGGACGAAGTTCATCCCGTCCTCTCCTCTTCTAATCATTTTGTCATCGCCTGGATTGCCATCCTCTTCGTTTTCCCCGTTTCCCTGGCGTATCTGCTTAATCCAGTTGCAGTTGCGTCAGGCTCTGATACCATACAGAGTATCGCGGGGGAGGCAACGTCGCTTCCATCCGCTATGAAGAGTACACGTTTTTACAAAAATGATGAGGTTCGTGCCGGCAGCCTAGAAGAATAGCACCGGCAACAGAACGGTTTGACGCACGCTCGATGCCGTAATGATTGCTTCCGCAAAATCTTGCGTCCGCAGTCATATTCGGAACTGGTTTTCAGCATCCATGTTTGTCCTTTTCACCCCCTAGCCGCGGAGGGAGCGATGAATCTAATTCTGCTCATTTTGCGGCTGCTGTTTGGTCCCCCTGGAGATGGCTCCACCCGGATGATGCCGATGGCGGTGCGCTCGGATGGCCGAACGCACACCTTTCGTGGCAAGTCCTGGCCGGGTAACTGGTTGGCCGCTTGTGTGGAATGGCTGAAGCGATTCTTCAGCCCACCGCGCCGCAGAGGGGGACCGTGGAGTCTGAAACCTGGCTGGGCCGATGGCCCGCGCCGGGACGAATAGCTCGTTTCAGTTCTTAACCATTCAGCGTGACGGGCGGGCCTCGTAAGAGGAGCCGCAGCGTCATTTCTGTTGCACTGTCTTTGCATCCGCGCCCTTCCGCGCGAGTCATTGACAGAATGCTTTTCTCTCGCCCCGCCGCGCGGCCCAGCTGATAAGGATGCTGCCGTGCCTGATGTGCCGATGTGGGTGATGGTTGTTTCTCTAGCCGTGGTGGCGGTGGCGACATTCGGGGTCGTCAAGTTCATTGATCGCCTGCGCAAGCTGGATGTGGAAAATGAGGCCAAGAGAATTGTGGCCGAAGCTGATCGGCAGGCGACTACCCGGCTGAAAGAAGCCGAGCTGACCATCAAGGAAAAGGAGCTGACCCAAAAGCAGGAGGCCGAAAAGCTGCTCAACAAGAGTCGCGACGAATTGCGTGAACGGGAACGTTCGCTGGACAAGCGGCAGGAGACTATCACGCAACAGGCCGACGATCTTCGCAAACAGGAAAAAATTGCCGAAACCACGCAGCGGCGGTTCACCGAAAAACTCGACGAGGTCAAGAACAAAAACGAGGAGCTCAGCAAAATCCTCGACCAGCAACGTCAGTCGCTGCAAAATATCAGTGGACTAACCACGACGGAAGCGACCCGTCGGCTGATGGAGAAGCTGGAAAACGAGTTGCAGCAAGAGATGGGGAACGCCATCGTCAAGGCCGAGCGGCGGATGGCCGAAGTGGTCGATCAGAAATCGCGAGAGATTCTGCTCACCGCCATTCAACGTTACGCGGCCGCCCACACCGCCGAAAGCACGACCAGCACCGTCGATATCCCAAGCGACGAGATGAAGGGGCGAATCATCGGCCGCGAGGGGCGGAATATCCGAGCCTTTGAGAAGGTGACCGGAGTAGACGTCATCATTGACGACACTCCCGGTGTCGTTATCGTCAGCGGATTTGACCCGGTCCGCCGCGAAATCGCTCGCCAGACGCTCAATAAACTCATTGCCGACGGCCGCATTCATCCCACGCGGATCGAAGAAATCTTTGCCGCCACCACCAAGGAAATCGAAGCCTTCATCCAGAAAAAGGGGGAAGAAGCGGCCCAGGAAGTCAATGTCCACAATGTTCATCCCAAGGTGCTGTATATGCTGGGGCGGCTCCACTTCCGCACGAGTTACAGCCAGAATGTGCTGCGACACAGTGTGGAAGTGGCGTTCCTCACCGGACTTCTGGCCGAAATGATCGGCATGGACGGCGACATGGGGCGGCGCTGCGGCCTGCTGCATGATATTGGCAAGGCGGCGGACCATGAACTGGAAGGAGGCCATCCAAAAATCGGGGCGGACATCCTCAAGCGGCATGGCGAGAAGGCGGAAGTGGTGCACGCCGCGTACGGCCACCATGACGAAATTGTGACGGAATACCCATACACCATGCTCGTGGCCACTGGCGACGCCTGCAGCGCCTCGCGCCCCGGTGCCCGCCGCGAATCGCTCGAGCGATACATCAAGCGGATGGAAGAACTGGAATCCATTGCTTGTGGTTTCCCTGGCGTGGAACAAGCCTTTGCCATTCAGGCGGGCCGCGAACTGCGGGTTATCGCCAGCAGCCGCGACACCGACGACGCCAAAGCGGCCAAGATCTGCCGCGACATCGCCAAGGCATTCGAGGAACAGCTTACCTATCCGGGAGAGATTAAGGTAACGGTAGTCCGCGAGTCGCGTTTTATCGAAACGGCAAAATAAAAGGTGTTTGCCTGCTGTGTCAGCTGGATGGAAAACTCTGCCAGACCAAGGTTTCCTATCTTGGAAACCTTTAACGTTTGGTGAATCTCTCCGACGTTAATCTGTGCCGGTCAGCTAAGGAATGGCAGGCGAATTGAGGCCAGCCGGCTGCACTACCGGCAAGGTTTTACCACCTTCCAAAGGCGTCAATCTTTGCGCCACAGTCGCCGTAAACCGCGGGCAGAAAATTGTTTGCGGGCGTTCAAGGTGGCTAACTAGCAGGGACGATACGACAGTTGTCACCGACCGGAGTGAGCGCGCTGCAAAGCTCCGTTTGCTCTGCCGGATGAACCGGACCTGACTTAGTGAGCTCACGGAAAGCTCAGTCGGTTCTGGTGTTTGACAACCCAGTGATGCGGAGTTACGGCCTACCTCACCCCCGCATCAACCATTACCCCACCTACCTAGCAAACCCGCAATGGTCACCAGGCAATTGGATTGCTTGGTGACCTGTCCAATCGCGAACGACCAGCCACATCCCCAGGGAAGGGCGAAGACGTTCGCGTGATCCGGCCGGACCGGGACATGCGTTAGTTTCGATGGTTCCATCGTGATAAGGAGACGTCGCTCGATGAAATGGAACATTTTTGTTGGATCGTTGGTACTCAGCGTTGCTGCTTGTACCCAGAGTTTTGGCTTCGACCTGTTGGACCGGATGCTCGGTTCCAGCGGATGCGGCTGCGAAACCAGCTGCTGCGAAACCAAGTGCTGCAAAGTCAAATGTGCGAAGGTCCGCTGCGGTAACGGCTGTGATAGCTGCGCCAAAGTGGCTCCCTCGTGCGGGGTTGCCGCTCCTTCCTGCGTGAAGGCGGCCCCCACCTGTGCTGCTGCTGCTCCCACGTGTGCGGCTGCTGCCCCGACCTGTGCTGCTGCGGGTCCGACCTGTGCTGCTGCTCCCTCGTGCGGTGCTGACAAGTGCGGAAACGGCTGCGGCAAAAGCTGCAAGCCGTGCCTGCTCGACCGTATCCTGGGTTGCCGTAGCTGCAAGCCGGCCTGTGACAAAGGCTGCAACAGCTGTGGCAAAGCCGCTCCGTCTTGCGGAGTTGCTGCCCCCAGCTGCGTGAAGGCTGCTCCCACTTGTGCCGCTGCTGCCCCGACCTGCGCTGCCGCTCCCACCTGTGCGGCTGCCCCGTCGTGCAGCAAGGGTTGCAACAACGGTTGCAACAAGTGCAGCCGGCCTTGCCTCCTCGACCGCATCTTCTCTTGCAACAGCTGCAACAAGGGTTGCAACAGCTGCACCAAGAGCTGCGGAAACGGTTGCACGAAGGCTGCTCCCTCCTGCGGAGTTGCTGCCCCCAGCTGCGTGAAGGCTGCTCCCGCCTGTGGTTGCGATGCGAAGGCACCCGCCGCCGCTCCTGCTGCCAGCGGTGACATGGCCCCCATGCCGCCCGCCCCGGTGGTTGATCCTTCGGCGTACAATGCCCACAACGGTCGGACCGTTCGCTCTGTCAGCCTGGTTCGCTAGGCCAACAGTAGATAAGAGGTTACGACACCACGCGGCCTGCCAAGGTGCAAACTTTGGCAGGCCGCTTTTATTTCTTGTGGGACATGGGCAACAACGCCCAAAGGCGAAAACGGCAACGAATCATTCGGCCAGCAAGTGGGCTTCTCCGGCAAGTGCCTCCGAAGCTCCGAAAAGGCCCGCAGGCTAAGGGCCGAAAAAAGTTTCAGCAGAGTGCCAAATACAACTGGACAGTAGTATATAATACGGAGCGTGAATGGTGAGGGAAAGCAAGCACGACCAGCGAACTTGCTCCGCTTGAGCGGTGTCTGCCAAAGACATTGCCCTGGCAGGACGAGCCCGAATGGAGGCGGGCGCGAAGCAGGTTGTGAGATTTGGAACCTGCGAGGACCTGGCAACAACGGCTGAAAACCTGAAAAACCCCTATGGATTTCCAGCCGGTCAGTGTGAATCAAGAACTTGGGTTGCGAATCAACTTGCGGCGACGTGAATCACCGGAGTATGTGCACAGATAATAACTTGCGATGACTAACGTCGTCGTATGTCAGCAAAAAAAAACACAATGAATTAATGAATCAGGCAGCACTATCGGGGGGATGCAAGCGAATAAAAAACCCTTAGGACTTGGTCGATAGTCGCCTTTCGCTCCGCGAAAGTACGCTCCTTTCGCGGAGCGAAAGGCGACATTATGATGATGCGGCTGAACTTTGAACGGATGCTTTCAAGCTAAAAACCCATGAAAACCGACGAACTCCGCGAAAAATATCTGGCCTTTTTTGAATCGAAGGGGCATACCCGCCGCCCCAGCGACGTGCTGGTCCCCCGCTGGGACCCCTCGGTCCTGTTCACCCCGGCCGGCATGAACCCGTTCAAGGACCACTTTCTGGGGAAGGTGAAGCTGGAATTCACCAAGGCCACCAGTTGCCAGAAATGCCTCCGGACGGGGGACATCGAAAACGTGGGACGGACCGCGTACCACCACACGTTTTTCGAGATGCTGGGCAACTTCAGCTTTGGGGATTATTTCAAGCGGGACGCCATCCACTGGGCGTGGGAGTTTTTGACGGACAAAAAGTGGCTCGGCATCAATCCCGGCCAGCTCAGCGTGACGGTTTATCTCGACGACGACGAAGCCGCCGGCATCTGGGAGAAAGAGATCGGCCTCCCCCTCAGTCGCATCGAGCGGATGGGGGAGGACGACAACTTCTGGCCGGCCAGCGCCCCCAGCAAAGGGCCCGACGGCGTTTGCGGCCCGTGCAGCGAAATCTATTTTCATCCTGAGGGGAAAAAGTCGGTCGAAATCTGGAATCTGGTCTTTACCCAGTTCAACCGGGTCGGCGAGCCGCCGAATAACCTCCGCCCGCTGCCGAGCAAGAACATCGATACTGGCATGGGGCTGGAGCGGATCGCCAGTGTGATGCAGGGGGTCGATACCAACTACCACATCGACACCCTCCGCCCCCTCGTCGAAGCGGCCGGCGAAGTTTGCGGCAGTAAGTACGACCCCGCCAGCGACAACGGCCGCCGGCTCCGGCGGATTGCCGACCACGTCCGGGCCTGCACGTTTGCCATTCATGAAAATGTGCTGCCGGGACCGAACCGCGAAAAGTACGTTATCCGCCGCCTGCTCCGCCGGGCCGTGCTCGACGGCTATCAACTCGGGCTCCGCGACCCGTTCCTGTTCCAACTGGTGCCAAAGGTCGCTGAGTTGATGAAGAGTCCGTACCCGGAACTGGCCGACACCATCGACCGAGTGCAGAAGGGAATGAAGGCCGAGGAGAACGCCTTCTTTGGCACCGTCGGCGCCGGCCTGGCCCGCATCACCAACATGTTTGACGACATGAAGAACGCTGGCCGCGTCGTCGTCAGCGGTAGCGATTCGGCGGACCTCTATCAGACCTACGGCGTCCCGCCGGAAATGGTCGAGAGCATGGCTGCCGAACTGAATTACAGTTTTGACTGGGACAATTTCCGGACGTCGATGGAGGAGCACGGGAAGAAGTCCGGCAAGATTGCCGATGTCGTCTTTCAGACCGGCCCCATCGAGTCTCTTAAGAAGGCTCTCAAAAACACCGAGTTCCTTGGCTACGAGAAGAATGAAGCGACCGCTGAAATTCGCGGCATTGTGGCCCAGGACCATTTGCTGGATCAACTCACCGAAGTCGGTCACGAGAAACCGGTCCAACTCGTGCTGGACCGGTCTCCTTTCTATGCGGAGTCCGGCGGACAGGTCGGCGATACCGGCGTCATCACTGGCGACGGCTTTGAGTTCAAGGTGATCGACACGCAGAAAGATGCCGATCTCATCATTCATATCGGCCATCTCGTCCGCGGCACGATGAAAGCGGGGGCTAAGGTAACCGCCAAGGTGGATACAAACCGCCGCCAGGGAATTCGCCGGGCTCACTCTGCCACGCACATCATGCACTACGCGTTGCAGAAGAACCTCGGCAAGGACGCTCATCAGATGGGCTCCAAGGTGGAGGAAGACTGGCTCCGGTTCGACTTTGGCAACCCGGCACCCGTGGATGTCGAGCATCTGGCCGCCATTGAGCGGGACGTGGCCGAGAAAGTGGCTGCTGCCGAGCCGATTGGCTGGAAGTTCGTGCCACTGACGGAAGCCCGCGCTGCCGGAGCCATGATGCTGTTTGGCGAGAAATATCCCGATCCCGCCCGGATGGTCAGCATGGGCTCCTTCAGCCGCGAGCTTTGCGGCGGCATTCATCTCGACAATACGAGCGAAGTCGGCACCTTCGAAATTATCGCCGAGGAAGGAGTCGCTGCCGGCACGCGCCGCCTGGTCGCATTGACCGGTGCCAAGGCCAAGGAGTACGTCGAGAAGACGCAGTCGGCTCTGGCTGAAATCGCCGGCCATCTTGGCGTGGGCGTGCTAGACGTCCCTGCTGCCGCTAAGAATCTGGCTCAGCAGGTCCGCGACCTCAAGAAGCAACTCTCCTCGGGCTCCAAGGGAGGCGGGGCGGAAAATGAATCGCGAAAGTCAGCGGTAAACACCAACGCCAATCCCACCACCGCTCAAATCAAATCTTCACTTCGCGAAGTCGCCCGCGCGCTGAACGTAGGCCCCTTCGATGCCCCCGCTCGCGTCGCCGCGATGTTGGGAGAAGTCGAAGAGCTCAAGAAGCAGCTCGCGCAGCGTTCGCAAACGGGCGATCTCTCCGCAGCTTCGCTGCTCGCCAAGGCAGAGACGATCGGTTCCACGAAGGTGATTGTGTCGGAGGCTCCTGGTGCCAATGCCAACCTGATGCGGCAACTGATCGACCAGATTCGCAAGCAAGTGAACCCTGCCGCCATCTTCCTCGCCGCAGCTGAAGGAGAAGGAAAGGTTCTTCTCGTCGCCGGCATCACGCGCGACCTCGTCGAAAAAGGGCACAGCGCCGGCAACTGGGTCCGCGACGTCGCCCCCATTGTCGGCGGCGGTGGCGGCGGCAAGCCCGACCTGGCCCAAGCCGGCGGTAAGCAGCCGGAAAAACTGCCCGAGGCGCTGGCGAAAGCAATCGAAGTTGCTCGGACGCAATTTGCGTGAGTCGAATGTGTTGAAACGATTGCCGATTACGAGCGCGGCGCGAGTACCGCACCGCCGGCAAGTCAGGCCATTCTTCCCCGCAATCCCTTGATCCGTTCGATGGTTGCGGGCCGCGCGTAATTCAGATTCTCCACTTCTCTGAGGAGACTCTCGGCTTTGGCTTGATCCCCTTTGGCGGAGTATCCCTCGGCAGCGCTGACCAGCGTGTCCAGAAATCTGGGCTCTTTGCCCCGCTTCAGATTGTCCCAATCCGCAATGGCTTGCTTGGATTCGGCAACTCCCTTGGCAAGATTTCCCACGCGGATTTCCGCCAAGGCCAAGGTATCCCGATATCCGGCCAGATCGCTGGCCAGCTTGTCGGCTTCCGCCAGCTTCGCGTCTTGTTCCGCTGCCGCCTGAGCCGTCTCGGCGATGCGCCCCGCTGTCTCCTCGGCGGCCTTCCTTTCACCCGCGACCTTGGCGGCATTTTCTGATTTCGCCTTGGCAGCAGCCGTTAAGCGAACCGCTTTATCGGCGAAGTCGCGAGCGACCCGCAAGTCGGACTTCTGCGAGCGTGATTGCAAATCGAGCCAGGCCAAGTCGTTGTAGGCAACGGGGTCATCGGGGAACTGCTCGATGCACTTCAAATAAAGTCGCCTGGCCTCGGCGATCTCCTGCAGCTGGTTTTTTAGATACGCTTGTCCGTAAAGCGATTCCGCCGTAACGATGACGCTTTCCTCCTTGCCTGACATCGCCGCGGCAGCGAACAGGCCCTGAGCCACTTGAGTCAGAAGATCGGAGGGGGTGAGTTGGCTCCCTTCGCGGATACTCTCCCGCAGGGCCCGGCCGACGCCGCCGCAAACTCGGTTGATGAGGAGATCTCGCGTTTGAATGCTGGCCGACTGGACGTTATCCCAATAGGTGCGGACGTGGTCCATGTTGGGCCCCTGCTCCGTGGCCAGAAACAGGCAGTCTAACCGCTGCTCGGTGGTGGCCAGTTGAGCGGCGATGTCTTTTCTCCGCTGTTCAAACTCGCCTTGGGCCAATGGGGGTGGAATTCGCATCACCGAGCCATCGGGCTGGGATTTATACCGAATGATGAAGCCCGCCCAGATGTCCCGAAAGTCCGTCACGGAACGAACCCCTGCCCGGCGAAAGCTGTCAATCTCTCCCGAGTCGACATACAGGTACAGCAAAGCCTGATCTACCCATTCCACGATCTCCTGGGCCGAATAGGGAGTCTTTTCGACCAGGTCATGAATATCCGCCGAGGCCAGGTTTTGCACATTGTCGATCCCTTCATCCTGCAGTCGCGACTCGTGCAATTCGCTGACACCGTCGATGAGCGAGAGAGGCAATGCATCGGACCGACGCTGACGTTCACGCACCGAAGAACGGGAAATGCGCCCAAACCAGCGGATGGCCAGATTGGGGAAATACCCCAGTGAAAAGGCCAGGATTGCCGCTGCGCCTGCTCCCACCCCTTTGAACTCCGCAGTGTCTGGCGACGGCGAGTTGGCAACATTGGTAATGGCCGTGAATGCCGCATAGTTGAATACCATGCCGGCAATCAGGCCGATCCCACAAGATAGATAAACGTGTGGCTGGAGGTCGCGGGTGGTGTAGCGGCGATAGACCAGATTCAGGCAATAGATATAGGCACCTAGAAAACCCAGTTGCATCCCATGCTGGGCGTTGACGTCCAATA
>CAYUJE010000137.1:0-16654 GCA_964444865.1 uncultured Pirellulaceae bacterium | reverse complement strand
TAGCGGTTCCTACTACGGCTACACCGACCCCGGCAAGGGGCAAGCCACCACCGCTGTCGGCCTCCTCTGCCGGATGTATCTCGGCTGGAAGCGGGATAACCCCGCATTGCAGCGCGGCATCGACTACCTGGCTGCCACCGGCCCCAGCAACAGCAACCTCTACTACGACTATTACGCCACGCAGGTCCTCTGCCAGAACGGCGGCGAGAAGTGGGACAAGTGGAACGTGGAAATGCGCGATTGGCTCGTCGCGACCCAGGATACCGCGGGCCACCAAACCGGCAGCTGGCACGTCCCCGGCGACATCGGTGCCGACCGGGGCGGCCGTCTCTACAGCACGGCTCTCTCCACCATGATCCTCGAAGTCTACTACCGCCACATGCCCCTTTACGGCAAACAGGCGGCGGAAGATGACTTTCCGCTCGGGCCGTAGGCGGCGCGAGCGCACGCCCAGCAAAGTTGAGTCAGAGGCATATTGCCCGCCGACGACGCTAATCTCCAATTCCTCTATAATCCACCTCGCCAAGGGCGACTGCACGGTTCGCGGAAGAAAGCTTCCGCGGTTGAGCAGCCGACATTCCGAAGCCCTGTAGACGGAGGACGAGATAATGCGAGGAGATGACGCTTGATTGCCGTGGCTTCTTTATTGGCGACGCTCCTGTTGTCGCTGCTGGTGACCCGAATTGCCGCGATGGCGCTCATGCTGACTGGCATGTCGCGGGAAACGGCCAAGTTCCAGGCCCGCTCCGCGTTTACCGGGGTCGGCTTTACAACGCGCGAGTCCGAGGCCGTGCTGAATCATCCGATGCGGCGGCAAATCGTGATGACGCTGATGCTGCTGGGCAACCTCGGTATCGCCACCGTGATGGCAACCGTGATGCTCTCCTTTGCCAGCACCGTCGGCAAGCAAAACTGGTGGCTGAACATCGGCTTGCTGGTGGCGGGCCTGTTTGTATTGTGGTGGCTGGCCGGCAATCACTGGATTGAACGCCATCTCAATCGGGTCATTTCGTTCGCCTTGGTTCGCCTGACGCGGCTGGAAGTCAAAGATTATGCATCTCTGCTGCAGTTGCAAAACGGCTACGGAGTGATTGAACTGCTCGTGGAGCCGGCGGACTGGGTCGCTGGGCAATCCCTGATGACGTTGCGACTTTCGAAAGAAGGGGTGCTAGTGCTGGGGATCCAACAGGTGGACGGAAATTATGAGGGGACGCCGGAAGGATCGAGCGTGATTCAGGCCGGCGATTCCCTGGTCCTCTACGGCCCGCTCAAACGCCTGGCCGAACTCGATCTGCGTCGCACCGGCCGCAAGGGGGATGACGCCCATCGCGAGGCGGTGGTGGAATTGGAATCGCAGAAGCTGCAAGAGGGTTGACCAGCACAGCAGTCCCAAAATCACCGCAGCCGGCCCGCGGAAGTTTCCGCAGCCAGTTGGCCAATCATGTCTTGCGTGGCCGCTTCCACCGCCGCTTGCCAGCGGGAATCACCGAATTTGTCCCGGTACTCCACGCGCGAGTGGGCAAAGATGATTCCGCGGCTGTTGTTGACGATACCGCCGAGTCCCCGCTCGTCAAACGCTGCGGCACAATCCTTGGCCGTTCCCCCTTGAGCCCCGAAGCCCGGGATCAGGAACAGCGTGCTCGGCATCGCCTGTCTCAATTCGGCCAGTTGTTCGGGATAGGTCGCCCCGCAAACCGCCCCGGCGATGCCATACCCCTCGCTGCCGCGGCTCTTGGCGGACAGTGCTTCCACGAACTCGGCAACATGTCGATAGAGGGGTTTGCCGTCGGCAACCAAATCCTGAAAGCGGCCCCCGCCAGGATTGGAAGTCTTCACCAGGACGAAGATGCCCGCCCCTCGCTCCTTGGCGATGGACATAAAGGGAGTGATGCTGTCGTCGCCGAGATAGGGACTCACAGTGAGAGCATCGGCATTCCAACCTGACTCCTGACCCCTGGCCCCTGACCCCTGACCCCTGACCCCCAAATACCCTTCCGCATACGCCTGGGCCGTCGTCCCAATATCGTTCCGCTTGCCGTCTAAAATTACAATCAGCCCCTTTTCAGCCGCATAGCTCATCACCTCACCCAATGCCACGCAACCCGCGGGCCCCAGTTGCTCAAAGAAAGCCGCCTGCGGTTTGACGGCAGGAACCAGGGGCGCGACGGCATCGATAATGCCGCGGCAAAAGGCGACATAGGCCCACGCGACCGCTTCGTTCCCTTCTCCGTTAAGCAATCCCTTGGGAAGGCTCTCCGCTCGCGGGTCGAGCCCGACAAGGACGGGATTTCTCTTGGTGCGAATGGCACTAATCAGGCGGTCGGCGAAATGGCCGGAGGTGTTTTGCGACATGCCGTGATTTTAGGGAACGAGAGCAGATTGCGGCAGGGGCGGAATTGGGGGACGGTTGCCACCCACCATGCCGCGCAGCTAATCTGATAGTCGCCTTTCGCTACGCGAAAGGCATGTGCTTTCGTGGAGCGAAAGGCGACTATCACACCACCCAGGACACCCCCATGCCCGCACCTCTCCGCGTCACTCTTTGGAACGAATACGTTCACGAACAACTCGTCGAGCAGGTCCGGCAGATTTATCCCCAGGGGATGCACGCCGTCTGGGCCGAGTGCCTGAAAAGGCAACTCGGCAGCGATGTTACCATCCGCATCGCCACACTCGATGAGCCGGAACATGGCCTGACGGAAGAAGTGCTGGCGAACACCGATGTGCTCACCTGGTGGGGACATGCCGCTCACGAGCGGGTGAGCGACGCCGTGGTCGAGCGGGTGCAGAAGCGGGTCTGGCAAGGGATGGGGCTGGTCGCCCTCCACTCCGCCCATAACAGCAAGATCTTCAAAAAGCTGATGGGGACTAGTTGCATGCTCCGCTGGCGGGAAGCGGCGGAGAAAGAGCGGGTCTGGATTGTGAACCCGTCCCATCCCATCGTTGCCGGATTCACGGAGGAATACTTTGAACTGCCGAATGTGGAGATGTACGGCGAGTTCTTCGACATCCCGACCCCCGACGAGCTGTTTACCATCAGTTGGTTCGAAGGAGGAGAAGTCTTTCGCTCCGGCTGCACCTGGCGGCGGGGGAAAGGAAAGGTGGTCTACTTCAGCCCCGGCCACGAGACTTTCCCCATCTATCACGACCCCAACATCCAGAAAATCCTCGCCGGCAGCGTCCTCTTCGCCGCCCCCACCGGCGGCACCTACCACGGCGAAGGCCGCAACATCCCCGTCCCCCTCGAGCCGATTGCAGCCGAGCACGTTGTGGATGAAAGCTTGCACCGGGCGAAGTAGCGGGGCAGGGTTTGCTCCCGACCCCGTCGTTGCGCTGCCGCCGAAAATTGCTACAATCACCTCATGGCATTCTTCGAAACGGTGGCCATTGTTGGCGTGGGGCTGATGGGGGGCTCGATTGGGCTCGCGCTGCGAAAGGAGCGGATGGCCCGCCATGTCATTGGCATCGGCCGCCGGATCGAACCGCTGCGGGCCGCGGAGAATCGGGGAGCGGTGACGGAGGGGACGACCGATTTGCGGCAGGGAGTGGCCTCGGCGAATCTCGTCATTGTCTGCACACCGGTGGAGCAGGTTCCCGAATTCGTCGCCGCCGCTGCCAAGGCTTGTAAGCCGGAGACAATCATTACCGACGTCGGCAGCACGAAAGCGGCCATTGTGACTGCGTGCGACAAGGCGCTGGCCGATTCCAAGGGGCTCTGGGCCAGCTTCGTCGGCAGCCATCCTTTGGCGGGCAGCGAGCGAACCGGCGTCGAGTTCGCTCGCGACGATCTGTTTCAAGGCCGAACCACGGTTGTCACCCCTTCGGAAAATACTCCCCCGGAAGCCGCTGCCAAGATTGAGGCCTTCTGGCAAGGGCTCGGCTCCAAAGTGGTGAAAATGTCGCCCCAGGAGCACGATGCCGCCGTCGCCGCGACTAGCCATCTCCCCCATTTGATTGCCTCCGCCCTTGCAGCGGCCACGCCGGCTGAATTGCTGCCGCTAACGGCAACCGGCTGGGCCGATACAACACGGATTGCCTCCGGGGATATTGAATTGTGGCGGCAAATCTTTTTGGATAACCGGGTCAATACCTTGAAGGCTTTGGCTCCATTTGAGACAGTGCTGGCTGAGCTTCGCGCGGCACTCGAAGCGGCAGACGGCCCGGCACTGGCCCGGCTCCTCCAGCAAGGAAAGCGTATCCGTGACACTGTGGGAAGTTGATATTCACCCGGCACCCGGCGAGCCGGACCTCCTCGGCCGCTCCACCGCTGCGCAGGCCCATGATTTGGGGCTTGGCGACCTCTCCATCCAGGCGGCCCGCGGCTTTCTGGTGCAGGGGGATCTTTCCGCGGCCGACATCCAGCGGCTGGCGAACGAACTGTTCGCGGACCTCGTCGTGGAGCGGCCGGTGGTGGCAAAAGTGGGGGACGCCAATTTGCTGGTTAGCGAGAGGAGTCAGTCTGCGAGCACTGGAAACGTAATTCACGTCCTCCCCAAACCCGGCGTCACCGACCCCGTCGCCGACAGCGCCCTCAAAGCCATCGCCGATTTCGGCCTGAAGGCGGACGCCGTCTGCACACTGCGGAAATACTGGATCGCCGATTTGCCCCCGGATCGGCTCAAGCTGCTCACCACCAAGCTGCTGGCGAACGATTCCATCGAACAGGTCATCGTCGGCCCGCTCAGCCTCACGCACATCGATGTCGGCTCGTCGTATCAGTTTGAGGCACAGATCGTTCCGATCACGACTCTAGCCGACGCGGCTCTTCTCGCCCTCAGCAAGTCCCGCACGCTCAGCCTCACGCTCGTGGAGATGCAGACCATCCAGACTCATTTTCGGCAGCTTCGCCGCGAGCCGACCGATGCGGAACTGGAATCCATCGCCCAGACCTGGAGCGAACATTGCAGCCACAAAACGCTGGCCGGCATGATCGACTATCGGGACGAGAACGGCGAGCGGAAATTTAGCAACATGCTGAAGGAGACGATTTTCGCGGCCACGCAGCGGATTCGCAAAGAGCTGGGGAAAGACGACTGGTGTGTCAGCGTCTTCAAGGACAACGCTGGCATCGTCCGGTTCGACGACCAGTTCAACATCGCCTTCAAGGTCGAAACGCATAATCGGCCGAGTGCCATCGAGCCTTATGGCGGGGCGAACACGGGCGTCGGCGGCGTCATTCGCGATACACTCGGCACTGGCATGGGGGCCAAGCCGATTTGCAACACCGACATTTTCTGTTTCGCTCCCCCCGACATGCCGGCCGCCGATCTGCCGCCAGGTGTACTTCATCCGCGGCGGGTGATGCGCGGCGTCGTTAGTGGCGTGCGAGACTATGGCAACCGGATGGGAATTCCCACGGTGAACGGGGCGATTTATTTCGACGAGCGTTACGTCGGCAATCCGCTGGTCTTCTGTGGCAACGTCGGCCTGATACCCCGCGAGCAATCGTTCAAAGAGCCGCGGCCCAATGACTTGATTGTTGCTCTCGGCGGGCGAACAGGGCGAGACGGCATTCACGGGGCCACGTTCAGCAGTGCGGAACTGACGAGCCAGAGCGAAAAAGTCTCCGGCGGGGCCGTGCAAATCGGCAATGCCATCACCGAGAAAATGGTGATGGACGTGCTCCTCGCCGCTCGCGACCGGGGTCTCTACACCGCCGTCACCGACTGCGGCGCCGGCGGCTTTTCCAGTGCGGTTGGCGAGATGGGGGGCGAAATCGGAGCCGAAGTCTGGCTCGAAAAGGCACCGCTCAAATACGAGGGACTGTCGTACACGGAGATCTGGATCAGCGAGGCTCAGGAGCGAATGGTTCTTTCCGTCCCCGAGGAAAAATGGCCGGAGCTCGACGCACTCTGCAGGAGCGAAAACGTCGAAGCCACCGTCATCGGCCGCTTCGAGCCGACCGGCCGGCTGGTGCTCAAGTACCGCGGCACTGTCGTCGCCGACATGGAAATGGCGTTTTTGCACGATGGCCGGCCGAGGGTGGAGCGGAAGGCGGTGTATAAAGCGCCGGCGGAAACGCAAATCCGAAATCCCAAATCCGAAATCCCAAATCCCAAATCGGCCGCTGATACTCTCGTCGCAATTCTCGGCTCTCTCAACGTCGCCAGCAAAGAATGGGTCATCCGCCAATATGACCACGAGGTTCAAGGGGGGAGCGTCATCAAGCCGCTAACCGGCATCGCGAATGATGGCCCAAGTGATGCGGCTGTGATTCGGCCGGTGCTGACGAGTCGCCGCGGCGTCGTCATCTCTTGCGGCATGAATCCGCGGTTCGGCGAGTTCGATACCTATCATATGGCCCAAAGCGGCATCGATGAGGCAGTCCGGAACTGCGTCGCTGTCGGGGCTGACCCCAGCCGCATTGCGATTCTCGACAACTTCTGCTGGGGCTATACCGATCGGCCGGAAACCCTCGGCTCCCTCGTCCGCGCTTCGCTCGCCTGCTACGACCTGGCGGTGGTGCTCGGCACGCCGTTCATCAGCGGCAAGGATAGCCTCAATAACGAATACAGCTTTGACGCGGACGGACAGCGGCGGACAATTCAGATCCCGCCCACTTTGCTCATCAGCGCAATGGGGCAGGTGGAGGACGTCAGCCGCTGTGTGACGATGGATTTGAAGTCGGCTGGAAACTTGCTGTATCAGGTTGGCCTGACCAAGGACGAACTGGGGGGCTCGCACTTCGCCCTCGTCAACTCGCTCACCGGCGGCCATGTTCCCAAGGTAGATGCCCAAGTTGCCAAGGAGACTTTCGCCGCACTGCACTATGCCATCAACAGCGGCTTTGTGCGGGCCTGCCACGACCTTTCCGAAGGAGGCCTCGCCGCCGCCGCTGCCGAAATGGCCTTTGCCGGCGGCCTGGGGGTGAAGATTCGTCTGTCCGATGTCCCCACGAACATTCCCGTCGCGGAGAGAAGTGACGGCTTTGATGAAGTGCTCCTCTTCTCCGAATCCAACACCCGATTCCTCGTCGAAATCCCACCCGGCAGACGTCCTTATTTCGAAGCGGCCATGTCCGGCGTTCCGCTGGCTCACATTGGCGAAGTGACGGACAGCGGCCGGCTGCAAATCGCCGCCGCCCCTTCCGCTCATCGCCAACTGCCGAGCGACTGGCTGGTGGACCTGGAGATCGCGACCTTGAAAGAAGCCTGGCAGAAACCCTTACGGTGGTAACCAAACACTAGCCCGACGCGCCAGCGAGGGAAATCCACGTCGCACCGACGCAATGTCCTATTCCCTCGCTGGCGCTTCGGGTTAGTGAAAAAAATCAAACCGAACTATGCCCACTCCCCGCATCATCGTCCTACGTGCTCCCGGCTCCAACTGCGACCAGGAGGCGGCGTTCGCGTTTGAAACCGCAGGAGGGAAGGCGGAGATCGTCCATCTCAATCGGGCGCTCGAGAGCCCCAAAATCCTTGCCTCTGCGAACATCCTCTGCGTCCCCGGCGGCTTCAGCTACGGAGACGACATGTCCGCCGGGCGGGTCTTTGGCAACCAGATTCGCCACCACTTGGCCGGTGCGATGCAAGAATTCAAAGCTGCCGGAAAACTCATCCTGGGCATCTGCAACGGCTTTCAAATCCTGATCAAAAGCGGCGTCCTCCTCCCCGACCGAGCCGACGAACCGATCGCCACCCTCACCAACAACGACAGCGGCAAGTTCGAATGCCGCTGGATCAATCTGGCGGTCGAAGGAAGCAAGTGCGTCTTCCTGCAAGGGATCGAGCGGCTGTATGTACCGATTGCCCACGCAGAAGGGAAGTTTGTTGCTCGCGATGAAGCCACGCTGAATGCGCTGGAACAAAACGGACAATTGTGCCTGCGGTATGCCGAGGAGTCAGCGGTCGGAAATCCCAAATCCGAAATCCCAAATCCCAAATCGCTCCTCGCATATCCCACAAATCCCAACGGCGCACAGCGAAACGTCGCTGGCGTCTGTGACGAAACGGGCCGCGTCCTCGGCCTGATGCCGCACCCCGAGCGGCACATTGATCCCACGCAGCACCCCCGCTGGACCCGTGAGCAACATGAACGCGGCGATGGCCTGGCGGTGTTTGAAAACGCGGTCCGGTATTTCGCCTGACCGTCGGACGGGCTACTTGCTCTCTAATCCGCGAATCATCTTTTTGAACTCCTCTCGCCCGTGCAAGGCCGCAAGGTCCTTGTCCGTCCCCATGCGGACGTGATTTGTGTAGCCGGCTTCTACAGCACCTTGAAGTTGCTGGAGGGCGAGCATGGTGTATTCCTCCTTCTTGGAAGCGTCGGCAACGCTCGCCAGGGAATAAACGCACGCGAGCTTGTACCAATGAACTGGGTCTTGGGGATCGGACTTCGTCAGTTCGGCGAGCTCGGCGATGGCTGCGGGAAACTGGCCCGCTTTTGCCCTCGCATACGCACGTTGCCCGCGATACATCGGCGGCGGATTGGCAGATCCCATTTCCATTGCCTTATCCCATTCTTGCACTGCTTCAGCGTGCTTGCCAAGTTTTCCATAGGCTTCCGCCAAACCGGCGTGGCACTTGAAGAGTGCGGACTTGTTGAGATAGGCCGAGCGGTCCTGTGCGTACGTGGCCGCCAGCGTGCTGATTGCTTTGTCGTACCATTCCAGGCTCTGGGTGGGGTCATCGCCATCGCGGAGCAGATCGGCAAAGTAGGAATAGCACAGGCCAAGATCGGCTTTGTAGGGGAGCACCGTGGGGTTCTCGCGGACGAGTTTCTCTCCCAGCGTTACCGCTTGCTGAAACTGCTCCACCGCTTCGACCGGCTTTTGCAAATAGCCTAAAACTTTGCCATAGTCTCGACGGCAGCGGGCCAGATCGGACTGATAGATCGGCATGGATGGAAACTCGGCTGCCAACTGGTCCAACGATTCGAGCGCCTTGGGAAACAATCGGGCTCCCGCTTCGTCTTGCCCACCGTCGTACAGAAACACTCCCAGTTCCCGGCGCAGGTTGGCCGCCTGATGGCGAAACGTCGCCTCAACAGGAAACTCCGCCGCCAGACTCTCCTTGAGGGCGACAGCTTGCCGGTACTCCACTTCCGACTCCGTCCGATTCCCCGCCCGCTTTAAAGTGAAAGCGAGCCCCCAGTGGCTGTCGGCTTGAGCATCGCGATAGTCCGCAGCCTGCGGA
Source organism: uncultured Pirellulaceae bacterium (assembly GCA_964444865.1). Lineage (GTDB taxonomy): Bacteria > Planctomycetota > Planctomycetia > Pirellulales > Pirellulaceae > SXOA01. The sequence continues at coordinate 7,520 of CAYUJE010000137.1, read as the reverse complement.
TTCTCTTTCGCCAGTTTTTTCTGGATGACGAGTGCGGCGCGGTAGTGCTTTTCCGCTGCTTTCCAATCTTCGCGAGCGCGGGTGGCGTTTCCCAAACTCACCAGGCTCCAGGACTGACGCTCGGAATACTTGGCCTCTTGCGGGAATTTTGCAGCCAGTAACCCGAACACCGCCACCGCCCGCCCGAAGTTGTCCTCGGCCTCCGCACGATTGCCGTTGCCCCGCAGCGAAGCCCCCAGGTTCTGGTGACTCATGCCGACGAGGAATTGGTAATGCGGCACTTCTGGAAACTCAGCCGTCAGTTTCTTGCGAAGGGCGAGCGCCACGCGATCGTTAGCCTCCGCCTCCACATTCATCCCCAGTCGGTATTGAATGATTGCCAGTTCAGCAGCCCCGTCGGCCCGAATCTCGCGGGCCAGGGCCGTATCTCCTTTGGATTGGGCAAAGACTTCCCACTGCTTCTGTGCGTTTCGTAGAATCGCCTTTTCCTTTTCGGAAAGCTGCTCCTTGTTGCCTAGAACTTGCGTCATCAGGCTGTCGGTGAACGACTTCAACGCCTCCAGGGCCTGCTGGTTAGCCTGTTCGGCGATTTTCCGCTGAGCTTCTTCCTCGCGACGCGCCACTTCCTTCGCTTCCGTCTCCGCCACCGCCTTGGAGCGTGCCTTGTCAGCAGCGTCCCGCTGGGTGCGGGCCTCAATCAGCCCCAGTGTCGTGCCAACAATTCCACCGATGAGGGCGAGCAACACCAAGGAGGCGGCAATCACCTGACCCCGGTGTCGGCGGACAAATTTACGCAGACGGTAGACATAGCTGGGCGGGCGCGCCTCGACAACTTCATCCGCCAGGTAACGCTGGACATCCCGGGCCAGCCCGTTGACCGTTTCGTACCGCCGAGACCGATCCTTTTCGAGCGCCTTCATCACCACCCAGTCCAACTCACCGCGCAAAATTCGTTGCAGTTGGCCTGGTTCGATATTTCGATTCGCCGCAATGCTCGGCAGTGCACCTGCTGAGCTTAGCCGTGTGCTGGGGCGAGGCGGCTCGACCTCGCGTACCATCCGCAATATTTCCAGCACCGCGCCCCGCTTGAACTGACCCGCATCAATGGGCGGCAGTCCGGCGAGCAATTCGTATAGCATCACCCCTAGGGCATAGACGTCGGTGCGGGTATCAATATCCAAGGTCGTTGGGTCGGCCTGTTCGGGGGACATATACGTTGCTGTCCCCACGATTAACCCGGTATCCTCGAAGCTCATGTCCGTCAGGCTCTTCTCGGTCGCCTTGGCGAGTCCAAAATCAATCACCTTCGGCACCGGCTTGCCGTCGACTTCGGTCACGAGGACGTTTCCCGGCTTGAGGTCGCGGTGGATGATCCCTTTTTGGTGGGCATGCTGCACAGCTTGGCAGACCGACACGAACAGCTCCAGCCGCGCTTTGACATCGAGCCGATGCTGATCGCAGTAGGCGGTGAGGGGGACTCCCCGCACGAGCTCCATGACAAAAAACGGCATTCCCATCGGGGTGGTGCCGCCGTCATACACCCGCGCGATATGCGGGTGCTCCATGAGGGCCAAGGCTTGCCGCTCGGCATCAAACCGGGCCAGGACCGAAGCAGAATCAGCACCGGTTCGAATGAGTTTGACCGCGACCTCGCGCCTCACCGGTTCAGTTTGTTGGGCGAGGTAAACGGCCCCCATTCCCCCTTGGCCAATCAACTCCACCAGCCGGTACTTGCCGGCGATGACCGACCCAAGGCCATCAATCAGCCCTCCCCCGCCAGGACCGGTAGTCGAGGCCGAGAACTCCTGGGTTACGTTTGGGTCCAAGGGGTTATGCGTTTCGTCTGGCATCGGAATGAATATCTTCCCAAGAAAATGATCCATGAACGTTCAAACGACCGGCACCGACGCAAACGCCTGCAACTCGATAGAGAAGACCGAGGGAGTGAACGAACCCGACCAACTCACTCTCTCTCGCGGTTCGCCCGATTGTAGCGAACGAGTCAAAGAAATCCCACCGAAATCGGGATGCGGGCAGGACCAATCGGGGTTCATTCTTTGCACAGACACTTGCCAGCCGCGCAAGTTTTAACGTGGCGCTTTCCTTGCCGGTGAACTTGCCGTGAGGGCGAGGAATGGCCCTGCAAATAGGCCTTTGCCGGCAGAAAAACGAAGTTTTCAAACTCGCATACCCAGGGGCGGTAGAAGATGCGAGCGATGGCTCATCACTTCGCCAGGATTCCCCGGGGCTCTTCCAGGCCGAGGCGTTTCATCTTCTTGTAGAGGGTAGTCCGGTTGATGCCAAGGGCGTCGGCAGTTTGGGTTCGGTTCCACTGGTTGCTCCGCAGGACCTCGAGAATGATGGCCCGCTCGGGGGCTTCCATGGCATCCTTGAGGGCTTTGCCGGTGAGGGGTTCCAGGCTCATGCTCGACGAACCGGCGCACATCTGCGGCGGAAAATCTTCCGGCGTGACGATGTTGGTGCGGCCGAGCAGGACGGCCCGTTCGACCACGTTTTGCAATTCGCGGACGTTTCCTGGCCAGCGATAGCGCTGCATGGCGGCCATCGCCTCCTCGCTGAAGCCTTCGCACTTCTTGCCCGTCTCCTCGCGGGTACGGGCGAGAAAGTGCTCCGCCAGAAGGGGAATGTCGGAAATGCGTTCCCGTAGGGGGGGCAGTTCAATACTGATGACGTTGACGCGATAGAACAAGTCTTGGCGAAAACGTCCTTCCGCGACGGCCCTAGTCAAGTCTTCGTTCGTGGCGAGAATGACGCGGCTGTCCACGTGAATCGTTGTCGTGCTTCCCACCGGCTCGAACTCGAATTCCTGCAGCACCCGCAGGAGTTTCACCTGCAGACTGGGAGAGGCCGTGCCGATTTCGTCGAGGAAGATAGTTCCCTTGTCCGCCTTCGTGAACTTGCCGATCTTTTCTCCGACCGCACCCGTGAATGAGCCGGCGGCATGGCCGAAGAGTTCGCTCTCCAAGAGTGTTTCGGGCATCGCTCCGCAAGCGACTTCCACAAACGACTGGTCGCGGCGACTGCTGCGGCGATGAATGGCGCGGGCCAAGAGCGACTTACCTGTGCCACTTTCGCCGGTGATCAGGACGGTGGCGCGAGTATCCGCAATGCGGTCGATGGTGTCGAACACGCGCTGCATACGGTGATCGTGGCCGACGATATTCTCCAGTCCAAAGCGGAGATCCAGTTGGGCTTTGAGCTTTTGATTTTCCTCGATGACTTTTTTCTGGGAGAGTGCTCGCTCCAGGGCCATCGCCAATTCTTCATCAATGAGCGGCTTGGTCAGCAGGTCAAAAGCTCCTGCCCGCAGGGCCTCAATCCCGGTCTCAACGGTTCCGTAGCCGGTGATGAGTACAACGGTCAGATGGGGATGATTCTTCCGGCACCAGGCGAGGATCTCAAATCCGTCCCCGTCGTTGAGACGAACGTCAGCCAGTACCAAATCCAAGGAGTGGGCTTCGATTTGCTCCCTCGCCTGCTGGCAGCCTTCGGCGGTAAAGACGTTATACCCCTGCTCCCGCAGCCAGGTCGCCATGGAGTCAAGTAAGTGTCGGTCATCGTCTATCAGGAGCAGGTTATGAGTCTTCATAGGGCTCGCCAATGACCTAAATAGGTCATAATTTCCTATTTTTGGGGTACACAAGCGGTCTTTAGAGGGTAAAATTGCCTGCAACTAGTCCAGCTCGGTGAGCGGGATTAAGTAACCGCGGGATGATGAAGTTTATCTACGTCACAGTTGAAAAAGGTCAACAGCCGCCGGGAGGTGACACGGATTTTGACAGATGATAGCAGTGCAAAAGCACTTGGCGCAAAAGGACTTGTGGTTACAATTCTGAACACGCCTTGAGTGCCGCAACGAGACCGTTAAGGAATTAAGTTACCCGATTGCGGCCAATTTCTTTGTCTTTTCCGTATTTAGGGGTAGGATTAAAGATGAGGAGTTTTCCGGCATTAGCCTCCTCAAATGAGTGGGTTCTAAATTCACCTGTTTGCGAGATGGATGCCAGAAACTGCACTCTTTCAGGGATAGGTGCGAGTTGAAATAGTGGGTTAACACTCGTTTCGAGTTACGGAGGTAAGTAATGTCAATTAGCGTCCTCGTCGCAGATGATCATCCAATCATTCGTGACGGAATCGTATCCATGTTAAAGGATACGGAGATGAAAGTAGTCGCGGAGGCGGCCACGGGAAATCAAGCAATCGAACAGACAGCCAAGCACCACCCGGATGTGGTACTTCTGGACATTCGAATGCCGGAAACAGATGGATTGGAGGCCCTGGAGCGCATCGTTGATCGGTCGCCGCGCACCAAAGTTGTAATGTTTACCGGTCACGATACCCAGACTTTTGTCGCTCGCGCCGTCGCACTAGGTGCTGCCGATTTCATCATGAAGGGATCACCGAAGGAAGAGATTGTGAACGCTATTAAGCGTGCACATACTGGTCTTCCCCCTGATCCGGACAGTCTGATTGGCCGTGTCAAGAACACGATGGTCCGACGCCGTCCGACCTACGATGAAGAAATTCCCCTCACCAACCGAGAGGTTCAGGTGCTGCGGCACGTCGCGATGGGTCTTTCCAACCGCGAAATCGGAAGTTCTCTGGAGATCAGCATCGAGACCGTGAAGGAGCATGTGCAAAACATCCTTCGCAAGCTGGAAGCCGGCGACCGGACGGAAGCCGCTGTTTGGGCAGTTAAGAAAGGCCTCGTGTAATAGCCGAGGTTTTGGAATATCTGAAGGCGGAAGGTGTCAGCCTTCCGCTTTTTTATGCACGGGGAGAATATTTTTGAGAATTCTTGTCTCTTACAAGCAAGATTTTCTGCCGATCAATGGTCCCTTTGGTTCCCAAAGCGGGTTGCTGACGGTGGAGTTTGCGGGCATACCGGCAAAAACTGGATTTTCTCACCGGCCTGCTCGAACCCGCTGGTACATTTCAAGTTGTGTGCTTCGCGGCACCATCCTATAATCTGCTGTGGGAAAAGGGGCAAATTAGGAGCACGCAGTGGCGGAAAAGCCCAGGGTTCTCTTTATAGGCGGTCCAAGTGATAACGCCGATTTGACGGCGGGTGCGGCGGCGTTGTTCGATGTCGTCACGGTTCAAAATCCGATTCGTGCATTGGCCCGCTTGGCCAACCAAGATTTTGAAGCTCTCTTTGTCTCCAAGGAGCATTTTCAGGAGGCCCTGCGCGTTGGCCGGTTGCTCGAGAACAACCGCGTGTTGGATGGAATGCCGGACGCGGTCGCCGTCGTGGATGCCAGCAGCACCATCTTGTGGACCAATAATCGTCTTCGCTCGTGGGCGAACCGGGGTAATATTGTTGGGGAAAGTTTCTTCACAGCATTGGGGGGGCCCGTCATTGTCGGAGGAGACACAACTCCTTTTCAGAGTGCCCTCAAGAATTCCCAGACCGCAGTCGCGCTCTTGCGTACCAAAGAAGGCAAGCATTATCGCCTGCACGCGGTCCCCATGCCTGATCTGCAGGACGGCGCGCCGCATCTGGTGGTCACCGTCCGTGATGTGTCGCTCGAGACTGAGCAGCAGCAAAAGCTGGTGGCCATTCAAACCGCGGGGCGAGAGTTGGCCGGCCTGCGTCCGGAAGACGTCTTTTACATGACGGTTGCCGAGCGCAAAGAACTGCTGAAAAAGAATATCCTGCAATACACTCAGGAACTGCTCAATTTCGATGTTGTCGAAATCCGCTTGCTGGATCCCAAGTCGGGTGAACTCCTGCCACTCTTGGAACACGGCATGAACCCGGAGGCTGCGGGGCGAGCCCTGTTCGCCCGACACGAAGGAAACGGCGTCACGGGCTTTGTCGCCTCTTCAGGTGTCAGCTATTTGTGCGACGATACGACGACCGACCCCCTCTATCTGGAAGGTGTGACGGGGGCCAAAAGTTCGCTAACCGTTCCGCTCAAGTTTGAGCATCAGACCATCGGCACCTTCAATGTCGAGAGCCCGGTACCGCATGCCTTTACAGAAGAGGATCAACTCTTCGTCGAAACCTTCTGCCGCGGCGTGGCCGCCGCGCTCAATACCCTCGACCTACTCAGTGCTCAACGGGCCAATGCCGCCCAGGATGCGACCGAAGCGATTCACAAAGCGGTCGCTCTGCCGATTGATGAGATTCTGAGCGATGCTTGCGCCTTGGCGGAACGCTTTCTCTCCGCGGAGCCCGATGTGGCCGCCCGCCTGCGGCGAATCGTCTGGAACGCCCGCAACATCAAGGATGTGATTCATAAAGTCGGCCGGAACATGGCTCCCACCGAAGCGGTTCCTGTGGATAGCGTTTCCTGCAAGCGGCCCCAACTCCGCGGTCGTCGCGTGCTGGTGGTGGACGCGCACGACGAGATCCGTTCCTCCGCACACTCGCTCCTCGAGCCCTACGGCTGCGTGGTTGAGACGGCGCAGAAGGGTTCCGAAGCGGAATTGCTCTATCAACTGAGCATGCAGAACGAAAAGTACGATGTGGTGGTGACAGGGGTTGATTTGCCCGACATGAGCGGAGCTGATCTGCTCATTCGCCTCAAGTCGATGGTCGATCCCGTGCCGATCATCCTCACGCAAGAATTCGGCCACGACCCGGGCCACACGCTAGTTCGGGCTCGCCGCAACGGTCTGAACGAGCGGGCCTGGATCATCAAGCCATTTCGCGCTCCACAACTCCTCGACACGATGGAACATATCCTGGACTGGTCCAAAAAGGATCAGACGCAGGCGTAAGGTATCTCTTACTTGCTAGTCGACACCCTTTTCTCTCTAGTAGCCTTCCTCGGCCATTTCTCCTTGTGCGTCTGGCTCTTCAACCGGCTGCATGCGCTCCCCTGGCGGCGGCTCTACATCAAGTGGATTGGCCGTGCAATTCTGGGCTGGGGTGCGGCAGGGATGGCTCTCTACGGATTACGCTCGCTGATTGAGGGGGTGTGTACTTGGAATGGAGCGTCGGTCGAAACGCGGGACCTCCCTTGGCTCATCTATGCCGCGCTCTGCATGCTGGCGACGCTCGTCGCCATTCCGCGATGGCTCCTTCCCAAGCTCTTTGAATCCGTTCCCGCCTCGCTCGTTTCCAACGACACGACGCTTCACGATCTGGCGAAGGAGTTGGGTAAGCCGCCAATCGGCTCGGGCGAAACCGGCCTGCTTTATCGATTCCCCGGCAACGAGATCTTCCGGCTCGCCATTCAAAAGAAGACGCTCCGCCTGCAAGCGCTGCCGCCAGCGCTCGAAGGGCTGACCATCGCCCATCTTTCCGACCTGCACATGACCGGCAAGCACACTCCCGACTTTTACAACGCGATCGTCGATCACACCAATCGCTTTGAGCCCGATCTGGTCGTCATCACCGGGGACATTGCGGAGAAAGTAGTCTGCCTGGACTGGATCGTTCCTATCCTCAGCCGGCTGCGGGCGAGTGAAGGAAAGTACTTCATCCTGGGCAATCACGAGATGAAGTTGCCCGACACCGGCATTCTCCGCAGCCTCATGGCAGAAGCCGG
>CAYUJE010000136.1:0-16673 GCA_964444865.1 uncultured Pirellulaceae bacterium | reverse complement strand
TCGGCCTCGGCATCGTCGTGGACCTGACCCTCTTGATAATGGGGGCCCAGGATCCATTCGGTCGCCGAGTCGGGAACTCCCAGCCAACGGGTCAGAACGTAGCGGCAGATTTCCGCCGCGCCATCGAACAAGACATAGAGAACGCGAATGACCAGCAGCGACATCACCATGGCGCTGATCACGCCGCCGATAACCACCGTGGCCAGAGGCCGCTGCACTTCCGCCCCGACCCCTTCGCTGAGGGCCATGGGCAAGAAGCCCAGACTGGCGACGAGCGTGGTCATCAGCACCGGCCGCAGCCGCGTTACCGCCGCCAGACGCACGGCTTCGTCGCGGGAGAGGCCGCGAGAGCGAAGCTGGCGGATGTACGAGACGAGAATCATGTCGTCCAGAACCGCCACGCCAGACATGGCGATGAAACCAATGGCAGCCGAAATGGAAAACGGCATATCCCTTAGCCAGAGGGCGAAGATGCCGCCGACCCAGCCGAGCGGGACGCCGGTGAAGACGCGAAGCGAATCCACCAGGTTGCCATAGGTGGCAAACAGCAATCCGAAGATCAACAGCACGGCCAGCGGAATCACCAGCATCAACCGCCAGCGGGCACTTTCATAATGCTCGAACTGGCCTCCCCAAGTGACATGATATCGCCCGCCCGGAAGCCGCACTTGATCGGCCACGGCGGCCCGGGCTTCGTTCACAAAACTGACCATATCCCGCCCGCGAACATTGCAACTGATGCCGATTCGCCGCTGGCCCCAATCGCGATGGATGGTGGAAGGCCCCTCCACCAAATCGATGTCGGCCAGGCGGTTCATCGGCACGCGGTTCCCGGAGGGAGTTGTGATTTGCAGCGAGCCGATTTTCTGCGGGTCCGTGCGCCAGGCATCGGGAAGGCGGGCGACGAGCGGAAAGCGAAGCTGTCCCTCAATGACTTCTCCCAAAGGCTTGCTGCCGAGTGATTCCACGACATCCAGCGCGGCTTTGGCGGAAACTCCGTGGCGAGCCAGTTCCGGCTGTTTGAGCTTGATCTGCAGAACGCTTTGGCCGGTGATTTGACCGACATTCACGTCCGCGCTTCCGGGAATACCTCGGAGCACACTTTCAATTTCGGCCGCACTTTTGGTGAGCTCGTTGAAGTCGTCTCCAAACAGCTTGATGGCGACATCCGCCCGGCTGCCGGTGACCATCTCATTCATGCGATGTTCAATGGGCTGCGAGAAGGAGAATTTCTGTCCGGGAATGTCTTGCAGGGTCTTTTGCATTTCGGCGACGAGTTCGGCCTGCGTAGCAGCCCGTTTCCAACGACTGCGGGAGTGCAGGCTGATGCAGACGTCGGTCAATTCAACACCCATGGGGTCGGTCGCAACTTCCGCCGTTCCCGCCCGACTCCAAATATGCCGGACTTCATCGGGAAATTCTCGCAACAGGGCCTTTTCGATCTGCGTGTTGTTGCGAACGCTGGATTCCAAATCGGTTCCCGCCAGCCGGGTTACGCCGATGACGAGCGCCCCTTCGGAAAGGCGAGGCACAAACTCCGCCCCCAAATGGGGCGCAATCATTCCGAAAGCCACCGTCAGCACGCCCGCGGCAATCCCCAGCACAGCCCACTTGTGATGCATGCAGAGATTCAGCACCGGATTGTGAATCGCATGGGCCAACCGCATCAGCAGCGGCTCGCGCTCGGAGATTCGCCGCGGCAGGACGAGGCTGGCGAGTACCGGCATGAGCGTCATGGAGAGGATCATCGAGCCGATGAGGGCGAAGATGACCGTGAGAGCCATCGGCCGAAATAGTTTCCCCTCGATTCCTTCCAGCGTCAGAATCGGCAAATAGACAATCATGATGATCAACTCGCCAAACAGAGTCGGCTTGCGGACTTCCACAGCCGCTTCGCGAATGAGTTCGAGGCGGGACTTGCCGTGGGCTCCGTGGGCGAGATGGCGAATGCAGTTTTCCACCATGACGACGGAGCTATCGACGACCATCCCGAAATCGACCGCCCCCAAGCTGAGGAGGCTGGCGGCAATGCCGAATTTCAGCATCCCGCTGAACGCGCAGAGCAGCGAAAGCGGAATGGCGACCGCCACAATCAGCGAGGCACGCAAGTTCCCCAGGAAGAGAAACAGTACGGCGACAACGAATAGCCCCCCTTCGAATAGGTTCTTGCGGACGGTGCCGATCACATGGTCCACCAGTTCGGTGCGGTCGTAGACGGTCACGATTTCCACATCACGCGGCAGGGTAGGCTTGATTTCCTCCAGCCGAGCCTTGAGGGCCTGCGTGACATGACGCGTGTTTTCACCCATCAGCATGAAGCCGAGGCCGAGCACAACTTCTCCGCGCCCATCCGCGGTGACAGCACCGCGGCGAATTTCAGCACCGATTTCCACATCGGCGACGTCGCGGACATAGATGGGAATTCCCTTTTCGGCGGAAACGACGATGGCGCCGATTTCCTGCAGGCTGCTCGTCCTGCCAACTCCCTGCACCAGCAGCATCTGGTCGTTGCGGACGATGTTGCCGCCTCCGCTGTTGCGGTTGTTTTCGTAGACGGCCATGCAGACCTGCTCAAAGGTGAGACCGAACTTGAGCAGCCGTCGCGGATCAATCCGAACCTGGTACTGGCGTTCAAAGCCGCCCCAGCTGTTGATCTCGGCCACGCCGGGAACCGTGCGGAGCTTGGGACGGACCTGCCAGTCGTGAACGGTGCGCAGATAGGTCAGTTTCTCCTCGACGAGTTCCGGTTTCGCCGTCGAAAGATCGACGCCGCGGAGAGCCAGGTTGTAGTGAAAGACTTCTCCCAGTCCGGTGGAAACGGGCCCCAAACGGGGGCGGGGAATGCCGGGGGAAAGTTCGAGAGAGGACAGACGTTCGTTGATTTGATTGCGGGCAAAGTAGATGTCCGTCCCTTCTCGAAAGGTGACAACCACCTGCGACATGCCGAATTTGGAAATGGAGCGCATGTCGGCCAGTCGCGGCATGGCGCCCAGCGACTGTTCCAGTGGAATGGTGATCTGCTGTTCCACTTCCAGCGGGCCGAGCGCCGGAGCGACGGTGTTGATTTGCACCTGTACGGGAGTCGTATCGGGAAAGGCGTCGATATCCAGGTTCTGCAGGGAGAAGATTCCCAGCGCGCCGAGAATCAGCGCACCCAGAATGACCAGTCCGCGGTATCGCAGCGACAGATTGAGGATTGCGCTCAACATGGGCGTTAGTGCTCGTGGCCGTGTTCGCAGCCGGCTCCCATGCTGTTTTTGAGAAGTTCGGAGCGGAGGACATCACTCCCCTTGGCGGCGACAACTTCTCCCGGTGCCAGCCCGACGATGATCTCCACGCCATCTGCCGTTTTAACTCCCGGCACCACCTTGCGGACCACAAAGAATTTGGGAGCGTCTTGCACGAAGTAGTCGCGGTTGCGGACGAAGACGACATGACAGTCCCCTTCCCATTGCAATGCGGACGCCGGAACCACAAGAGCCTGGGGCTCCTCGCGGAGCACGATGTGGCCGGTGCCGAAGGCATTGGCTCGCAGCCGGCCATCGGCATTATCGAGCTCCGTTCGAATCTGCACGGTGCGAGTCTTGGGGTCCATCTCGGGGCTGATCCAACGAAGGGTCCCTTCTTTGCGATCGCTGGCACCGTCGACTTGAAACTCCACTCTCTGACCGCTGTGCAGCAGGCGAGATTCCTCGGCGGGAACTTGGAGGATAGCCGTCATCTTCCGCGCATCGGCAATCACGAACATCCGGGTCTGGGAATCGACCAGTTCGCCGGCAACGGCACCCACCTCCATCAGCGTTCCCGCCTGCGGGGCGCGCACGGGAAACAGGTTGGAGCTCGGGGCAATCTGAAGTTTTTGAAACGTGTATTCGGGCAGGCCGAGCAGGCGCAGCTGGGCCATGAGTTTTTCGGGAGAGCCTTCCCCGAGATTGTGGCTGTCGATGGCAAGCCCCAGATTGGCCAGAACTTGCTCGGCGGCAAGGATGGTGCTTTCGGCGACGTCGAGAGCTGTTTTTGCGCCCCGAATGCGGTTGGAAGCGACAGCTCCTTCCGGCAGCTGCGAAATCTTCTCGTAGGACACTCGCTCCGCCCGCGCACGCACGATGGCTTGCACCAGCGCCTCCTTGGCTTGACCAACTTCGACACTGTCCACAATCGCCAGCACGTCACCCGGTGCCACCACATCTCCCACCTGCCGTTCGATGCGCAGGACATTGCCGGCTACGCGGCTGCCAAGATGGGCCACGCTACCGCTGCGGTAGGCGACGTGTCCGTTGGCCTGAACCGTCTCAACAATCGCCTGTTCCTGAGCGACCGCGACTTCGACTCCGGCCTTGGCGACAGCCGCTGGCGAAGAGAACTGAATGCGCCGCTGATGGAGCAAGCAGCGACTATTGTTCGCGGGGCGAGGACGGACGGCGAAGGCCTTTTCCACGCGGGCGATGTCAGCAGCGGTGGGAACGAAAGGCTGCTGGAGCTGGGCGAGCTCCGGATGATGTAGCACGCACTGGCTGACTCTATGCTCCAAGCACCAGCCAAAGTCCCGCGGTTTTGGGGCTAAAGCGGGATTGCATTCGATGCAGTCCTTTTCCCCCACGGCGTGCTCATCGCAGAACTCAGGTTCGGTGGAGTCCGTCGGCGCATCGAGAAGGCTGGTGAATTTCGGGAGCCTCCAATCGTAGCGATGCCCCATCCAGGCAACGCCAACCAGCGCCGCCAGAACAATTACCGTGGGAATTGAGCCGACGACATACATGATGAAACGGACCAATCGACTTTTGGGCCGTGAATTCTGGGCCTCGCCGCCATCGCGCGCAGATAGGGCATTTGTAGACATGTCAGTGCCGTCCAAAGATAACAAGATCAACCTGGTTCCAACCCAATACCGGCAAGAAGTGCATCGGCAGAAGACTAGATCAGCATCACGCCAAGAACGAGATGCGCACGAAGGCCCGCGTCAGCCAGCGGTCCCGCGGAATGAAGGCGTCCGCAGGCGAGAATTTCTGTTTGGGTGGCCGGCACAATCGCGGGAGAAAAATGCCATTCCAGCGAGGTTGCTTTGGCAACCTGCGGAGCGGCAACCTTCACGAATTCCTTGTTCGATTCGCAACTCGGGCAGGGAGGGCATTTTCCGTCGTGATGCTCTGAATCCGAATGCTGGCAGCAGTCGACGTGATGCTCACCATTCTCCATCTGATGCCACACCGAAAGCACCACGGACACGAGCGGCGCATGGCACTCACAACAGCCGGATAGGGGCCGGATGACGATGAGTAGCGCGGTGATGAGGGGGAGAAGATGGGACATCTGGCGATCCTTATCCCATTTTATCGGATTTTCGGCCGTGAGACAACGAATTATTCCAGTTCTGGGCGCCAAAGATACCCAAAACCATGCCTCGGGAGCCGTCTTGTGCGGACTTCGCGGAGCCCAGGCACTTGGTACGATGGAGAAGGTCTCAATTATTGCTGCAAGGAGCCGGTCGGAATGGCGTACGCCGTGAAGGAGATATTCTATTCGTTGCAGGGAGAAGGTGCGCAGGTCGGGCGACCAGCCGTGTTCTGCCGCTTCGCCGGCTGCAATCTGTGGTCGGGGCTGGAAAGGGATCGGGCAGCCGCTGTCTGCAACTTTTGCGATACCGACTTTGTCGGCACTGAGGGGCCAGAGGGGGGTGTTTTTGAATCGGCCCAAGCTCTGGCGGAGGCTGTAGGGGAGCGGTGGCCTCCATCGGAAACGGCGATTTCCTCAAATAACTCGCACCCGCTCGTCATCTGCACTGGAGGCGAGCCACTCCTGCAACTCGATGAGCCGGCCATCGTGGCCCTGCATGCCCTCGGCCTGGAAGTGGCGGTCGAAACCAACGGCACCCGGCCCATCCCCGCCGGAATCGACTGGCTCTGCGTCAGCCCGAAAGCAAACACAGAACTGATCGTGAAGTCCGGAGACGAATTAAAGCTGATCTACCCTCAACCCGGTGCCGAGCCGGAGTTCTACGCCCCCCTGGATTTCCGGCACTTCTTCCTCCAGCCAATGGACGGACCGAACCTGGCGGAAAACACTCGCCAGGCAGTCGCGTATTGCCTCGCCCACCCGCAGTGGCGTCTGAGTCTGCAAACACACAAACTGCTGGGGCTGCGCTAGGCTTCCGGCCGTTGCGAACTCGCTTGGGGAACGACCCCCGCACTTGGCAGCTTGAGCGGGCTCAATTCCGCCGGTGCTGACGCCTTCTTTGGTCTCGGCCTGCTTTTCGACAAGGCACCCGACCGCAACGCCCCCGGTGGATCGGACTTGAACTAGGCTCGCGTCCGAGGAAGTGCCGACACTTTTCGTCCCGGCAGGTGGAATCGCCTGCCGGGAAAGTGCTTGCCCAATCGCTCATCAGCGAGCGATTTTCTTTTCTGGCGAGTCAGGGCTTCAATCGCAGTTGCTTTAAGCCACTTGCGCCAAAACGTACGGCCCTTTGGGAATCACGGCAACCGTGGCAGACGGGCCATATTCCGCCAGGGAGGCGGCGACGGCTTCTTCGACCGTGGAGGCGGGCTCGACGAAGAGGCCGGAGAGGATTTCGGGGGAGATGCCGCCCGAGACCATTTTTACCTTGGCTTTGCGGCGGACTTTGGCCAACTCTTCGAGTTGCCACTGGTCCATCACAAAGTAGTCTTTGCCGAGGATGCGCTCGACGAAGATTTCCAGGCTGGCGTGGTCGCGAAAAAGTTGTTCGAACTGGGGGCTGCCGATGCCTTCGCTGAGGCTGGCGGCGACGATGATGGTTCCCCCTTGCTTGACGATGGGGAGTGCCCCGGTCATCCCTTTGACCGACTGGTAGAACGTGGTGTCGAGCGGATAGCCGGCACAACTGGTGACGACGATATCCACCGGCTCGGCAACCGTATCGCGGACGACCTCTTTGACGAACTGGACCCCGTCGAGGAAGGCGGCTTCCATGTCTCCGGCAACCCACTTGAGCGGCCGGCGCTCGCTGTCGATGACGACGTTGACGATGAAATCGCAACCGGTACGGCGGGCGATCCAGGTGTTTTCCTCGTGGACCGGGTTGCCGTCGAGAATACCGCAATCGGCATTGGGGTGCTCGATGAATTGCGGCCCGTGCCAGACCTTGACCGTCTCCAAAGCCGCAATGCCGGGGCAGATGAGCTTCCGTCCGCCGGAGAAGCCGGCCATGAGGTGAGGCTCAATCAGGCCAGTGGTGATTTTCAAATCCGCCTGGACAAAGCGGCTGTCGATCCAAATGGGGACGCCGCGCGGACTTTGGCCGAGATAGGTGTGCTGGTCCAGTTCCTGGCCGTAATGATTTTCGATCCGGTAATTAGCCGCGATTTCCGGGCCGACCATTTCAACGAGTTCTTCTCCCAGATTGGGCCGATGCAGACCGGTGGCGACCAGGATGGTGATGTTCTGCCTCGCGATACCCGCCTCTTCCAGCGTCCGGAGGACGGGCTTCAATATCAGCTCGTTGGGGACTGGGCGGGTAATGTCGCAAATGGCGATGCAGGCCGACTTCTTGCCGCGAGCCACTTCCGCGAGGGGCGGCGAGCCGATTGGACTGGCCAGCATTTCCGCCAGCGAGCCGACAGGGTCCGGCAGTGGCGGAGCATCCTTGTACTTAAGCGTGCGAACGATCCGCTCCGCGGGAAGATCTACTTCCAACCCCGTGCGGCCATATTCGAGTTTGAAGCGCATGGGGAGCGGTCTTGGAAAGGACCACCAGCCCGACGCGCAAGCGAGGGAACTGTGCTCCGCAAGCGGCGGAATCGCTCTCCCTCGCTTGCGCGTCGGGCTGGTTTAGGAAAACTCTACTTCTTAGCGCCACCAGCCGGCTTGGCACCCGCGGCGGGCTTGGCTCCGGCAGCCGGCTTGGCTCCGCCTGCGGCAGGAGTGGCACCTTCGGCACCTTCTTCGGCCTTCTTTTTCTTCTTCTTCATGGCGATCTTGATGACGCGAACTTTGGGGAGCCCCAAAACGCTGGTTCCCGGCTGGAACTTTTCGAGTTCCTTGAGTTTTTCGATTCGCTCGGCACGCTTGAGGACGTTACGGTTCTTGATACCGCCGGCTTTTACTTTCAGGGTCTTGTCGATGGGCATGGTCGTCTGGGCTCCAGGAATTTCGCGGTGCTGATTGCTAATTGATGAGTGCAATATGTCCGCACCATCGAATCCACTAATATAAAGGGGCCGGTGCAACCTATCAACGCCACCACGGGCCGCCGGCAGAAGGGATTCAGGGGAAAAGTGCCGCTTCGCATCGCCAATGCCGCCGGTTTTTTGGGGGATAATCTGGACGCCCCGCGCCGGCTCGTGGAATCGACCCAGGTCGATTATCTGACTCTGGAGCACCTGGCGGAACTGACTCTTTCCATTCTGGCCCGATTGCGGGAAAAGAACCCGGCTGAAGGGTATGCCGCTGATTTTTTGGAAGTTTTGTCATCCTTGGCGAGGCCGCTGGCCAGGCAACCGCAGCTCAAAATCATCACGAACGCCGGAGGGATGAACCCGGCGGCGTGTGCCAAGGAAGGGGCCAAAATCCTGGCGGCTGCCGGCCTGGGAGATTTGCCGCTGGGGGTAGTCACGGGCGACGATCTGCTGCCGCGGCTGGAGGAACTGATGGCGGCGGGGTGCGAGTTTAAGAATCTCGATACGGGCGAACCGCTTTCCGCTTTGAACGCCGGTGGTCTCAAATCCGCCGTCGTTTCCGCCAACGCCTATTTGGGAGCACGGCCCATTGCGGAAGCGCTGGCCCGCGGCGGGAGGATCATTATCACAGGCCGCGTGGCAGATGCCTCTCTCACCCTGGGTCCTGCCATCCATGAGTTCGGCTGGAAATGGGATGATTGGGATAAGTTGGCTGCGGCGAGCGTGGCAGGGCATCTGATTGAATGCGGAGCGCAGGTCACTGGCGGCTACAGCGTGGACTGGAAAAACTATGATCTCGTGGATGTCGGCTATCCGATTGCGGAGCTTTCCGAGGACGGCGGAACCTTCATCACCAAGCCTGAGAAGAGCGGCGGCAGCGTCAATCGGCGGACGGTGATTGAGCAACTCGTTTACGAAATCGGCGATCCACGTCATTACCTGACGCCCGATGTGGATTGCGATTTCACCACGGTGGAGGTCGAAGAGGTTGGGAAGGATCGTGTCGCCGTCCGCGGCGCAACGGGCAGGCCAGCGACGGATACTTACAAAGTTTCGCTCGCCTATCGTGACGGCTACATGGCGAGCGGACAACTCCTCGTCTATGGGCAGGACTCCGTCGAGAAGGCGAGAGCCTGCGGAGAAATCATTTTGAAGAAAGTGGAGCAGGCGGGTTTCAAGCTGGCCCGCACGAACATCGAATTTCTCGGCGCGGGAGCCGGCGTTCCCGGTGCCTGGTTCTGGCGCAAGTATCAGCCCCCAGGGGAAGTGGTGCTGCGGGTGACGGCTCATGATCCGCGACGGGAAGCAGTCGAGCGGTTCAGTAAGGAATTTTCCCCGCTGATCACCAGTGGACCCGCGGGCCTTGCCGGCTATGCCTCCGGCCGGCCGCAAGTGCGCCCCGTGTTTGCCTACTGGCCGACACTGGTGCCAAGAGAACTGGTCGAGGCGAAAGTGGAAGTGCGCAAGGCGAAAGAGTGGTAAGGGGTCGGGAGGGGTTTTCGCCGCGAAAACCCCTCCCGACCCCATTCTGGAAACCAATATGAGTGCCGCAAAGAAGACCGTCCGAGTGAGCGAGCTCGCTTCCGCCCGCAGCGGCGACAAGGGGAACCATGCCAACATCGGCGTGATTGCCCGGAACGAGGACGCCTACGAAATCCTCGTCAGCCGTCTGACGGCTGTGCGGGTGCAAGACTACTTCCGCGAACTCGGCGTCACCCGCGTCGAGCGTTTCGAGCTTCCCAAAGTTCAGGCCCTCAATTTCCTGCTCTACGACGCCCTCGCCGGCGGAGCCAGTCGCAGCCTGCGAATTGATACGCAGGGAAAGCTGCTGGGGACGGCGCTCCTGGATTTGGTGCTGGTGGTGGAAGCGGTGGAGTAGAAGGAGAGAAGGAGAGACAAAGAGTCGGGGAATTCGATTTGCTATGATTACTCTAGTTCTCTCCGTCTCTACTTCTCTCCGACTTCACGCCCATGTCCATCGTCATCAAAAAAAACCTCCCTTCCGCCACCATCATCCTCAGCCGGCCCGACAAGCGGAACGCGCTGACGCGGCAGATGATGGCGGATCTGCTGCAGGCCTTCGAAGATTTGCATCAGGAGCGAAAGGTCCGAGCCGTGATTTTGACGGGTGCGGGAACGGCCTTCTGTGCCGGCATGGACCTGGTCGAGATGCAGGAGACTGCGAAACTGCCTGAGCGGGAAGCCTGGGAGCAGTGGTATGAGGACGCCAATGCCTATCGCGACCTGATCAATCAGATGCGGCACTTCCCCAAGCCGATCATTGCGGCCGTGAACGGACCCGCTGTGGCGGGGGGAATGGGGTTGGTCTGTGCTTCCGACTTGGTACTCGCCGCGCACGAAGCCCAGTTCGCCTTGCCGGAACCGCGGCGGGGAATTGTGGCGGGAATCGTTTCGCCACTCCTCGTGTTTCGGATCGGATCGTCGCAGGCTTCGAACTTGCTGCTCACCACGCGGACGATCGATGCCGAAGAGGGACGGAGAATTGGGCTGATTCACGAGATTGTAAAGGGAGACCTGCTTTGGGTGCGTGGGCAGGAACTGGCCGGCGAAATCGCCAAAAGCGCCCCAGAGGCAATTCAACTTACCAAGCGGCTGCTCCATGAGACGATTGGCGAGAGCATCGAATCGCAGATTTCCGCCGGAGCGGCCGCGAGCGCCACGGCGAGAACGACCGCTGCCGCCGTGGAAGGACTGACGGCGTTTCTGGAGAAGCGGGAACCGAAGTGGTTATGAGAACGGGGTCGGGAGGGGTTTTCGCGGCGAAAACCCTTCCCGACCCCTTACTTTACCCCCAGCCCGTCAATCCAGATGAACAGTGGCGGGGCACCCCAGGAATCGAAGCCGATTTCCAGGGCGCGGAGCGTGGCGGGAAGTTCGCCCTCCTTCTTCCATTCGTCGTTCCCCGCCAGCGGCACGGCGAAGTAGGTCCACCCTTCGCGGGCTTCGTTGTACGACGGCTGGCTGAGGAAGTCCTTGACCGGAGTGAGCGTCATCTTTTCATCGCCGCTGCCGCGGAGAGTGATGGGTGGGTTTACATCCTGCCAGGCGGGGACGTTTTCGTTGCGGGTCTTGAGCCAGAAAACTAGGTGCTTTTTGTCCGCCAGCGAAACGCCGTCCTTGGGCAGCTTGTGGACGAGCGTTACCCGGCCGCCGCTGTAAGGATTGATTTTGGCGAGCAACGAAGACTCGCCAAGCAGCTTGTTCTTGGAATCCATTTCAAAATTGATTTTGGAACCCGGGTCATTCCAACTCCAGCCGTCCGTGGATTTGTCGGTGCCGATTTCGAGGATGTTTTCCACGATATAAAGGTCTCGCCAGGCGAGTTCGGAGAGGTCCACATTGGTCACCGTCAACGCCACTCGTTGAAAGCCGGGCTCTGTGAAGATGTGTTCAAACTGGCGTGAATCTCCCTCAAACCCCGAGGGCTCGACTTGCCAGCGGTATTTGAGGTCCTTCTTTGGCGATAACGGTGGTATGGTTGCAGTAAACAACGTGGCTTTGCCCACGACGGCTGTTGTCGGTCCCTGGAGTTCGACTCTAGGCCGTGGTCCGGAGATCAGCGTGCGAGGATGCTTTACGAGGTGTGTGACGTTTTCCCCTTCATGGATGTCTTCTTTGCTGTTGCCATCGAACTCGTTCGCGGCCACATCGATGAAGTCCGCGTTCTCCAGATAGACGCCCCAGCGATTTTTCAAAAGCTTGTTGTATTCGACAACCCAGTGAAACGCCTTCCATTTCTTCCCCTTGGATTCCTGGTCGCCAATCCCCGCGATTCCCGCCCCATTATTTCCTTCGCATTTGTTCCCGCGAAGCACCGTATGACTCGACGGCCCAAACATGAACACAATGCCGGCATGGCCGTTGTCGGGCAGGTGCGGCGAGTTGTGGTTACCGTCCTTCAATCCATTGAACGAGGCTTCGTTGCCGATGAGGACATTCTGGTCGGACGCTCCGAGCCAGAAGCCGTAACTGCCGTGGTTGGCTTTGTTCCGGACCCAGGTGTTCCGCGGCGACCAAGCCTCGACGCAGTTATTGTTGGCGTAGGAACAGTCGTTTTCCTCAAAATAATTGTCGGTGCTGACCCAGCCGTTGAGGACCCGAATGAAGATGCCGTCACCGCCATAGGTGCAGTCATTCCTTAGGAAGCGATTGCGGTTGCTGCCGCTCTCGATAAGCACACTGGTGGAATCGCGGGCATGAACTTCGCCAGGATCCTTGCGGATGCCGTGGCTGAGGATGTTGTCCTGGATGATGTTGCCGCTTGAATTCCACATCTTGAGGCAGGTATTCGAGGTGTGCGAGAAGTCGTTCCCCTCGAGCAGGTTTTCGTCGCAGTCCACCAGGACACAGCCATCCCAGACATTGTTCGCCCTGTTCTTCAGGAGCTTGCTTTGCTTGACGCCAGTGAACACAATGCCCCCGCGCCGGCCATTCTCTCCCCAACCGAATTTGGGGTCGTGGAAATTGTCGGAGAAGTCGCAGCCTTCGACGGTCCACTTCTCGCCGTTCTTCACCGTCAGGCCGGTTTTCCAGCCCTTCGCTTTTACATTTTTCAGCGTCACCCCGGAAACCCCTTCGGCAGAGATCCCGGTCTCTTGAAAGGCTTTGGGGTCCCCTTCGGTCGCGCCGACAACGCTGGCACCTTTTCCGTCAATCGTGATGCCCGAGGCCTTGATGACAATTCGGCCATACGTCTTAGCTGGGTCGAGCACTGTATCCTTTTCAAGGACGAGAGGCGGAGATGGAGCGGACTTCTCGGCGGCCAGAGCGGAAAGTGCAACCAGAAACGGAAGGACCGCACTCGCAGCGGAAAGGGTTTTCGTCAGCATGCGGAATTTCCTATTCGCTCATGGTGTCCGAATTCAAAAACCTTCCTTGGTACTCCTGAGTCAATCGAAAGAAGCCCGGTTTGGGGCTCCAACTCCAGCCCATTAAGTAGAGGCGATAGCTGAAGCGGCTGTCGAAAGGAGTGGGCGTTCCGGGACGGTTGATGACGTGCCAGCCTCCTTCGGTTTTGATTAAATCGAGGGGGGCATACAGTTGCTGCGTTCCTTCCTCGTTACCTACATTGCGCACGCTTTCTAAAACGATGGAAACACTGTCGAGGGGAATGTCCTTGAGAACCTCGGTAAATAACCGGCCTTGGACTCGCTGGGAGCCATCTTTCTGTGGAATCAAGGAAATCTGTGCATCTGTGATTGTCATGACCTGTCTGCTGCGAAGTCGCAGGCGCGCATCAGCGGAACGATGGATCGATTGGGGTTGCAATTCCTCTCCCCTTACCAGTTCCTCTTCCATGGGGGCGGTGAAGAACTTTCCCTGCCGCACTTGAACTTGCATCGCTTGCCTATTTGTCGTGAGACCGGAGCCAATAAACCAGTCGCTGTCCAAAGACTGTTCCATGCAAGTATCCACATCGCTATAGATACTCCGACCGGCTTCACTTTCCACACCGCGAGGAAAGATGCGATCAACTTCTGCCTTCAACTCCTGGTTCCAATTGATTCCTTGTGGGGCATTAACCGTAGGCTGAAGCCCAGTGCCGATGGGAAAATTAGTCGCCACAGAGGGCGGGCGTCGCTTCTTCGCAGGGGACGGCTTTACCCCCTGATTTCCGGCAGTGGTCTTCGTTGAATCCTGTTTCATGAACATCATGACCAGGAACACCAAGCCCAAGATGACGACACCGACACCGACGCCCCCTGCGATACCCATGAAGAGCGGCGACGGTTTGCGGCGAGATGGGCGGGCGGGGGGCTGAGACTTGGGGGGCGAGGAAGTGTTGACAATCGGCAACTCGAAGTCCCCCAGGGTGTCTGTTTGAGCTTGATTGACAACCCGGGTCTGAAAGTCGTCAATCGATGCAGTCGGACAATCGGCTACGGCAGCGCCAACGCGAAGCGTTCCCGGCGTTTCTCGTTCACCCTGCGAAAGGAGTTTCTGAAGATCAGCCCGCAATTCGTCGCAACTCGGGTATCGCTGGCGCACGTCGCGAGCCATCATCCTGTCAAAAACTTCCTGCAACTCCTTGGGAGCAGTCGGGGCGACAATCCGCAATCGAGGAATCGGGGCGGATTCATGCCAGGTTAGCTTCGCTTGCCAATCTCCTGGCGGCGTTGGCGGAGCCCCCGACAGCAGGTAATAAAGCGTGCAGCCAAGACCATAAATATCGGCCCGATGGTCCACTTTGCGGCTATCGCGGGACTGTTCGGGAGCCATGAAATCAATCGTCCCCAGCAGTCCTTCCCCTGTTAAATCCTCGCTGGCCGTCATGTTGTCGGTTCTCTTCTCTTCCGATAGGAACCGCGCAAGACCGAGGTCTAGCACTTTAACTTCTCCCTCGGTCGTGAGCATCAAGTTGCTGGGCTTCACGTCCCGATGGACAATTCCTCCTGCGTGGGCGGCAGCTAAGCCTTCAGCCGCCTGCTCAATGCAGCGGACCGCATCGCGAAGCGGCAGTTTGCCTCGGCGGCGGACATAATCCCCCAAGTTTTCCCCCTGGATGAACTCCATCGCCAGATAAAGCGTTCGCCCCATTCGACCGGCATCGCAGGCGGCCACAATCCGCGGGTGCTTGAGTCGGGCGATCGCTTCCACCTCGCGGCGAAAGCGAGCTTCCGCATCGGGCGCGCGGGCGACGTGTTCCGGCAGAATCTTGAGCGCGACGAGATGGTGCAGAGCCATCTGCTGGGCGCGGTAGACCACTCCCATTTGGCTGGAGCGGATCAAATCCAGGATTAGATAGTTTCCCTGAACCAGTTCCTCATGCCGACCGGCTCGAATCTCCGATGCCTGGTACTTCGTGAGCTTTTTTTGTGCGAGCAGCCCGGCAATGATCTGCTCAAATTCGACTCCGCTTCCCAGTTCCTCGCACCTGCGGCGAAGCGCGTGGGCTTCTCGCATGTTGAGCACGCCGGAATTGGCGAGCCAATCGACGAGATCGAGTGTGGAAGAGGTCTTGGGCACGGTTATTTGTCTTTGAGTTCAATCTGCACGGTGACGCTTCCCTCGTTATCTCCCAATCCCGCAGCACCTTCGTTGATCGACAGGTACAGGGTGCCCGCAATCACGGGCGTGATCTCCGACAGTGTCCCCACGGCAGTTGGATTGGCCAGCGGCGTAATCGTATCCTTGTCGAACGTCACGTCGCCGACGGCTGCCAGCAACATCCCCAGTGGCCTGCCCCGATGATAATGGATGGTGATGCCGCCGGGTTCGCAGGGCCAGGGCTGCGGCTCTTTTGCCACCTGGTAGCGTCCGGAAGCGGTGATTTTGTAGGTCTTTCCCGCTTCCACCGCAAAGCCGCTCGATTGCCAGCCGCGGTCGGCGGCGATAGTGACCGTGGCACCCGCCGCCGGAAGCGGGGCAACGTCGGTTTTGCGAACCACCGCCCCGCGGGCCACGTCATAGCCGTAATCCAAATTGACAATGAAGAGCTGCCAGTCTTCTTGAATTGCCGGCCAGTTCGGCTGCAGCTCTTTGAAAAGGTTTTCCGAAAAATCAATGGAGCGGTCCCCCGCTTTCAGACGCAATTCGCGAAAGGCCTTTTGCGTCAGCGGATGATTGTCCAGAAACAGGGCCGCTCCCCAGCACCAGCCGTAGGGCTCGGTCTTGAGGTGGGCGTGGGCATCGTAACGAAAGATATCGGGCAACAGCATCCCGCGGCTCTTGGCGTATTCCTCCTTGATAACTTTCACGCGGCCCCAAAACGGTGCTTCTTCCTTCGTCCGCGGATTGTAGCCAAGCGTCAGTTCGCCCCCTTCCCACTTGTGCGTGCCGAGATATTCAGCCATCCCTTCCGCGTACCAAGGCGGACCCATGCCTCCCAAGTAGCGCATCATGAAGGCGTGCGTACCTTCGTGGAGCATCAGTTCACGACGATAGAACGCGCCGGGCTGGTCGTACCACCAGAATTCGCCACCCCTCTGAAAGCCATGCAGGAACGGCGGCAGATTGTCGGGGAGCAGGCCGACGTCGGCAAACTTTTCCTTGTCCTTCATCAGATAGCCGTTGACTTTCCAATCGTCGGCCGTCTTGTCGTCGAGTTCGAAATACCTGGTCCACTGCGGCAGGGCGAGATCGAAAACTTTGGGGAGTTCGTCCACCGCCGGGTCGGCAGGCAAATCGGTATAGATGGTCAAATGCTTGCCGCTGAGTTTGCGGATGCCGGCCGCAGCGACCTTCGCCTGATCAATCTCCGGCAAACGAAACTCCGCAGCCGTGGCTTGATTGACGAGATCGGTGAGCGTCCCTTCTTTCTTCTCATTCCGCGAAGGTGGCAGTGGAGGAGGACCGCTAGAAAGAGGTGGCGCGGCAATGGGCTGCTCGGCCGGCTTGCTCAGTGGTGTCGTCAGCCGCTTAGGGTTGGCTGAAGGCGTGATTTTCGGAGCTTTATCCGCCGACTCCGTCTTTGCCGCGACAGTTTGTTTCGTGGATTTAGGACCGGACCCACCACAGCCAACAACGGCCAGACTTGCTAAGGCGATGACGAAGCAACCG
>CAYUJE010000135.1:0-16724 GCA_964444865.1 uncultured Pirellulaceae bacterium | reverse complement strand
GTAAGAAAAGAGAAACGATGATCGAGCGGATAAGTAGGGAGTTCATTGCAAGTTCCTTGGCGATGATGAGACACAAAAATCTACTGAGTACAAAATACTCTCGCGAGACGCATTTTTCTGCCCACTGCCCACTGCCCTACCTCCTCACTTCGCCTCAAACTCCGCCACCAGTGGGTAATGGTCACTGATATCCCGCTCGTCTTGGGGTATCTGCCAGAAGATGTCCATGTGGTCCTTATCCTGCTCTCGGCCACGGATGACGAGATCGCGGCGGATGACGCTAGACTTGAAAACCAGGTCCGATCGATTGGGGTCGTCTTTCATCAAGGCGTCGGTGCAGAGGATGCGGTCGTACTGCATGTTGTTGAGATGCGAGGCTTTAACCTCTCCCGAGAGTTTGAGGTGAGTGTCAAACAAGTCGTCTTCCGGTGATGGTGTATCAAGGCCGAGAAAAATGCCCATGTCCCCGTCCTTCGTCGTGGCGTCCGCAAGTTCATCGGAATTGAGGTCTCCCAGGATGATGAAGTTTTGCCCGGCGGCGATGTGCTCTTTCATCCATTCCCGCGTCAGCCGGGCTTGTCGCTTGCGAATTTCCGCGCCGTTGGACATGGCCCGCGTATGCAGGTTGATGATGGTGAGCTTTTCCTTCTCTCCTCCCGTGCCCCATTCAAAGTCGGCCACGATGTGCTTGTTGAGGGGGTAAAACTTTTTGTCCTTGGCCAGCTTGTTCTCTTCAAACTGCTCTTTCGTTCGTTCCTTCCGCCCGTAACCTGTCAGCCCAGAAAGAGCCATGATGGCCACGTTTTGCTCCGTGAAGAAGTCCTCTCCTTCGACGAAGGCGATGCGGTAGTTGAGGCCGTAATCGCTCTTGAGCTTTTGGTTCAGGTAAAACAGCACCCGCCGGTTCTCGACCTCTTGCAGGGCCAAAATATCCGGCTTGATCTCGCTGATCACCTTGGCGACGCCGGCCAGCTTCCAGTCCCAGTCCTCGCGGGTGGGAGCGGACTGTTTCTTGGCCAGTTCGGCGCTGTTATCGCCAGTGTATTGGTCGAAGAACCATTCGAGGTTCCAGGTGGCGATTGTCAGTTTTTGCGGCTTCTCGTCAGCGGAAACCAAGTCGGCTGCCGCTAGGAGCGCCGAGACAACTGCCAAACGGCTGAGTGCATGCAGTTTCATGGTCTTCTGGAAAAAGTAGTTCTCACAGGTGCCCTGAAACGAAGTCTATCAGTCGAGGCAACGTGCCGCATCCGCCCTGCGAAGGAAGGGACGCGTCGCGTATAATTAGTACTAGGGCAAACCCCATTATCAAATGACAGAATGGGCCTGAACATGGTATTTGGATTTGGGAAAAAAAAGCCGCAGCCGACGTTTAAGGAAAACGTCGCTGAATTCTGGCGGTGGTTTCCGCAGGTTGCCGATCGTTTCTATCAGACGATTGAGTCCGGCCAGTGTGAATCCTTGGCACCGGAAGTCAGCAAGGTTTGTGATAAGCTTTTGCCGCATCTGGCTTGGGTCTTTGGACCGGGAGAGAACGGGGGGCACTCCTTTACCGTGAGCGGCGAAGGGAAGTTCGTGAAGCAGTTGCTGGCGGAATTCTGGCACTCGCAAGCGTCGCAGATTCCACGGTGGACATTTTACGCTTCCCGCCAGCCAGGAAAGATGGACGGAATCGCGATCGCGGTGGGGGGAGGAGAGAGCGTCGACACGGATAATTTCCTCGTCAAAACATCCGTGAATGAAGAACATCAAGTGATCGACATCGTCGCCTGGCATCCGGCATTGCAGAATGTTCCCGCCGATCACCACTATCAAATTCTGTTTTTGCTGCTCGACGAGGCACTCGGCGAATTCGGCACGGAAATGTGGTTGGGGAAGATCGAGGTTGAACCGATTTCCGCCGCCCCAGGGACTATTACGCTCGCCGCACTTCCCGCGATGATCGAGAAGGCGAGTGAATATTACCAGTGGAAGAAACTTTCACCCCTTGAGGCTTATACGGGCTACCAGGTTCCCACCCAGAGTGATACCCCTCGGGGTGACACGGTGGCCGGCAGCACGTGCATTGGTTCGGTTCTGGAGGAATTCCTGAGCAATGACGGAAAGCTTGACGAGGATCCGCTCGCAGGGACCGGTGCGCAACTCGCTTACCTGGCGATAGACGGCTCTGTGTTTCCCGATGGTCAACAAGTCGACGTTCGGGCGAATATCGAGGACGCTCTCAGCGAGGCGTTGGAAAGAGAAGACAGTGGTCGCACTCTAGGGGGCGCTATCGGCCTGCGGCAGAGCTATATCGACCTGCTGCTGCTGGATGGCGACAACAGCAGGCGGATTGTCGAAGGGGTGCTGGAGACCCTGCAACTTCGCGGCCGGGCTCAGATCAAGACCTTTGTGTGAGGGATGGGCGGTATTGTTTCATGAAGATTGAAGAAATTTGCGAAGACTTTGAAGATCTGGACGATCCTACCGACCAGATGCAGTACCTGATCGAGATGGGACAGGCGTTGCCAGGGCTGGATGCCCAGCACAAGACGGAACCCAACCGGGTCCAAGGGTGTCAGAGCAATGTCTGGCTGATTGCCCGCCCCGACGAGGAGCGTCCCGATGCCATCAAGTTTGAAGCGGACAGCGATGCCATCATTGTCAAAGGAATCGTGGCGGTTCTGCTCGCTGCCTATTCGGGCCGAACAGCCGAGGAAATCCTGGCCTATCCGATTGACGATGTTTTCAAGCGGCTGCAATTGACGCGGTTTTTGAGCCCCATGCGGAGCAACGGCTTGCATTCGATGGTGAAGCGAATCCAGTCCCTTGCCCAGCAGGCCTTAGCAGCCTGACCTTTCGAAAGAACTGATGATTGATGCCGACTTTCAACATCGAGGAAATCCGCCGCGACTTTCCCATCCTTTCCGCTCCTGGCGAGAACGGCCGGCCGATCATCTACCTCGATAACGCCGCCAGCACCCAGCGGCCGCGGCAGGTGATTGAGGCGATGAAGCGGGTCGACGAGACCTGCTACGCCAACGTTCATCGGAGTGGCCACGGTTTTAGCGCCCAGACAACGGCTCTTTACGAAGCCAGCCGCGAAGCGGCGCGGAGCTTGATTGGTGCAAAGAGCACCCATGAAATCATTTTTACTTCCGGCACCACGGCGGGAATCAATCTGGTGGCCCGAAGCTGGGGAGACGCGAACCTCAAGACCGGCGATGAAATCCTGCTGACCGTGATGGAGCATCATTCGAACATCGTTCCCTGGCAGCAATTGGCGGCGCGAACGGGAGCGGTCATCCGCTGGGTGCCGGTAACGGACGGATTTGAGCTAAATCTGGCGGCTTTGGACGGGCTGCTTTCGGAGCGGACGAAAATCTTGGCAGTAACCGCGGTTTCGAACGTGCTGGGAACGATCAACCCCGTCAAAAACCTTTGCGAGAAGGCCCATGCCGTGGGGGCCAAGATATTGATTGACGCTGCCCAGTGCGTTCCTCATGAGCCGATCAATGTCCAGGAGTGGGATGCCGACTTTGTGGCCTTCAGCGGGCACAAAATGCTCGGCCCCAGTGGCGTGGGGATCCTGTACGGTCGCGAGGAACTATTGGAGGCGATGCCCCCATTTCTCGGTGGAGGAAGCATGATCCGCACGGTGACTTTGGATGGCTTTACGCCAGCCAATTTGCCGGCCAAGTTTGAAGCCGGAACTCCCCCTATCGTGCCCGCCATTGGGCTGGGAGCGGCGATTGAGTACTTGCAAAGAATTGGCCTGAACGAGATATTCGCCCACGAGCAGCGACTCGCCCGCCAGGCGCATGAGTTGCTTGAGAAGATCGATGGGCTACGGATTTTTGGGCCAGCACCGGAAAAGAAATCGGGGACCGTCTCCTTCACCCTGGAAGGAATTCATTCCAAAGACATTGCCGTTCTGCTCGATCAAGTCTCAGGAATTGCTGTTCGCGAGGGGCACCACTGTGCCATGCCGTTGCATGAGCGATTCGGAATCCCAGCTTCCTGCCGAGCAAGCTTCTATTTGTATAACACCCAGGACGAAGTCGGGCAGCTCGCCGCCGGCATTCGAAAGGCCCAGCAAATGTTGCTGAAAAAACCAGGTGGCACAAGGCGATAAAGGACGCGTTCCCGACTGCCGAAATCTCAGCGGGAAAGAGCCGCCATCAGCAGGAACAGAAACCAGACTACGAATAGAATTACGCTGACCGCGAGCAGCGTGGGATACTTGAGGGGCGGATGAGTGTCTGGCAAATAGGGGCTAGCCGCGGCGGCAGTCTCCGCCGGAGGCGGTGCCTTGGCCGGTGCCGTTTGAGATTTTTGAAGGTGTTTTTTCCTGGACATGATTCGAATCCTTTCGCGCCGTTCCCTAAGAACTAGGGCGATCCAAGTAGCACCGCTGCCGCCTGGCCGGTCTCAGACTGGTTCAACGCCATCATCACCGGCTTTTTCAAGGCTTGCGGCACGTCCCTGACGACATTGACTGGGCAGGCTTTGTCGGGCTGAGCGTAATTCAAGGTGGCCGGGATGGTTGCATTCTGTAGCGATAAAATGCTGGCGACAAGTTCCACCGCCCCGCTGCCGGCACCGGTGTCTCCGCAATAACTCTTAAACGCCGTCACAGGAACCTGCCCTAGCGTCCGCTCAATGGCCTGGGCCTCCAAGGCATCGCCCTGCACGCTGCCGCTGGCATGCGCGCTGACAAATCCGATGTCCGATGGCTTTAGATTGGCATGGGCAAGCGCCGAGGTGATCGTCCCGGCAATTGCCGTCCCGCGAGGAACCTGACCTGCGACGGCGGGTTCAAAGAGGCGACTGCCACCAAGGAACCTGGCGAGAATCTTGGCGCCGCGTCCTTCCGCATGCTCGCGCAATTCCAAGAGGTACATTCCGGCACCTTCACCAATGACAGTACCGTCTCGTCGGGCATCAAAGGGGCGGGGTGTTTCCTCCGGATTTCCACGCCACTGTGTAAGCTGGCCATGGCCGCGAAAGGCAATTGCCCCCATCGTCAAAGTTGAGCCACTGCCGCCACAAATCATTACGTCAGCATGTCCGCGAATGATCACCTGAGCAGCTTCCAGCAACGCGAGCAAACTGGAGACCCCTCCTTCGACCACGGAATTGTTTGGGCCACGCGCATCACTGGCGATGCCAATGTGGCAAGCCGCCATGTTGGGCAGATACTTAAGCATCCATAACGGAAACAGATTTTTCATCGCCTGTTCCGCCCATAGTTCGTGTTGAAAAACTCCGTCGACGACGCAAAGGCGATAGGCATCAGCCAATTCGGGCAATTCACCGTAGAGCATCTCGCTCCCAAGAACCACCCCCAAGCGTTCGGGAGCGACTGTGTCCTTCCCCAACCCGGCATCCTGTAAGGCCAGCATCGCGGCCGAGTAGGCTGCTTGAATTTCGCTGGACATCACTTTGAGCGTTTTGCGAGGCTGCACGTATTCCTTAGGCTCAAATCCTTCGATTTTCCCCCCGAAGCGGTAAGGAAGTTCCGTGCCAGCAAATTCAGCGATCGGGCGCACTCCGCTTTTGCTGGCAGATAAAGCGGCCCAGACAGCTTCCTTGCCAACGCCCAGCGGACAAACGGCACCCAGGCCGGTAATGACAACTTCGCGAGATTGGGGCATTGATGAGAGCCGGGGATAAGTGCTTGTGCCGTCAGTTCTTTGATTCTACGAAGATGGGCTATCAAGGGAATATCGGCTAATCGCTTCCCACAACCCGTCGAAAACACAATCTTGGCCCAACCGGGTCGTTTTGGGCGATCGCGGTCCCCAATCCCAAGTTACCCGATCGGCAAACTTTCTCCCAGTCAGCAATGCCAGGCCGCCGTAAGGGCGTTGGGATGGGTGCTGCCCGTAGACAGGCTACTCAAATGCAGGCATTCTAAAGGAAGCGGAAAATTATCGGTGGATTCCCAGTCTGGCTGGGACTAAGAGTCGAGGACAGTTCGTTATGACTGCGTTTATTGACAATTTGCGAAACCATGGGGCAATGCGGGTAGTTCTTAACGCATTTCCTGTCTTTTTGGCCTTGGTACTGTTTTCCGGATGCCTTCCCAAGCCGATTGTCCATAAAAAGGTGATTCGGAAGCAGGCGGACAAGTTTTCTGCCGTCTCTCGAATCGGATATGGATCCGCGTCGGTCCCTCGAATCCTTCAGGACGATCAGGTCATGCCCGCCGCGCTTATTGTGCCAACTTTTGAAGAGCGCAGCGAGCAACAAGTGGCCGCCGAAGCATTGTCCCAGATTGGCCCGCCAGCAGTAGACGAACTCCGGGCTGCCCTGCAGAATCGCGATCCGCGAATTCGCCGCGAAGCGGCTGGCGTCTTGGTTCGAATGGGACCGGAAGCTCGCGATGCTGTTTCCGATCTGACGCGACTGCTTGATGACGAAGACGAAGCCACGCGAAAGTTGGCTGCCCGGGCCCTGGGGCGTATTGGCCCGGATGCTGCTGCTGCCGTACCGGCCCTCATGCGAACCTTGCTCGAGGAGCCGTCAGAATCATCGCGGCAGTAAGAGACTTAGGTTTACCGCTTGCGAAGGAGGTACTGAAAGAACGCAAACAGGCCAGCGAATCGATACTGCGGATCCACGTAGTGTTCAATCACGTAAAAGGCAAAATAGTAAAAACGGCAAAAAGCCCAAACTGCGATTGCCAGCAGCAGGCAGATCTTCAGGCTCCACGCTTCCATCAAAATCAACATTGAAGCGAGCAGTCCCAGGCCGAGAAAAAGAAAGCCTTTGGCAAAAATGATCGAGGGGTTTTTGAGGTCGGCCATGAAAGGGCTCCTGCTGGGAATGGTCAGTGTTTGGCGTGTTCCTTGAAGAATTTCGTGATCAGGCCAGGGGCTTCCGCCGGGAATTGATGGCCGCCTGGTGAGATCACCACGACCAACGGAGTTTCGGTCCTGGAAGCGTACTGTGTGCCGGTCAACTCGCCTGCTTTGGCCCACGCCTTTCCTTCCGCATCGCAGCCGTTGAGCCTCTTAATCCGCTCAATGGTCAACTTCTGCCAGTTGTACTTCACCAGTGGATCGGTTTCTCCCGCGACATGGAGCGCCGGTTTGGGCTTGAGGTCGGCGGCGCTCCGCCCAGGAACTGCGGCGGAAGGAGCGACGGCGGCAAACACATCGCCGCGCGCGGCCCAAAGAAGATAAGTGAAGCTGCCGCCGTTAGAATGACCAGTGGCATAAATTCTCTTGTCATCGACTTTGTAGTCGCTCTTAAGCGAAGCCAGGACGGCATCAAAGAATTTCAGATCCCGGTCCTGCTGGTCTCCCTGGGCCGGCTGCCAGCCACTCTTTTTTCCTTCGGGGTCGGTCAGTTTGCCGGGAGTGTTCAGCCCTTGCATGTAAACGACAATCGCCTCGGGCCACTGTTTTTGAAAGGCGAACGTCCGAGCGGCATGCCCCATCGTTCCGCCGTGACCGTGAAAGGCGAAGACCAGAGGTGCCGGCTCCTTGGATGCATTGGCGGGCGCAAAAACAATCGCTTTGCGGACATCTGTGCCGACTTTCCATTCCCTCTCAACCGAAGAAGAAACCTCGGCAGAGAATCCCCAAGGAACCGCCAAAAAAGCAAACAGAGTGATGGCAGCAATGCGGCGCATGAGAATTCTCCTGCGGTGATTTACGACGGCCTGGCTTCCTTAAGTTTAGCCCGAATAGCTTCTAATCGTGTAGCTAACTCGGCTTCAAATCCTCGTGGTACGGGGCGATAGTAGGTTTTTTCCACACCCAGGTAGTCCTGGGCGGCTACGCCCCCTTCGGCGTTGTGCGAATATTCATAGTCCTTGCCGTGGCCGAACTGCTTAGCACCAGCATAGTGGCTGTCCCGCAGATGGACCGGGACGGGAATGAGCCGATTCTCGCGGACGTCGGCCCGGGCTTCACCGATGGCAATCGTCGAGGCATTCGATTTGGGGGCACAGGCCAGGTAGGTAACACACTGGGCCAAGGCAAGTTGAGCCTCGGGAAGGCCGATGAACTCGCAGGCATGCATGGCGGCGACAGCCAGCGGCAGAGCCTGCGGATCGGCGTTGCCTACGTCCTCACTGGCCAAAATCACCAACCGGCGGCAGAGGAAACGGATGTCCTCGCCAGCTTCCAGCATTTTGGCCAGCCAATAGAGCGACGCATCCGGATCGCTACCACGGAGGCTCTTGATGAGGGCGCTCGCGGCGTCGTAGTGCTCATCCCCCGTGGGATCATATTGCACGGCCTTTTTTTGGACCGATTCCTCGGCCAGTTCCCTAGTGAACTGCAGCGGCCGCTCATTACTCGAGAGAACTCCGATTTCGAGGGCTGAAAGTGCCCGCCGAGCATCGCCATCGGAAACCTCCGCCAGGAAATCAAGGGCGTCGTCATGCATCACGACTTCGTGCATGCCGAGTCCGCGGTACTTGTCAGCCAACGCTCGCCAAAGCAATGCCGTGATGTCTTCTTTGGAGAGCGCCTGGAACTGAAAAGTCTGGCTGCGGCTGACGAGGGCGCTGTTGACGGCGAAGAAGGGGTTGCTGGTGGTCGCGCCGACGAGCGTGACCACGCCGTCTTCCACGTCTGGAAGCAGGGCGTCTTGCTGGGCTTTATTAAAGCGATGAATCTCGTCAATGAAGAGCAGTGTGCGCGTGCCGCCGGTAGCGACGTCGTCGCGAGCGGCATCGAGCACTTCCCGCACGTCCTTCACGCCGCTGGTCACCGCACTGAGCTGCTTGAACTTCTTGCGGCTCTCGGTGGCGAGCAAACGGGCCAGCGTCGTCTTGCCGCTGCCGGGCGGGCCATAAAAAATCACAGAGCCCAGGCGATCCGCCTTAAGCAGCCGGCGGAGGAGTTTTCCTTCGCCGAGAAAATGCGTCTGCCCCACGAACTCATCGAGCCGTGCCGGACGCATCCGGGCCGCCAGCGGCTGGACCTTGGTAAAATTCTGTTTTTCCGACTGGGCGAAGAGGGACATTACCGCATTGTTCCCTTTCCAGAGGCCGATGGCTAGGATGGAAGCTATGAACGCGATTCTGCTCACCACGGCTACTCAGGTGCAAAGCGTCCGCAGCGGAGAGTGGCTGCTGGTGGAGAATCCGTTTCCCGTCCCGCTCGTGGTTCGCACGGCCCAAGTGACTCGAATCCGGATCACGCTCAAGCGGCCGGATGGGACTTCTTCCATGGCTATTGCCGCCATAACCCGCCCGCTTGAAGCTGCCCAGCGAGAACAGGGTTACTTCTGCCTGCTGAAGAATCTGACGGAAGATTCCGTGCCGCACGGGACGCAGTTGTGGCTGGACCCGCTGGATTTTCGGGGGGAATAGCCGTAGCGACACGCGGCTCTCATGTCCGCTTGAATTGCGGTGGATACGTCAAACGTAAGAAGCTGACACGCGAGCCGCGTGTCGCTACGCCCCAAACCACTTCTTGATGGAATGCACCGTCGTCGCACGACCTGCCCGGCCGATGCTGGTGGTGAGGGGGATCTTTTTGGGGCAGACGGCGACACAATTCTGGGCATTGCCGCAGACTTGGATGCCACCCTCAGCTGTCAGGGCATCCAGCCGCTCGCCGGCGTTGTTGTGACCCGTGGGATGTGTATTGAACAGCATCGCCTGGCTGATGGCATGAGCGCCAATGAAGGCCTTGTCGTACGCGGCGGCCTTGCGGCTCTCGAATTGCTCGTCGGTTTCACCGTCGAGCCGCTCGACTTCGGTCTTAAGGTACTGCGGGCAGGCATCCAGGCAGCAGCCGCAGCTCATGCATTCGGACAGGGGATAAGCAATTTCTTGATCGGCCGGGCTCTGCCGCGGGCCAGGACCCATGTCGATGTAGCCGTCCACGGGAATCCAGCCTTTGACCTTCTGCAGCGCCCGAAAAAGGCGGCCGCGGTCAACAACTAAGTCGCGAACGACGGGGAACTTCGTCATCGGCTGGAGTTCGATTTCGCCGGCGCGGTCCGCCAGCAGCTTGTCGACCAGTGCCGAGCAGCTTTGCCGCACTTTGCCATTGATAACCATCGTGCATGCGCCGCAGACTTCTTCCAGGCAGTTACAATCCCAGGCGACCGGGGCAACCTTCTTGCCGTCGCTCGCCGTGGCTCGGGCCGCAATCCGCTGCAGAACGCTGATCACGTTCATGTCCGGTTCATATTTCACCTTGTGCCGCTCCCAATAGCTGGGCTGGCCGGGAGCATCTTGCCGCAGAATGCGAACTTCGAACGAATCCGGCGAGGAATGAGCGTGGCCGTCATGGCCCTGATCGGAAGAGGTGGCGGATTCGGAGTGGCCGTTAGGTGTGTGGGACATATTCGCGATAAGTGTTTTGTTGGACGCTTGTTTCTGGGCAGGCTGGAAGCCTACCCCACTTACTTGGCGGCAGCGACGGCTTTGGCGGACGCCGCTCCATTTCCTTTACCGTTAGAGGCAGCGTCCTTTAACGCTTGCCGCTCCTTCCAGACCTTTTCAATCTCATCCGACCCAACCAGGCCGTACAGCCGCGGGCGAGGGGGAATAAGCGTGGTATCGACGTCTTCATAGGCGATTTCGACGTCGTCGCCAGTCCAACTGGCGACCGACGACTTTAGCCATTTCTTGTTGTTCTCATCAAACTTGTCGCACCAGGCCTCGGCTTCTTTGCGTCTTGCGCCCGGTTCTGTGGCCGCCAGGCCCGACATGGCAAAATCCGGTTTGAAATGAGCGCCGCGACACTCGTCCCGCTGCAACGCACCCTTAAGGATGCAGAATGCGAGCGGAAACATGTCGATCAGGGCTTTGGTGAAAACGACGTTTTGGTTCGTCCAATTGCCACTGTCGGAGAGCGAGCACTTTTTGGCCCGAGCGTAAAGATCATGCACCTTGCTAAGAGCATCGGCGAGTTGATCATTGCGGCGGACGACGGTAGCCGCCTTCGTCATGATGTCCCCCAGTTCCTGGTGGATCAGGTACGGGTTTTCACCACCGCCGGAACGCTTGAGGAGGGCATCATGGCGGGATTTATGCTGCTTGGCAGCACTCTCAAAGAGCGAGGACGGCAGGTCGGCTGCGGTTTGCTTCTGTCCCTTGAGGAGCGTTTCGATGCCTGGTGCGGTGATGAGGCCGCTGAAGATGCACGAAAGCAGGGAGTTGGCCCCAAGGCGGTTGGCTCCGTGGTACTGATAATCGCATTCGCCAATCGCGTAGAGGCCGGGGATATTCGTGACCTGGTTCTGCGGCGAGCCGACCTGCAACCCTCCGTCCGCACTCTTTTTGTAATCGACCCACAATCCACCCATCGAGTAATGGACGGCGGGGAAGATTTTCATCGGCGTGGTTCGGGGGTCGACACCCTGGAACTTCTCGTAGATATCGAGAATGCCGCCAAGCTTGCGGTCGAGTTCCTTCTTGGAAATGTGCGTGAGATCCAAATAGACCGCCAGCCGATCCTTCTCGACCGACAAGCCTTCGTTCACACAGATGTCAAAAATCTCGCGCGTGGCAATATCGCGGGGGACGAGATTCTTATATTTCGGATAGCGCTCTTCGAGGAAGTAGTACCGCTCTCCTTCCGGAATCGTCAGTGGATCGCGCGAATCCTGCGGCTTGCGGGGAACCCAAACGCGGCCCCCTTCGCCGCGAGCCGATTCGCTCATCAGGCGGAGTTTGTCCGCGCCGGGAATAGCCGTGGGATGGACCTGAATGAATTCCGCATTGCCGAATTTCGCCCCCACTTGGAAACAACGGCTGGCGGCGGAGCCGGTGCAGACCATCGACATGGTGGATCGGCCGTAAATCAAACCCGGTCCGCCAGAACCGACGATGACCGCGTCGGCAGGGAACGTTCGGATTTCCATCGTCACCAGGTCTTGTCCCACGCAGCCGCGGCAGACGCCGTTATCGTCGATAACGGGTCCGAGAAAATCCCAGAATTCGTACTTTTTGATCTTCCCTTCCGTCTCCCAGCGGCGAACCTGCTCATCCAAGGCATAAAGCAGTTGCTGGCCGGTGGTTGCTCCCGCAAATGCGGTCCGTTTGAAGAGCGTGCCGCCGAACCGCCGGCGGTCAATAAAGCCTTCCGGCGTGCGATTGAATGTGACTCCCAGACGGTCGAGAAGTTCAATAACTTTCGGCCCCCAGTAGGACATTTCCTTCACAGGGGGCTGATGCTGCAGGAAATCGCCACCGTAAACCGTGTCGTCAAAATGGAGCCACTCCGTGTCCCCCTGCTGCCGCGTGACATCGTTGCAACTGTTGATGCCACCCTGGGCGCAGACGCTGTGCGAGCGCTTCACGGGAACGAGGCTCATCAAGTCCACGTCGATGCCGATTTCGGCGAGCTTCATCGCGGCAGCCAGACCAGCCAGTCCGCCACCGACAACCATCACGCGTTGCTTAGCCATTTCAGAGGAAGGGGACAGGGGTCAGGGGTTAGGATGATAAGTAGGCGGAAGGCAGACGGCAGTAGGCAGTTGCTATTTGTCGTCAGTACTGGCCGGAGGGGTTGCTTTGGCGTCGGCCGTTTCTTTGGCCTCTTCCTTGGGCTCGGAGAGCTTGTGTTTGTCTTCGGTGACTTCACCAGAAGCCAATCTGGCTTTGTACATCTTTTCTTCAATCTTTTTGGCCTCTTCGATGTCCACCTTGGCTGCAAAGCCGCCGAGGGCACTCAGGCCGACGATGCCGAGCAGAATGCCAAAGCCAACACAGGCATAGTTCGCCCGCTGCTGGGATTGCGGAGTCACCCACAGGCCCCAGGTGATGCCAAAGGTCCAAATGCCGTTTGCCAGGTGAAAGACGCAGGAGAGGACGCCAATTGCGTAGAGAATACTCACCAAGACATGCCCCTGCAGGGCGGCACCGGCGGTCGAAGCCGCGTTGAAGGCTT
The DNA here is from genome assembly GCA_964444865.1 of uncultured Pirellulaceae bacterium. Classification (GTDB taxonomy): domain Bacteria; phylum Planctomycetota; class Planctomycetia; order Pirellulales; family Pirellulaceae; genus SXOA01. The sequence goes on along the minus strand of CAYUJE010000135.1, from coordinate 3,879 downwards.
TGAATTTGCCGCCACCCAGCGGCTCCGCCACATTGTGCATCCACCAGTCCGCATGGAACCAGCCGTGCATGTGGAATACGTGCCACATGATGAAGGCAAAGGCAATCATGCCGGTCGCCCGCTGCAGGGTGTAGCGGACGTTGCTGGTGTATTTGTAGGTGCTGCTATTGGGCAGGCCCCCGCGAATGATCACCACGCCAAAGATGGCATGGAACAAGAGCGGAATAAAAATGAAGGTCCACTCGATTACCGGCAAAATCTTGCCGAAGCTGTGGATCATGTAGACATTCTTTTGGAATGCTCCGGCACTATCGAGCACGCTGGCGTTGGTCAGCAAATGGACCACCATATACGCGCCGACCGGGATCAAGCCGGACAGTGAGTGCAGCCGGCGAATCAGGAACTCATGACGCGCCAAGTAGTTAGCGCTCTCAGCAGGGGTATCCGCTTTCACGAAGACCTTTCCAGAGGGGCAGCCATTTCAGCCGCCGCCGAAGCAAAAAAGAGGCCCCGGCAGCCCCGTTTGGCCGCCCAGCCAGGCGTGAAAATCAATCCAAATCCACACTTTTAGTAGTATAGGGGAGAGGGGAGTGCTGGCAACGGGGTTAGGGAGGCCTGATTTGCCAGGATCGGCGAAGACTACGGCTCGGCTAAGGCTTGGACCAATCCTCGATAGTAAGACCAGAGACCATCCGGAAGTCTCTGACATTTCGAGTAACCACGATGCGTCCAAATTCGAGAGCAATTGCCGCAATCCGCAGGTCGTTTCCGGTCACGCCCAGTCGAAGCCTCTTGAGTTGCTCGAATCGAGATATTGCGCCGACGGTGAAATTCAGAATGGGAAGTTGCGACAAGGACTGCACACATTTTCCGAGTCGGCCGTAAGCGTCGGACAAGTCTTGCGGGGTCTTTGCTCGTCGAACCCGAGTGAACCAGGCCGACATCTGCTCGTCAGTTGAAATAACAGTGATGCCAACTTCTAGAGGTTGTTGGCTCGCCAAGTGACAGAGGACCGTGGAATCGAGTCGCTCAAGCAAGGAAAGAATGTCTGTGTCCAGGACGTAGCGAATCATGATGCGGAATCATCCAGGTCCCGCAGTCGCCGATGTTCCTGAATTTCGGCCTGCCATTCGTAGAATTGTGGATCGTCCTTGTAGATTCCGGCAATCTGCAGCCAAGGATTCTCGGTTTTCTCCGGAGGATAGAGGATTGCAATTTCGCCGCCGCAGGCGAGTTGCTGGTCAATTTTTTCGCGGACCTTCTTTACCGCCTCCTCTGAGGTTGTCCCTTCGGCGGAAAAGGAAATGCCGAGGGTGGTTTGAGCACGAAAAAGGTTGTCGCCGATGAGTTCAACGGTTACGGGAGCTTGCATTGAGACATCCTCTGTTCGATGGCTTAATCATACGCCCTGCAATGGCTTAATCGAAGCACATTTCGGGATCAGTGCGTCAATCGATTAAGCAGTACTTTCACGACGGTCCGCGGCTCATTTGCCCCAGTCACTCCCCCTCCCACGGCAATTCGCCTCATGCTTGTTTCGAGAACTTGCTTCATATTTTCCAGCGTAATCCCCCCAATCGCAAATGCCGGCAGGCTGATTTCTGCGGCGACTTCACGGAGGAAAGGAAGGCCGGGGAAGGAGTCAAAATGTTTGGTGCCGGACGGGAAGGTGGGCCCACAGCCGAAATAGCTGGCACCCTCCAGAACTGCCTGTCGAGCTTGCTCGATGGAGTGCGTCGAAAGTCCGACGAGCATGTCGGGGCCGACGATGCGGCGGACATCCTGGATGGTCAGTTCTTCCTGGCCAATGTGGACGCCGTCCGCAGCCGACAGGACTGCCAGATCGGGCCGGTCGTTCACGATGAATAGCGTTCCAGATTCTTGGGTGATTCGGCGAAGAAGCCGGGCTCGATCGAGCAGTTCGCGATCCCCCAGCTTTTTGTCCCTGAGTTGTACGATGTGTGCCCCTGCACGACAGATTTCGGTCGCTTTTGATTCGAAAGTTTCCGCGGACTCGCACCCGTCCAGCAGTACGTAAAGCCGGGCGTCCGCCAATTTCTGCTGGCTATCGGCTGTCAGAAGAGTGGCTTTTTCCAAGGTGTAGGACTGATAGCGAAGGGCCTCGATTTCTCCCGAGGGCAGAGCCAAAACCTTGGCGTACTCCTCCAGGGAGCGCAGCGCCTGTTCCAGCCGTTTGCAGCTTGCCTGGGCGACATGGCGAATCGAGGTGCGGCTCAGTTCCTGATCCGTCTTCGCCGTGACCCCGACATCTTCGGCTGTGTTTCGAGATGCGAGCAGATCACCAACCGGTAGAGAAGTCTGAATCGCAGCCAGCGAGTGACGCAGTAACTTCCAGCGGCTGGTCAGGTAGCCATCATCCAGCCCAAAGCGGCAATATTCTTCGAGAACACGCAGCGCTTCGGTCGCCCGGTTGAAATTGGCGTCCATAATCCGCAGGGCGACCAGGCGGTCAGCAGGAAGGCTCGTTTGCATGGGAAAACGCCGGGGTGGCGCACTGATTGCAATAATCCGCTTGCGGGTCGTAATTCGCACCAATTTGGCAGTTTTGGCACTGGAATTTGCATTGTAGCGAGAACAGCCTGGGACGGTTAATCTGTTGCATCTGCGGTACTTACAGCAAACGGTTGGGATTTGAGTCAACAGATTTGCCGCAACTCCAAATATGGCTTGAACTTGCCTTGCCCAGTACGTATCTGGGAGTTAGAATTTCGCGGCCTAGAACGGCCAAAAGTAACGGAACGGAATCCGGAGCGCTTCGGATGGAAAAAACTGCCCTGTGGATGCTTTATCCTGGCCTGGCACCCCTCTGGTTGCGGGGGAGCGGGCGAGGATTGGCAGCAGCAGCGGCATTTTGTTGCCTGCTTAATTTTGCCCTAATAACCACGTTCGTTTGGCCGCAACTGCTGTCTCGAAGCCTAGCCCCCTGGGTTGTTCCCGTGGCGGCTTGGGTTTCGGTGCTATGGTTCTGGATGGTTGCTGCCCGCTCCACGGCCAGGTTTCTGTCCCAGGAAGCGGCTCGGCAGGTTCCTCCCGATGAACATGCCAACCACCTGCTGGTGCAGGCCCAAACCGAATATTTGAAAGGTCACCTAAGTCAGGCCGAGAGTCTCCTGCAGGAACTTGTGGCTCGCTTCCCTGGAGATTGTGAAGGCCGATTGCTGCTCGCCACCCTTTGCCGCCGAATCGGTCGAGCCAGTGATGCCCGCAAGCACCTTGCCGAATTATTAGAACTGCCTCAGGCTCACGCTTGGCGGATGGAAATCGAAACCGAACAACGAGAATTGACCCGCACCACGAAAGAGTTCAAAGACAGCACCGATAGCATTCGAACGCACTCGTCAAAAGCAGCCGCCTGACCTTTGCCACTTGGCTAAAACCGCTCGCTGGTGAACAATTGCAAAAATGAAGAGCAAACCAACTGAGAATCGGAAACGAAAAAACAGACAACACGATGAACGGCGTTGCCAATCCAGTAAGGACACAAGTTTAACTCGCCCCTGCGAACGACGGCGTCCGCCAGGCACCTAAGGAAACCAACCATGTACGAACGCTTTACCGACCGCGCCCGCAAAGTAATGCAGTTGGCGAATCAAGAAGCTCAGCGGTTTAATCACGAATACATCGGCACCGAGCACATCCTGCTCGGCCTGGTCAAGGAAGGCTCGGGGGTCGCCGCGAATGTTTTGAAGAATCTGGACGTTGACCTGCGCAAGATTCGCCTGGAAGTTGAGAAGCTTGTCCAGTCCGGCCCCGAGATGGTCACGATGGGTAAGCTCCCGCAGACGCCGCGGGCCAAGAAAGTCATCGAATACTCGATGGAAGATGCTCGCAACCTCAATCACAACTACGTGGGCACCG
>CAYUJE010000134.1:0-16941 GCA_964444865.1 uncultured Pirellulaceae bacterium | reverse complement strand
CTCTCGTTCATCGCCATCGACGAAGCCCATTGCATCAGCAACTGGGGGCACGACTTTCGGCCCGAATACCGGATGCTGGGGGAATTGCGATCTTATTTTCCCGGCATTGGGGTGCATGGCCTCACCGCCACTGCGACGGAGCAGGTCCGCCGGGATATCGCCGTGCAACTGCGGCTCAAACAGCCTGAGTTTCTGGTCGGTAATTTCGACCGGCCGAATTTGCAGTACCGCGTGTTGCGGCGGTCCAGCAGTGGCCAGCAGATTCACGCAGTGCTGCAGCGGCATGCCGGAGAGGCGGGGATTATTTATTGCATCTCGCGGAAAGAAGTGGACTCGCTCACCCTCGCGTTGCGGGCGGCTGGCGTGAAAGTTGCGGCCTATCATGCAGGGCTTTCTGATGAGGAGCGGCATCGGAACCAGGATGCATTTTTGAGCGAGCAAGTGGACGTGGTGGTGGCGACGGTCGCTTTCGGCATGGGAATCGACAAGTCTAATGTGCGGTTCGTGATTCACACCGGCGCTCCCAAGTCGCTCGAGCATTATCAGCAGGAAACGGGCCGCGCCGGCCGCGATGGCCTCGACGCCGAATGTTGCTTGCTCTATGGCGGCAATGATTTTGTCATTTGGAGAAAACTGAGCAGCGAACTGACCGGTGACGCCGCGAAACAGAACGATGCCAACCTGCGGCTGATGGAGAACTACTGCACCTCGGTCACTTGCCGGCATCGAGCACTGGCCGAACATTTCGGCCAGACCTATGAGCCCGAGAACTGCCAGGCCTGCGACGTTTGCCTCGATCAGCAAGAGTGCCATCCCGATTCACTCATCGTCGCCCAGAAAATTCTATCCTGCGTCTTTCGAGTGAATGAGAATTTTGGCGCTGATTATGTGACTCAGGTCTTAATGGGTTCGCGCGAGCAGCGAATTCTTGATAACGGGCACGAAACGCTTTCGACCTATGGCCTGCTCAAGGAAGAGCGGAAGAGCACGGTGCGAGAATGGATCGAGCAGCTTTGCGGGCAGGAATTCCTTTTCCGTGACGGCGAATACCGTATTCTCAAAGTCACTCCCAGTGGCCGAGAAGTACTTCGCGGCCAGCAAACACCGCGACTCCTCAAACCTGCGGAAGGGAAAGCGACCACCACCGCCCCGTCTCGAAAACATTTTACCGTGGGAATGGACACCGGCCTGTTCGAAGCCCTGCGGCTGTTTCGCCGGAAGCTGGCTGAGGAGCGCGGCGTTCCGCCGTTTGTGGTGTTTGGCGATGTGACGCTGCAAGATCTGGCTCGCCGTCGTCCGACAACGCTGCCAGGATTTCGGCAGGTGCATGGCGTGGGAGAACACAAGGCCCAGCAATACGGCGAGTTGTTCACTGCCGAAATCGCCCGCTACTGTGCCGCCAACCAGATTCCTGTGGATGTACCGGTTGCGGAGTTACCGCCCAGTGCCACAACATCCGATGGTCTTTCAAATCTTTCCAAAACCGCCGCGAAAATGGCTGCAGATGCCTTGTTCCGCCAAGGCCGTTCCATCGACCAGGTTGCGGCCGAAATCAGCCGAGCTTCTTCGACTGTGGCCGGCTATCTGGTCGAATTTCTGCAGCAGGAGGGGCAACTGTCGCCAGAACCCTGGGTCGATGAGGAGAGCTTCGCGGCCATCGCCGCTGCCGCAAAAGCAGTGGGAATCGATCGCCTGAAACCAATCTTTGATCATTTAAGCGGAAAGTTTTCCTACGACCAGATTCGCATTTCCGTAGCCTGCATCAGCAATCGAAATGGATAACCGGAATTATCCATCGGTCATCATGCCGACTCTTACTCGACAAAGACCGACATTTTGCATGGCAGCTCGAACGCTCACAAAAACTTGTAGCCGGGGGCTCACTCCCTTAGACTGAGGTTGTTTGGTTTGTAAAAAGAGTGGCGTGGATTTTCCGTGGGTGGATTATCGTCCTCTTTCCAGGCGGCATTCCTCCGTTAGGGCCAGGTAGCTATTCATGCAAATACCACCGACCATCTCCCTCGGCTCCGAGAAGCAACCATCGGAACAGAATACGCATACGGTTAGTGCCACAGACGAGGATAAGGAACGCTGCCAGGAAATCCTTGCCCAAATTGGAACGGAAGTACTGCCGCAACACATCTCCCGGTTTGAGATTCGCAAGCGATTGGGCGGGGGAGGATTCGGCTCCGTTTATCTTGCGTATGATCCGGTTCTCGACCGGGAAATTGCCCTCAAAGTGCCGCGCGGGCCATCGAATTGGGCCGACGCACAAACGGAAAGCTTTCTCTCCGAGGCGAGGATTGCCGTTCGGCTCAAGCATCCCCACGTCATCGCAGTTCATGATGCGGGCCAAAATGCCGAAAGCGGCGTTTTTATCGCGATGGAGTATGTCGACGGTGAGCCGCTCTCCGAGCGGCTGAAGCGTGGCAAGTTGAGCGTTACGGATACGCTGCGAATCTGCGGCCAAATTGCAGACGCCATTCATGTGGGGCACAAGTTGGGCCTGATCCACCGCGACCTCAAACCGGCGAATATCCTGCTGGACAAAAAGGGAAACGTAAAGGTCTGTGACTTTGGCCTGGCGATGCACGAAGACGGGCAACAGGCGAGGCGAGGCGAGGTGAGCGGAACGCTTCCGTATATGTCCCCCGAGCAGCTCGATGGCAAGACCCATTTGCTCGATGGGCGGAGCGATATTTGGAGCCTGGGAGTGATTTTGTATGAATGTCTCACCGGGCGGCGTCCCTTTCGGGGCGACAACTGGGACGAAGTCAGCGACGAAATCAGAACTCGCGATCCCAAGCCACTCCGGCAGATTGACGAAACGCTTCCTCCGGCGCTTGATGAACTTTGCTTGCACTGCTTGCGGCGAAGTCTGCCAGACCGTTTGCCGACGGCACTCGATTTCCAAAAGCGACTCTCCCTAGTCAATAAGAAAAAGAGCAGTTCCAAAGTGCGCTGGGGCCTAGCCGCAGGCGCTGCGATATTGCTTTTGTTTGTCTGTGGTGCCCTTGGTCTCGCCGCTAGCGGCTGGTTAACCGGCGGCTCACCCGAGATAAGCTCGACAATCGGACGCGACGGCAAGTCTGCCTCCACGATTCCCAAACCGGCGGCCTCGCCGTCAGGGATTACGGACTTGCTGGCCAAAAGGCCGCGCGAGCTGGTGTTTGAAACTTTGGACCCACAAAGCGTCTACTCTCATTCGAACAATCCTTCCAAGCTGGCGATCCATTCGATTTATTGGTCGGCCTTTGTCTGCGGCAAGCATACCCCTGAATTCCAGATGAATATTGCCACATTGCACAGCGGGGAGCCGGCCCATGTGGGAGTCTTCTGGGGTCTACACCCAGAACTATCGCCGGATGGCCTGGCCCAAGAGACCTGTCTCAGTTTCATTGTGAAGCCCGATCCAAATTCTCCTACCAAGGCCAGCCTGCAACTATTTCGCTTGGACTTCGCCGACGATATGCGGGGACGGCGATCGATGTACTTCTCGCATGAACTTAAGAGCATGGCCGTTGCTGTCGACTGGAAGAGACCCGTTGGCCTTCAACTCAAGACAAGCGAGGGGAAATGCACGGAAGTTACCGTCCAAGAAAAATTGTTGAAAGTCGACTGGAATGCAGTTAACGTGGCATGGAAAGAGTTTGCCGTTGGTGAATGCGGTCTTATCTCGCCGCAGTCCAAGGATCAAGTCGTCTTTTCGAGAGCCCTTCTTCAAACACACTAGGAGAACACCATGACCGCAGGCACCTTATCGCTCAATTACACTGCACCCGGCACATTTACGGCGACGGTGACCGCTCCGCCAGGATACAACCTTATGAATGTCACGTTGTCGTCCCCCATGGGGACTCCCTATCAAATGACTAACATGTCGGGGGGATCGAACCCTTCGACCTGGCAGTGTGCGGTGGCGGGCGGGGGAATGCCTGGCGGGCCGGGCGGAGGAACTCAATCGGGCACTTGGACAGCAACTGCCATGTTGCAAGCCCAGGCGAGTTGTTTCGGCACCACGACCGTCTGATAACACTTCCCGGACGAAACTGTTCGCTCCGTTGCCTGGTGGCGATTTGCGGCATGTCCTTCAGGAGAGTTTGATCGTCGAACTCTCTTGGTCGTCGCTTCAATCCAGAAAGTCCTGCTTTGCCGCTTGAGAGATCGCGACCACGGCGGGATGCTTTAGTCGTCGTTCGACCGAAATGGCGAAGAATCGCTCCTGCACGTCTTCGATTGTGCCCACGGGCATGACTTTGAACTGCCGCTGCACCTCATCGGAGATTGCGGAGGAAGCAGGAAACAGTCCGAGCCCTTCCTGGCCAAAGACCTTCAGCAGCGCGCTGTCTTCAAACTCGGCAACGATTTTCGGCCGGATTTCCTGTTGGTCAAACCACTGGTCAAGCGCCCTGCGGAGCGCCGTGTTGGCAGTAGGCATGAGCAGGGGAGCCTGGTCCAGACTCTCCGGGAAGTTGTCCCGAAAACGGCGAGCCAGCTGAGGTGCCCCGTATAACGAGACGCCACATTGTCCTAGCAAGTGGCTGAAGGCACGCACGCTCACCTGCGAAGTCGCCGGACTATCCGTCAGAACGATGTCCAAATCATGCCCGGCAAGCTGTTGGAGAAGTTCATTGGTGTTCCCCTCCCGGCAAACCAGGCGCACCGGTTGGGGAAGACGCAGAGCGGGCCTCAGCAACCGGTAGACAACCAATTTGGGCATGGCATCGGTTACTCCGACGCGCAAAAGCATGGGCTGTTCGGAAGGACGTCCCTCCAGTGCGTTTGCCAATTCTTTGCCAAGCGTGAAGATTTCGTTGGCATAGCGAAAGGTGAGCTGCCCCAGGTCCGTCAGTTTCAGTCCGCGGCCGGCCTTTTGAAAGAGCTTGCCCCCGACTTGGCGCTCCAATCGCCGCAACTGGTTGCTGATAGTGGGCTGAGACAAATGGAGTTTCCGGCAAGCTTTGGCAATACTCCCCTCTTGGGCCACGGTCCAGAAATAGAGCAGGTGATGGTAATTGAGCCAGTCCATGAGTCATGGCCTTTCGAAGCAAAAACACTGTTGTTTTTTGAATGAATTATAGCACGATAATCAATTTGTCTCACTGTCTAGGAATGCCGTATAGTCGCATAGCGGTTCCAAACACCATTTTCAGGTCCCCACCTTACGAATTTCCACCTGGAGACTACCCGTGCTGCTCAGAATGACCAGTCAGATCGAACTTTCTGCCGAGGACGCCTCGGCCATCGAGAAACGTGTTCAGACAGCGATGTCCCGCCTGTCGGGTGACGTAGAAGTAGTGGACATAGTCGTGCGTGATGTAAACGGCCCTAAAGGGGGTGTTGACCAGTTCGTTCGTCTGACAGCTCATCTCAAAAGTTTGCCCGCAATTACGGTTTCAGACTGCCACCGCAGCGTTTTGGGGGCGGCAGCAAGCTGTGCCCAGCGACTGAGCCAGTCAGTTCGCCGGCAATTGGACCGGTTTCGTCATCGTCGGGACGCAACGCCGATGTCAGGACCTTCCGACGCTAGCAGCGAAATGACAGCAACAAGTGAAGAGCAATTAAACTAACCAGTCTGGGCAAACTTTGCCGATAGTAGCGATTGGGATTTTTATCCCGACGCTCGCCATGAAACCGCGAGCAGCAATCATGAATCATCACGTGCATTCTGAACATAACTTGACGAGCAAGGAAAGCCATCCGATGGGCGCAACCCCTCGGCATGGAGAGGATGCGCACCTGTCTCCCCTTGCGCGCTTGTATTATCTGCTGCGGCCTGATTTCAAGGACATCGGCATCGTTGCTGTTTTTGCAATTGTTGTGGCCACACTGGGACTCGCCACGCCAGTAGCCGTGGAAGCCCTGGTGAATACGGTGGCTTTTGGTCGCTTGGTGCAGCCGCTTATCGTACTCTGCCTCATTCTCTTTGCATTCTTGGGATTTGCTGCGGTGCTAAAGTCCTTGCAAACCTACATCGCAGAAGTTTTGCAGCGACGGTTATTTGTGCGCGTCGTTGCCGACCTGGCGAATCGTCTGCCACAAGTTCAGAAGTCGGCGCTGGACCATTGTCACGGTCCTGAACTCATGAATCGGTTTTTTGACGTGATGACCGTCCAGAAATCGGCAGCCCTTCTGGTGCTGGAAGGTGTCACGATCACACTCACGACCTTGATTGGAATGATTCTGCTGGCCTTCTACCATCCGCTGCTGCTCGGTTTCGATGTTCTATTGCTGGCTTCCGTGGGCATCATTGTCTTCTGGTTGGGGCGGGGAGCCGTGCCAACGGCAATCGAAGAATCGGTGGCCAAATACCAGGTAGCCGCCTGGCTGGAGCAACTGGCACAGTACCCCATCACCTTCAAGTCGGGCAACGGTCATCGGAATGCCGTGGAGATTGCCGACCAGTTGACCAGCGATTATGTGATAGCACGCCGGCGGCACTTTCGAGTCTTGATGCGTCAGATCCTGTTTGCCTTGGGATTGCAAGCGGTTGCCGGGTCATTGCTGCTGGGCCTGGGAGGCTGGCTGGTAATTACCGGCAAGTTGACCCTGGGACAGTTGGTGGCGGCCGAACTCGTTGTGGCCGTTATCGTCGGTTCCTTTGCGAAACTGGGCAAGCATTTGGAGAGCATTTACGATCTACTGGCGGCCATGGACAAACTGGGACATTTATTCGATCTCCCCACTGAACGCACAAGTGGCAACGAACTCCCTGATTCTCTGCATGGAATCGCCGTGAAGATTTGCGGTGCCTCGTACTGTTTCTTGCCAGGTCGTTCGGCCATAGATGAAACCAATCTGTCGATCCAACCGGGAGAAATGATTGCGCTCACCGGTCCCCCAGGTACCGGCAAGTCCGTTTTGCTCGACTTATTGTTCGGACTACGGCAACCTGAGTGTGGACACATTGTCCTGGACGAGGCGGACTTGCGGTCCCTGGAGCTAGGTTCACTTCGGCGCCAAGTCCGTCTGGTGCGTGGTGTCGAAGTCATTTCCGGAACCATCTATCAGAATCTGCGTTTTGATCGACAACTGTTGCCTTCGGAAGTACGCTCTACCCTGAAAGGTCTGGGTCTGTACGAAGAACTGATGCGATTGCCGGAGGGCCTGGAAACGGTTTTGCAATCGAGCGGCACACCGCTTTCCGAAAGCCAGCTGCAACGCCTGATGCTGGCTCGGGCATTGTTGTCGCGTCCTAGACTGCTGCTTATTGACCGGCTGCTCGATGGCCTGGCCGATGAGTTGCTGCCGCCGGTGATGAACGCACTTGAACAATTGCGGTCGGCCTGCACGATTGTGATCGTGACAGGGCGGCGCGATGTTGCCCAGTTATGCGATCGGATTCAATTTATTGGTCCACCGCCACAAGACCTCTCCGATGCTCGTGATTTTTCCGTGGCGATTTGATTTTCCCCAGGACGACCTTCAGGAGCCAAGTCCGCATACCTTTCCATAACTCTAGATTCCCATGAATTACGCCGCCCCTGCCAACTTCATCCCGCTCGCTTCCGAACAAATGGTGCGCTCGTCGCGCGCGGTGCGCTACCTGGCCTCATTGTTGCTGTTCGGATTGGGTGTGATAACGGCGGGAATGGCCTTTTTGCCGTGGCAGCAAACATCCAAGGGGACCGGGAAGGTGATCGCCTTTCATCCCAACGAGCGTCCTCAAACGGTTGAATCACCGATCTATGGTCGAGTGGTGCGCTGGGGGACGGGTATTGTGGAAGGAACGCACGTCAAGCAAGGTGAAGTCATCCTGGAAATCCGCGATAACGATCCTGGCAGGGCGGACCGTTTGGCCATGGAAGTTCAGGCCACCCAGGAGAAAGTTCGGCAGGCCGAAGATAAAGCTGCCACTTATGGACGTCAGGTTAAGGACTTTATCGATGCCAAAGAACAAATCTTGAAGGCCTATGATCAGTTGGTCCTGGAAGCCGAACGCAAGATTGCAGCGGAGCAGCAGGGAGTCATCTCCGCCCAGGCCGCGGTCGATCAAACCAAATCTAATTACGAGCGTCAAAAGCGACTCTTTGATGCTGGTCTAAATTCTGGCACGAGTTTTGAAAAGGACCGCCGGAGTTATGAAGAGGCCATGGCAAAGTTGAAAGCTGCCGGCGAATATGTGGCTGCTGCGAGAAACTACCTGCAGTCCAAAGAGGCCGAACGCGCCAAGAGCGTTTTGGAAGCACAAACTAAAGTCGATAAAGCCAAAGCCGACCAGCAAGAGGCCTTGGGCGATGCTGCCCTAGCTCGCAAAGAACTGGTGCAGGCAGAAGGAAAACAGGCTCAGTTCCAAAGCCGCACCATTCTCGCGCCGCGCGACGGAATCATTCTGCGTCTGCACGCCTACGACAATGCGCAGATGCTCAAGGAAGGAGATCCGCTCTTCACCATCGTTCCGGAAACTACCGATCGAGCGGTCGAATTGTGGATCGACGGAAACGACGTCCCGCTGTTGACGCTCAATCGCGAAGTCCGACTGCAGTTTGAAGGTTGGCCCGCGGTGCAATTCGCTGCCGGCTGGCCGCATGCCGCGATGGGTACCTTTCCCGGCAAGGTAGCGGCCATCGACGCCACCGACAATGGTAAGGGGCAGTTTCGCGTTTTGATTCGCCCCGAGAACCCCGAGGACTGGCCGGAAGACCGATTCCTGCGGCAGGGTGTGAGAGCCAACGGCTGGGTGCTGCTCAACCAAGTGGCACTGGGCTATGAACTCTGGAGACAACTGAACGGATTTCCTCCGGTCTATGGTGATGACAAGGAAATGGGCTTACCCGGCGGGAAAGAACCCAAGAAGATTAAGCTGCCGAAATAAAATGATATCGCCAAGGATGGTCCTACTACTGAGTCTGCTGGGATGCAGCGGCTGCCAAAGCCTCTCCAAGGACTACTTTGCGCAAGTGCCGCAGGAATCGACACACGTGGTCATGCCACCGGTGATTCTTGCGGCCGCGGAGGTCGAAACTTCGGAAGATCCTGCTACAGTAGAGGCAAAACCCAAGACTCCCCTTGCGGAGGAACTGCCTCCGCCAAAGTCCCCGGCCACGGAGGCTCTCAAAGCACCTCTGCCGCGGCCCGTTCTGGGCCTGGAAACAAAACCTGCGGGCGAGGCACTGCCGCCCCTGTCCTTGTTGGACGTCAATCTCAGCGTGCTCAATTCCTTTCCCGCGCTGGAAGCAGCGATTCGCGAGGCCGAAATTGCGGACGGCAGAACGACCTCGGCCTGGGGTGAATTTGATTTCAAGCTTAAGGCGGAAAGCGTCTCTGCGCCGCTGGGCTTTTACAAGAACTATCGCAATGCCGTCAAAGTGGAGCAGGCGTTGTTCCCCGGGGGAAACGTTTACGGACAATATCGAATCGGGGACGGCGACATTCCCGTCTGGTACGGCGAACGAGAAACCAATGAAGGTGGCGAATTCAAGGTGGGCTTCATTTCGCCGTTGCTGCGAGATCGGGCCATTGATCAACGTCGAGCGGATATCGCCCAGGCCACTCTCAGACGCCAACAGGTCGATCCCGCCATTCAATCCCTGGTGCTTGAATTTGTCTTTGGGGCCGCGGATGCTTACTGGTCGTGGGTCGCGGCGGGCGTGAGTTATGACGTGCAGCAGGAATTGCTGCGCGTGACGAAGGAGAGAAATCGCGTCTACGAAGCACGAGTCAAAGAACAGGATCTTGCCGAAATCGAACTCGTTCAGAACGAACGCCTGATTGCCAGCCGAGAGGCGAAGGTGATTGAAGCGGAGCGAAAACTGCAGCAGGCGGCCATCAAACTTTCCTTGTTCCTGCGGGACGAGAACGGGATGCCCGTTGTTCCCTCGCCGCGGCTTTTGCCGTCGAAGTTTCCGGAACCGGTTCGACCGCAGGTCGAACTTTCGGCGACATTCATTCAAAATGCCCTGGATACGCGGCCGGAATTGCGGGAACTCGCTTTTCTCCGCCAGCAGGCCCAGGTGGATATGCAAACCGGCGAGAATTTGACGCTCCCCGCGCTCAACGCCACCTTGGATGCTTCGAAGGATATGGGAACGCCCGCGAGTTCCAAAGGAGACAAGACACCCTTTGAACTGGAAGCCGGGCTCTACTTTGATTTGCCGATGCAGCGCCGCAAGGGACGCGGCAAGATTCTCGAGGCCCAAGGCAAGTTGGCGCAGATTGCCGCCAAGCAGCGTTTCACCGAAAACAAGATCACCACTCAGGTTCAGGACGCCCTGTCGGCCATGTTGACTTCTTACGAGCGTGTCCAGCAGACGCGGCAAGGGGTTGTCCTGGCTCGCAGACTGGAAGTGGCGGAAAGAAAACGGTTTGAGGAACAAGATAGCGATCTGCTCCGCGTGGCCATTCAGGAAGCTGCCGCCATTGAAGCCGCCATTGCCGAGATTGAAGCCCTCAGCGACTACTTCAAAGCCGAAGCCGCGCTCCGCGCCGCCTTGGGGTTGGACCCGCAAGATCCGTAGCGACAATCGGAATCGGCGAGTTTTCATTTTGCCGGCGGCGGCAGGACCGTGATCGTCAGCGGCTGACTGGGGAGTGAGACGAGGACGTTTGGTTTCTCCTTGGCGGCGGAGTCTTTGGCGTACGGAACTTGCCCCTGGCCGACGATAGCAAGGGTGTAGGTGCCCGGTCGCGTGTTGGGCTGGATGTCGAGGTCGATGGTGGCTTCACTGGCACCGGCGGCAATTTCGGGAGCGGTGATCTTGATGTTCCCAGGGAGCGGCAGCGGCAGGAGCGTGAGTTTTTCTTTGAAGTCGGGATTGAGGCGCGTGACTGCGAGCTTGATCTGCGCCTTCTTGCCAGCTTCGATTTGAATCTGCTCGGAGGCGAAGCGGAGCGCGAACGGAGCTTTCTCGCGAACCGCCAGCGTCATTTCACGCACCGGACGACTGCTGCCGCCGCCTCCACTGCCGTCGTTCCATACTCGAGTGTAGGGACGAACCTCGCGGTGCAAATTTTCTTCCCCCCGCTTGGCGGCGGCGATGAGTTTGATGGGACCGATAAATTCGGCCGCATTCTCATCGGCCCACAAGACAAAGCCGCATTGATTCTCCGAAAAGAGCGAAGTCGGAATCGCATGCACTCCCGGCGGCAATCCTTCGGCAGTCAGGGTGATTCCTTCATTCCAGCCGTCACGCTGATGGCAGATGACTTGCAGATAGGCCGCGCCGCCGCGCCACACATTCAGACCGCCCGGCGAAGGATTCGTCGGATTGATGGCAGCCAAATAGAAATCCGGCTTCGGCTTGCGAATGGAGAGGACGTATTGATAGCGGGCCCCGCCGCGGCGGTAACGGTCCTGCACCAGCAAGCGGTACTTTTTGTTCGCATTGAGATTGAGCATCCCCGACGGATCGCGGAGATGCCCGTCAAACGGTCCCATCCGATGGCCGAAGTCGTCAAACTCCTGCACGCGATTCCCTTGTTCATCGACCAGCACCACATAAGGATCCGCCTGACCTCCGAGCCGCTCGCAATAGACCTCCAGTCCATACGAGCCGTTCTCCGCGACCTGAAATTCGTACCAGTCCGCATCGCGAGCCGCATCGAACCGGCCGCTGACGACCGCGGGCAGTGAAATCGCCTGCGGCTGGTCCTGCTTGTCGTTGGGCTCGTGCTCCAGCGTGACGGGGGAATCGACGAGGAGCAGCGAAGTGGCGTTCAAAGCATCGTTTCCGCCGATACTCGGGCGAATTTGAAAGCCGTTGACCGTGCAAGTCGCGGCTGTCGGCTGGACGCTGTAGGCGGTGGGATGTTCGAAGAAGCGGAAGAGACTGAGGTCGTTGGCGTCGGTCGGCGCGGTGAGGGGAAACTTCGCTTCTTCCAAAGGCAAGTCAAAGAGCGTGAACGGAGACGGCTTCCCCGCGGAGCCGAAATTGCGGCCCAGCAGCGTCAGTTCGGCATTTTGCCCCAGTTGCACCGCGCGGGGAAAAACGTTTTCGACCTGCGGCCGGTCGCTGATAACCAGCCGATAGGGAAAGCCGCCGCGGAAGGTGAGGTCGCTCGCGACAACCACATAATCGCCGTCCTCCGGAGCCACGAAATCGAGGAAGGGATCACGCCCAAAGTAATCGCCACTGGAAGCAAGCTGCGCTCCCGCCGGCGAAAGCAAAGACAGATTCGCATCCATCTGCACATCCAGTCGCTGGGCCTGGCAATCGATGGTCACCCGTTGCCCCTTTTTAAGCGGCAGTTTGAAGAGGTCCTGGTCATTGCCGTCCGAGGTGCCGTTCACCGCCGAATTGACTTGCACCACCTGGGCTGTTGCCGCATCGTTGTTCGGCTCCTTCTCGGCCACGTCGGTCATTCCGCGCGATACCGCAAACAGTCGCGGATTGCTGACGCCAAACCGGCCGACGGTCCGAACGTCATAAGTCCCCGCCGGCACATCCGCCGCCACGGTGACCTTAAACAGCCGCTCCTTCATCGCCACCGGCTCGACCGCGAAGCCGGGGTGGTCGAAGCGCAGGGCTTTCACTTCCTCTAGATCGGCTCCCTGAATCTCGACTTCGACCGCAGTCCCCGCGGAGGCCCCAATCGGCGAAATCCGGTCCAGCCGCGGCGAGGGCAGCTCGGCAAACAAGACCACCGGCCAGTAGACCAGAAAAGCAGCGGCCACGGAGGAAACTCGAAACTGCTCTCCTCCCCTTCGGGGAAAGGTGTCGAGGTTGAGGGTTTTTGTATGCATATTCATCTCCTCCAGTCTGCCTGCCGGATGCTCCCAAGTCCAGTCTCCAGGCATTCCGCGTTATAAGCCGCTCTTGGCAACCTCTGATTCATAAAATTCACACCTTTTTTTTCAACCTTCACTGAATCAAGTCCCTCGCTGGAAGTTGCTGGTGCCACCCGACTTGCGGCGACTCCGTTTGATTTACCAACCGATCTTCACGCCAGTTTGTGATTCGCCGAAAACCCAGTACTTCCGGGGGACGTCCAGCGCTTTTTATAACCTTTTTTTCATCTACTCGAACGGATACATTTCATACTCACTCACTGATTTGTCTTGACTCCGTTGCCGGCCGAGCCAACAAGCCCACGCGCGCAGCTCCGCCGTCAATTGCCTAAGTGTACACCTGCTACGTTGTCACAAGCAAGCCCCCGCTGACCATTTTTTGGCAAATTCTTGAGCCCCCGTCCACCGGCGAGCGGGAAGCGTCAGCCCCCTGATATTTCCAGCTTCTCGGAGCGGGTGGTAGAGGTAATCCAGCGACGCCGGACTTGCTGGTTTCGCCTTACTCTATGGGCGCTGGATCGTTTGCTAGTGCCGGCCGCCGCAGCGGCGAATGGCGTCCGCCTTTGGCGTTCGAGCCTTGGGTTCCACAGCCGTTTGCAGGACCCCGCCTGTGGTGCCGTGCGGTTTCTATGAACCTTTTGCCCTCCAAAAAGCACTCACTAGTGCAACCGAACAATTCGCCTTAAGTTCGCTTCCCTGTAGGGCTTGCACTGGATTAGACTATGGGTTGCCAACAGGCCTTTACAACCCTAGAGACCTCTGCCGCTCAGGAACCCTGGCGTGACGCGCCTGAACGTGGATGAGACAACCCGCGAGCACTTTGCCCGCATTCATCGGGCTGCGCTCGTCCTCTGCGGCAACCCCTGGGATGCGGACGACCTGGCCCAGGAGACCTTCATGGTTCTGGCCCGTCAGGGAAGCCCTTACGAAGGGCGAAGTAGCGTTTACACCTGGCTGTACGGAATTCTGCTCAACCTCGACCGGCGGCAGCGGCGACAGCTGGGAATGAAGCGCCGCAAGCTGCGGGTCCTGTGGGATCGGGAGCCGGCGGAGGAGCGAAGCGTGCCGGGGGCGGATGCGCCGGCGGAAGTGGCCGAATGGAAGAACAGCCTGTGGGCCCGCGTTGCGCTGCTCCCTGAGGGGCAGCGGCAGTCGCTGGTCCTGCGGTTCAGCGAAGGATTGCGATACGAGGAGATTGCGGAAATCCTGGAATGCCCGCTGGGGACCGTCAAGAGCCGGATTTTTCACGGCCTGGCCGCCCTGCGGCGGATTTTGGACAGTGAAGGGGAAGAGGCCCGGCAGTTGCCCGCGTTTCCCAGTGAAGGCGTTTCTCATGCCGTTTGATCCCAAACTCATTCGCGACGACGACACCAACTTCGAGGGAGACCTGAAGTTGCCGGATGATCTCGTGCTCATGGCTCAGCAACTGGGGGATGACGCGAATCGATTGGCCGCTACCTATCCGCCGCCGAGGCCGCAGTTGGTAGTAACCCGCTTCAGCGGGTTAACGAATGTTTGGTTCACTCGCTCCCTCGCGGGAACCGCTCTCGCAGCCGGTCTGGTGGCGATTTCGCTGCTGGCATGGAATTCCCGTTTCTTGCCCACTGGAGAACGGCCTGCGTCCGTGGGTCGGCTGGGTGGCTTAGGCGAAAGTACGGACACCACTGTGCCGAGTCACCGGCCGGCTTACGCCGTCCGCCCGCCGCCGGCTCATGAATCGCCGTCTCCATCCGGACAGGTTCCCGTCACTCCCGCTTCCTGGCTCGGGGATGCCTCCGGCCCGGAACTTGAAGCCCTGATGGACCTTTGGGAACAAGACCAGCCCGCAATCCGCAGTTTGTCGTTTTGAATTGAAGGCGAATCCTTTGATCCTTTCCTCCTTCCACACCAGCCTGACTCGCCAGCGAAGGACAGCGCTGCCTACGAACAGGCGTCTTGTCGCCAAAAATGCCACCACCGGCTGGCCGCGGTTTCCTTCGCTGGCGCTTCAGGCGGGTGTCGTTGTCATTGGCTCCTTCTTCCTTGGTTCCGTCTTTGGCCAGGACTTGAACACGCCTTTTGTCTCTTGGGAAAAGCCGACGCAGCGTTTGCAGAACGCCACGGTCACTGTTCGCATACTCTCCGAGCAACCCAAACCGACGGGAGAGAAAACCGACTCCGCCAATCCCGTCGAAAAAGCTTCGGCGGAAAAGAAGGAGCAACGCCCCAGCACCGTCATTGTCTGCTCCGGCCTCTGCGTGGCCCGCAACAAGTTTGTGACTGCGGTCCAAGTTGGCACCGATTCACAAATCCGCTTCACTTTCCCCGGCGGCAGCCAGGGGGATGCTCGGCTGCGTGTGATTGACGAGTTCTCCGGCTTGGCGATTCTCGAATCCAAGTCCGATGCCGCCACCCCCATCGAACTCGCCGCCGCCCCAGCCGCTGCCGGCTCGTGGGTAATGACCGGCTCTGCCTGGGGAGTCGAGAAGCCGATTGTTTCGCTCGGCATCCTCGGCGCGGTCGACCGGACTCTCACCGGCGGCGGCTATCCGCCCCTCTTGCAGTGCGATGTGCGAACGACCGATACTTCTTGCGGCGCGGGGGTCGTCAACAGCCAGGGCAAGCTCGTCGGCGTCGTCATCGGCACGGACAAACCCGAGGCCCAGCGGGGCTGGGCCTACGCAGTTCCGGTCACGCATGTGCAGCGCCTGCTTCGCGTGGCGGAAGGAGCCAGGGAAAACAGCAAGGATGACAAATCAGTCATCGTCCTCAAGCGGCGGCGGCCCGTGGTGGGGATGCAACTCGATACCCTGACCGACGGCGAGATTGTGGTGCGCCGCGTCGTCCCTGGCGGCCCGGCCGAGAAGGCTGGACTTAAAACGGGGGACCACGTTACCGCCACCGACGGCATCCGCATTCGCTCCGTGTATCAGGCCACGGTCCCCACGCTTCACAAACAGCCGGGGGATACGATTACATTTTCCGTGGAGCGAGAGGGGAAGCCGCAAGAGATTGTTGTCACGCTCGGCGGTGGTGTGGAGCTGACTTCGTTGCCCGACAACCAACTTGCCGAAGTTATTCAGCCGAAAGTGCAATTGCGCCGCGACCCCAAGGGGGGCTACGTACGCGGCCAGGACGAAAATGAAGAACCACTTCCCTTCACCGCAGGGAGCCGCCTTAGGACAGCCGCCGATAGCGCTTCTGCTGCCGAGAAAATTGCCATCTTGGAAAAAGCGATGGACCGCTACCAAAAAGTCATTGAACTCCAGCAGCAGCAGCTCAGAGAATCCAGCGCCAGCCGCCGACAGTTGGAAGAATCCCTCGAACTTCTCAAGACCGATCTGGAAGCCCTCCGCAAACAGGTTCAGACGGGCGGTGACGGTGCGAAAAAAGAGGCGGTTCCGGAGAGCGGGAAGAAATAGCGATTTTCTGGGGCATTCCGGGCCAACCTGCAACTGCGACTCTTACTTGAATCCTGTCTTCCTCCCCAACAGCTTCTCTTTCGTCGCCCACAGGCCCGCGGAGGGGGTGGGGATGAAGAAGATCCTTTCCCCCGCGATATCGTTGAAGCCCTCGCGGAGCGTGTTGACTGGGTATTTCTTTAGGGTTTCCGCCAGATCAGCATATTGAAAATTGACCTGTTCGACGTCGGCTTGTGTGAGATGGCCGGGGGCGTAGGTGATTTTGAAACGGCCCTCGGAGGAACCGTGAATGAGGTGGGCGGTGGCGTGGGCCAGGTCCTGCATGTCGGCATTCTGTTTGTAGAGTTCCATGACCTTCGGCGTGCCGCAATAGCCGTACTTGCGAATCAGGGCGTCCACGTCGGGCTGTTCGCCGAACCGTTTGAGGCCGGGGGCGATGATGAGCAGTTCGCCGCCGTCGGCCATCGCCATGCGGGTGCGATAGACCGCTTTGTTGGCGACCCAGGTGCTGAAGAATTCGTCCCCCTGCATGACGCAGACAACTTTCTTCAGCGGTTCATCCACAATGGTGATGTTCTGCTCGCGGGCCTGGCGGGCGGCAGTGAGGTAAGTCTCCAGGTCGTCGCCAATGTGGACGCCCGTGTGAACGAGTTCACCGGCCTGGTTCCGGGCCAGCACTACTTGGATGTAAAAGTCAGGCAGCTTACCCAAGAACTGCTCTTCCGCCTGGTTGAATGCTTGTCGAACAGGGGTGAGGAGGTTGCCCAGGTTGTTCTCTATCCCGCCGCAGGCGGCTGCCCTGTGGCCGGCACA
>CAYUJE010000133.1:11447-17025 GCA_964444865.1 uncultured Pirellulaceae bacterium | reverse complement strand
GCGACATTTTGGAGGCGACCGAGGAAGGGTGGGACGCCGTTTTTGCCACCAACCTGAAAGGGCCGTTCTTTCTGGCTCAGGCGGTCGCGAAGGAAATGTTGCGTCTGGTCGAAGCCCAGACGATGGAGCGCGGGACGATTGTGAATATCTCGTCCATTTCGGCACTGGCGGTTTCGGTGAATCGGGCGGACTATTGCATTGCCAAATCGGCCATGCAGATGATGACCTGGCTGTTTGCAGATCGGCTGGCTCCCCACAACATTCATGTCTTTGAAGTTTGTCCTGGCATCATCGCCAGCGACATGACAGAGCCGGTCAAGCAGAAATACGACGAACTGATTGCCGGTGGCCTGAGTCCCATTCGCCGCTGGGGCCAGCCCGAGGATGTGGCGGCGACCGTGGCGGCGCTGGTCCGGGGCGATTTGCCGTTTTGCACCGGCGAGCGGATTCATGTCGATGGCGGCTTTCATATCCGGAGACTGTAGGGTGCATAATCGCAGCGCAATGCACGCGAATTGGACATCTTTTTTGCGAGTTGGGCATTCAATACCTATCACGCGTGCATTTCGCTGCGCTCATGCACCCTACGAAAAATCATGAAACTGGCACTTCTAGGTTGCGACGACGAAACACTGGCGCTTGTGCGCGGGGCCATTGTCGAGGGTGACCATGCGCTCGTCGCTGCCTTCGACACGGCGGAGCATCGACAGCAAGTGCAAGCGCTCGCTCCCCAGGCCCGCATGGACGAAGATTGGGAATCGCTCCTGTTGGGAACGGTTTCCGATGTCGTGATCGTCGCTCGCGGCCGGCTCGATCCGTCGAAGAGCACCGGTTTTGCGGCTGACGAGCGGCGCTATGATCAGCTTCGCAAACTGGTGCAAGCCGCCGTTCCACTGATCGTGATTCAACCGGGCTGCGAAGCGATTGTGGGGTACGAGCTCGATATGATTCGGAGCGACAGCGGCGGGAACATTCTGCCTTTCATCCCTGGGCAGAATCTCGCGGCGATTGAAGCGGTCATCGACGCTTCCTCGATCGGCCCCGTGGAGCAAATCCTTTTCGAGCGGCAGATGATGGCCCGCACTCGGCCCAAGGTGCTGGCACAACTTGCCCGCGACGTCAGCATTGTTCGCGCTTTCCTCGGTCCCATCCGCAAGATGAACGCCACCGGTGCTGCTGCGGGAGAAAGCGCGGATCCTTTGGGCCCCCGAACCAAGACACAGCCGCGGCTCGAGAACCTGTCCGTCCATTTTTCCGGAGAGCAGTCCTTCCCCGCTCGTTGGACCGTCATGCCCGCGGAGAACGCCGAAGAGCTCCGCATCACCGTGATTGGGGCTCGCGGCCGAATGGTGTTGTCGCAATCTGCCGATTTGGCCCCCGCAGCCCTGCTCAAAGTGTCCGGTGGAAGCGACGCCGCGAATTCGCAGAGCGAATTTCCGGCCGTGGACGAATTCCGGAATTCCCTGCAGGCGATCGGCCAACTCAAGGAGAGCAATGATTCACGAGGGACCTCCTGGCTCGACGCTTGCCGCGACGTGGAAGTCGCCAGCAGCGTGGACCGGAGCCTGGATCGCGGGCGGGCGGTGGAGTTCTTTGGCGAGGAACACTCCGAAGAGCAGTCCTTCAAAGGTGTGATGGCGGTCGGCGGCTGCCTGATGCTCTCGGTGACGTTCGTCGCTCTGCTCCTCGCGGCGACGGTGGAAGGGCTGCAACTGCCGCTGCGAGAGTCGGCGTTTTGGCGAGCCTGGCCGTTCTATGTGTTGGTGCCAATCGTCCTGTTCCTGCTGTTGCAGTTGTTGCAGGGAGTGGCCAAACGACCGGAAAGACGGAAGCAAAACGAAGAAGCCAGGCAGAATTTGCCGGTTGCGTAAAGATTGCCGAGTGAAGGGGCCGATGATGAGGACGACAACTCCAAATGACGCTCTCCATGCTTCCTTCCCTTCCTTTATCGTCGCTAGCAGTCCGCACTCTCTGCGGCACGATCCTCCTTGCGCTCACCGGCTGCTGCTGCCAGCCAATTTGTCAAAACGGGGACGGCTGCCTTCCAGGCAGTTCCGGTCAACACGGTCATCGCCGAGTTCTGCGCCGGGGAACGATTCCACCTCCCGTGCCTCCACCCGCGGTCGCTTCTCCAATTCCTCGCTTCCATCCACTGCCGACGCATCCGGTCTTCGAATCGCAGGCATCTTATTCACCCTTGGTGCCGTTATCTCAGGAACCAGAGCTGCTAGCTCCAGAACTGCTGCCGCAAATGGAAGGGGAACCAACGCCGGCTCCGCTTCCGCCCAGGCCCACCAAATAAATGGTGTGCCCATTCGGCACCGGGCGGCGCAAACCCCGTTGCCGGCAAACTTTCCGCTTGATCGCCCGCAAAGTTTGCCAACTCCTGTCAAGGTAGAGCGAGTCTGCGGGCACCATCCCCTCTCGTCAAGCAGTCAATTCGGCAGGGCCGATGAGCTTTGTGGTTTCCTCGCCCTCGCCATTACCCTGCGCCAGCACCCGCGGTTCAGGTTGGCGTTATGCAGGCTTGACTGCCCCAGCCTTGACGAGCCCCTCATGCCCGATCATCGCCTTCGCTCCGCATCCCGCCGCTGGCTATCCGGCCTGTCACTCGCTTGCGCGGCGGTTGCCGCGTCGCCGTTGATGCCGCTAGCCCCCATGCGCGCCGCCCAGGCCACGGAGTTGCGCCGCGACTCGATCGTGCGGGCAGTTGCCGAGGCCAAGCCCTCCATTGTCAATATCCACGGCCGAAAAACAGTGCGGGGGGAATCCCAAGATGCCAAGCAAGTCAACGGCATGGGGACGGGCATCATCATCGATCCCCGCGGCTACATCGTGACCAATTATCACGTCGTGGAAGGGGTCAGCCAAATTCAGGTTTCCCTGTCCGATGAGCGGGATGTGGTCGCTAAGCTCATTGCCCACGATCCCAAAACCGACCTGGCAATCATCAAGGTTGATCTCAAAGATGAGCTTCGTCCTATTAAGATCGGCACTTCGTGCGACTTGATGGAAGCGGAAGGGGTGATCGCCATCGGCAATGCCTATGGTTATCCGCACACCACCACGACCGGCAGGATCAGTGCCTTGAACCGGACGGTGCAAGTCAGCGACGATCAGAAGTACTTCAACTTGATTCAAACCGATGCCGCCATCAACCCCGGGAATTCCGGCGGGCCGCTGCTGAATATCGACGGTGAGACCATCGGCATTAATGTGGCCGTTCGGGTCGGCGCTCAGGGAATTGGTTTTGCCATTCCGATTGACGACGCCCTGGAAGTGGTTGCTCGGCTGTTGAGCGTGGAAAGGCTGGAACAAACTTCTCACGGTTTAGTAGGCAAGACTGTCATCACTCCCGAGCGACGAACCTTTAGTGTCACGAGCGTCAAGGCGGATAGCCCCGCCGACAAAGCCGGCCTGCAGTCGGGTGATGTCGTTACTACCATTGGTGGCCGAAAGATTGAGCGGGCTCTCGATGTTGAACTCGCCTTTCTGGGTCAGCGAACCGGGGAAGAAGTGGCGATCACCGCAGTCCGCAAAGACTCTCCCGTCACGGGAAAAGTTGCCTTGGTTTCCGTCGGCCGCCCTGGCAGACCGGGACTGAATGAACGAGTCTGGGGAACGCTGGGAATCAAGCTGTCCCCCATGAACGATAGCGAATTCAAGCAACTCAATTCCCGATATCAAGGTGGCTTGCGAGTGCTCGACGTGCGTAAGAGCAGCCCCGCCTGGCAACAAGGGATTCGCACCGGAGATGTGCTGGTTGGCATGCATATCTGGGAGACGACTTCCCTCGAGAACATCGCCTACATCCTGGAGCGCGAGGAAGTGACCAAAAATGAGCCGGTCATCTTCTATATCATTCGCGGGACGGAAACTTTGCAGGGACAAATCCGCCTGGCGGAACGGACCCGGCCGTAGGTGGTAGAATGAACGCATGGCCTCAAATCCTCCCATGCGACTCGGTATCTTTGGGGGATCGTTCGATCCCGTCCACTACGGACATCTTCTGCTGGCCGAATGTTGCCGGGAAGAGCAGCGACTCGATGAGGTCTGGTTTCTCCCCGCTGCCGCTCCTCCGCATAAATTGGGGGCCGTGCTTGCTCCGCCGAAGGCGCGGATAGAAATGCTCGAACTCGCCATTTCCGGCAATGAGGGGTTTCGCGTTTCCGCTGTAGAGATTGACCGTGGCGGCGTGAGCTACACCGTCGAGACGCTCCGCACCATTGCCACGCAGCAGCCGCAGGCAGAGCTTTTTTTACTGATGGGGGCCGACTCCTTGCGGGACTTGCCCACCTGGCGAGAGCCGGCGGAGATTCTTTCTCTAGCCATTCCTGTGGTTGTCCGGAGAGCCGGTTCACAGGCACCGGACTTCACGCCACTCGCAAACTTAGTGTCCGCAACGCGCCTGGCAACGATGAAAGCCAGTCAGGTGGAAATGCCGCTGACCGAACTGAACAGCACCGACCTGCGGCAGCGTGCGGCTGATGGCCGAAGCTTGCGGTATCGCACGCCGCGGGGGGTCGAGAAGTATATTGAAACTCAGAGGCTGTACCGCGGTTCCGTGGAGAGTTCCGAATGATTCGCCATCAGGATTTTGTACCGCAAATGACGGCTCAGGGTTCACTCTTCAAACCAGCGGAATTCGAATCGTTTGAAGAAGCGCTGGTCGAAGCCAATCAGTGGATTAAGGAAAACGAGATTCAGGTGGTGAACCTTGAAACGGTGGTGCTGCCGAACATCTGGAATCGTTGGGAAGAAGGAACCAAAGACCCCGCACTGGGAACCGGAGAGTCCCCCGTACACTGGCATCAGTTCATTCGCGTGTGGTATCGAGTTGGCGAGCACACCTCTGAAATAGCGAGCGCCTTTCCGGGCGATTGATCATGGCGGACCGGCGTGACAAACCCGAGAAACCCCACGCAGCGGACGAGTTCGCCACGCTTGCGCCGGGGGCGGTACCAGGTAACACGCCTCCTCCCCCCGGCGCACAAGAGACCATCGCTCAGGCACCAGCCACGGAGCAGACCGGGGAGAAGACTCCACCGGCCGATATCTATGCCACGATGGCCCGCGAGATTCCCGCGGGTGCATCGGCTGCCAGTCTCCCCTCGGGCGGTGCCGCGGCAGCCGGTTTGCCATTCGACCGAGTGGGAGAGTACGACATCCTGGGCAAGATTGGGCACGGTGGCATGGGCTTGGTGCTCAAAGCCCGGCAGCGGGGGCTGAAGCGGATTGTGGCCCTGAAGATGATCAAGGTGGGGCAACTTGCGGAAGAAACGGAGATCGCTCGATTTCTTGTCGAAGCCCGCGCCGCTGCTCATCTCAAGCACCCGAACATCGTCGCCGTCTACGACGTGGGCGAACATGCCGGCTCGCCGTTCTTCTCGATGGAGTATGTCGAGGGGCAAAGCCTGCACAAGCTCATCAGCGAGCGCCCTCTTCAGCCGCAACGCGCCGCTGTCATCATTCAAAAGCTGGCACTCGCCGTGGGCTATGCCCATGAGGCTGGCATTCTCCATCGGGACCTCAAACCGCAGAACATCCTGCTGGACAAGTACGAAGAGCCGAAAATCAC
>CAYUJE010000133.1:0-11347 GCA_964444865.1 uncultured Pirellulaceae bacterium | reverse complement strand
TGGAAAAGTCTCCCGCCCGCCGCTATCAAACCGGCCAGGAACTGGCCGACGAGCTGCAGCGGTTCCTTGAGGACCGCCCCATCCTTGCCAGCCCCACTTCGCGGAGCGAAAAGTTTGTCCGTTGGTGCCGGAGGAACCCGGTCATCGCCGGTGCCATCGCCGCGGTTAGCGCGGCGGCGGTGGTGGCGATCATCAGTTTGTGGATTGGAAGAAACCAAGCCCTTGAAGGAGAAAAGAGGGCCACCGAAGGAGAAAGAAAGGCCACGGCAGCCCTCCAGGAAACGGAGGAAACTTTACAGTTTGCGATGAAAATGGTGGACCAAACGCTCGTCAGGCTCGGAAAGGAGACTTTGCTCGATCAACCCGGCATGCAGCCCCTGACCGCAGATATTTATGCCCAGGCCCTGCGTTCGTATGAACAGCTCCTCCCCAAGTTGGAAAAGAATCAGCGCCTGCCCAAGGACATCGCCAAGGTTCAATTGCAAATGGGATTTGCGACCAAGAAATTGGGCAAGCCCAAAGAGGCACTGGCCCTCTTGGAGAAGGCGGCGAGATCTCTTGAGCTGCTCAGAGACGCTAATAAAACCGATGGCGAGCTGCTGGAGAGCTTGTCCCTGGCAAAGATCCAAATTGGGACAATTCATTACGAACAACAGCGATTTGCCGCGGCTGCAATCCCGTTTCAGGACGCCTTGTTGTTGCGCCGCGAATTCGCGAAGCTTGAGCCGGAAAACATTGAGGCCGGCCAACTGCTGGCCAACTCAGAAATGAACGTCGGCCTGCTGCAAGAGGCGCTGGGCAAACCTCAGGAGGCGCTCGAATACTACCAGGCGGCAAACGCCAGGCGAAAAGCGCTGCTGGAGAAAGCCCCCGAAAATTCTGGCCTGCTCCGTGACCGAGCGAAAGGATTAACCAATATCGGACTATTACTTGCGCATCAGAACAAACTGGCGGAAGCAGAAAAAAACTATGACGAAGCCCGTCAGGCCTTTGCGAAACTGGCGGAGCACAAAGATCACCAAATCAATGATTTGCATGACCTGGGAATCTCGTGGATGCGACTTGGCGATGCAGCCGCTGTTCGCAATAATTCTGCCGACCTGAAACTCGCCGTGGACCGATATTACAAAGCACTAAGAGTCTTGGAAGGACTGGTTGTCGCCAACCCTAATGTTCCTAGCTATCGCGGTACGCTGGGAAAAACTCGACTTAATCTGGCGCAGTTCTACGAACGCCAAGACAACTCTCGCGAAGCATTCGCGCAACTCACGATTGCCTTTGACGAATTACAAAGGCTGCAGACTACTGATGCAACCTACAAGAAGTACCGGACGAGAGCCTTCTTTGAAATGCTCCGCTTGAAGAAATGGAAAAAGCTCAGCCCCAGCGAGTTGCAAGATTTCGAGGAATGGCTGAATTTTGCTGCGCAGGAAAATGGTGTTCCTTGGGTGGAGTCGATACAGAAGCTGGCGCAGACTGCCCCCGAACTTCCAGAAGTTCAGCTTGAAGATACTGGCTTTGAAAGCTTGGATCCGCCGACCAAGGACCGATAGTCTTTCCTGCCAGCGTGTTTGCTAAATGCGGACTGCTAGCGAAATTCGGCTCAAATGTTAAAAGCCGCAAGGCCGATAGGATGCGATAGGAAGGGATTTCCTCATGCGTATGTTCCCAAAATTGAGTGAGCGTAGCTTCCACGTCTGCGTGCTTATCGCATCCAGCTTGCTAGCTTTGGCATCGCCCCAGACTTCCAAAGCTCTGGCCGAAGAAGCAAGCGACGAAGCTGACCTGACTGAGTATTTCGCCGGGACCGATATCGATCTAGCGGCTTTCCAGCAGCCTGGGACAGCCGTTCGCCCGCCAACCGCTCCTCGACGGCCCACCCGCCGGCCCATACCCGGGCAAGAATCGGAACTACCCACGGCAAGCGATGTCGGAGACTACCTCGCCAGCGCCCCGCGGATGTTCGGCCACTACTATGGCAGCATCGGACAGTTGATGCAGCGTGGCCCTGGGTTCGATGGCCAGACCCAGCTGAATCTGCTGACGGATTTGCCAATCGGCGGCGGTGCGAGTCCTCTTCAAATTACGGACAACAACAACCCGCTGCCGCAGACTCGCTACTTTGTCAACTATAACCATTTCGAAAACGCCATCACGACGCAGAGCAACGGCCAGATGTTCTTTGCGCCCGTTGACCAGTACACGATCGGCACCGAGCAGACGTTTATGGACGGCATTTCGTCGTGGCAGTTGCAGTTGCCCATGACGGGTGGGTTTGCCGCACCTGGCGATCCAGGAGTTCAGACCGGTCAGATCGGCAACTTGGGTTTCATTTCGAAAACGGCCATTTGGCGTAGTGACTATGCCATCCTTTCTGGCGGTCTGGGACTGGATTTGCCGACGGGTGCGAGCGTCCAAGGGCAAGGGTATCAACTGCGAAATACTGCCGTGGGTGTGCTGCCCTACATCGGTTTCATGGCACTGCCGACCGATGCGACGTTCTTTCAGGCCTTCGTCACCGCGAGTGTGCCGACTGGCGGAAACCAATTCATGGTCTTCCCGCCCAATGGCGGACCGCCGCAGAGCGCAGGTCTCTACAATTCCCAGACCCGACTGCATTTTGACTTTGCGGGTGGCATTTGGCTCAATCAGAACCCAGGCGGTGGTGGCTTGACCGGTTTGGCACTCATTGGGGAAGTCCACTACGTGGCAGCCACGCAGCATGGTGACATCGTCAACTTCGCCGTTCCCAGCCAGTCAGGGCCGCCAACCATTTATCAACTGGCAAATCTCTCCAACCAGCAGACGGCAACCAACCTTACCTTGGGCGTTCATACCGTTTGGAACGACCGGTTTCAGTTCCGGATTGGCGGAGCGATTCCTTTGGCCCAACGTCCCAATCGCGGGTTTGATGGGGAAGTCATTGCTCAGGTGAACTTCATTCCCTTCTAAGGTTACCAGCCACAGATCTTGATTCCAGTGCATCCAGCCAACGATTGGAAGATAGTCGGCTGGTGACGAGTATGCCGATGAGCGTTCCGATGGCTGCTCCAGCGAGCACATCGCTGAAGTAGTGGTTCAGGGAATGCATTCGTTGCAACCCGGCAAGTGCCGCAAGCGCGGCGAAGAGCCACCGACCCCGGGGATAGAAGAAAGCCAATCCAATTGCCAGCCCTGTGGCCGTTGCCATATGCGCCGACGGAAATGACTGCGTCAGGTGACCATGCTGATGATTGGCCCAGGTCGTAAACGTCTCCAGAGCGGTGGAGGCTTGTATCGCGGCGTCTTTGGGGCGATGACGGCCAATAAATAGCTTAATCACGTCCGCGGCCAGCCCCGCCCCAAAGGTCGAAACGGCCAGCCGCGGCAGGACTCGCCAGCCGCGAGGGTCGAGCACGACCGTCGCGAGCAGGATAAGCGCGACTGTTCCCCCATATCCAAAGCCTTCGCCAAGACTGACCATCTTGTTGAGGTCGCCCCCCCAAGGCTTTTCCGAAAAGTAATGTGCGACGGGGAGGTCCAGCCAAAGTGCCCCAATCGCCAAGAATGCCAGCGTCCCTGGCAGTGACAGCCGTTTCCGCAAAGGAAATGAGTGTGATGTTGAGATACTTGACGGCTCTTCCATGCCAGCGATGCTATCGCGCCGAGGCGAACTGACATAGGCCGAAGCACCCCGGCTCGATAAAATCGCGCCCCATGATGGAACGATTTTCAAAAGGACCAAGGACGGTCATGAGAAAACGACTGCTCATTCGTGCGGCCGGTTGGCTCGTTGCAAAACTTGCCCGCCTTTGGATTCGCACGCTGCGCATTCATAAGGAAGACATCAATCCAGACAGCCAGCCGTTTCGAAAGGGAAACCAAGAACGCATTTACTGCTTCTGGCATGAGGACATGCTGACGCTGGCCAATCTTTTCAGCGGATCAGGCACTCCCGTCTTGATTAGTCTCAGCCGGGACGGCGGATTGCTCAAGGCGCTGCTGGACGCCCTCGGGTTCCAAATAGTCTGTGATAGCAGCCCGCAGGGAGAATTCTTCGCAACTCACGGCACTGACATCGGTTTGGGAGGAGCGGGTCTGGGCGTCTCCTCCGACTGCCCGGCCGGCCCGCGGCGGGAGTTTCAAGCCGGCGTGGTCACTCTCGCCTTGCAAACCGGCAGGCCGCTCGTTCCCATCGGACTGGCGTATGATCGTCCCTGGCACATTCTGGGAAGAAACAAGCTGGTAATTCCCAGGCCATTCTCTCGCGTTGTCGTTTGCGCCAATGGCCCGCTCCCCGTTTCCGCGGGAGCCCCGCGGGAAACTGTGGAAGCGCAGCGGCTGAAAGTTGCCGCGCTCATGCAGGAATCTTCGCTCCGGGCAGAATCGCTCCTCCGTCGTTGGCGAAAGGGCGAGAGGCTGCCGCTTGTTTCGCCGGAGGCGAAAGCGGTGGAAACCGTGCCACTGCGGAAGACGGCCTGATAACACCGGCGACTATCCGGAATGCAATCCGCGAATTACCAATTCCAAAAACCCCTGCGCCCTGCGGGCATTGATGTCGATTTCTTCAGGTGTTGTGGCCTTCACTGCAGGGACCGAAATGTTCTCGCAGCACAGCGGCATCGCCCGGTCAGTAAAGGCGACATGGTGGAGCAGGCGGTAGTGGTCGATTTCGCCCAGACCCGGCCCGCAGTCCTGGTCGACGGGAAACATCCGGTGGTCCTTGATGCAGAAGCTCCGAATGTTCGCCGCACAAGTCTGGATGTCTTCCAGCGGGTTGACCTTTCCCCTCGTGTAATCCATGACGTTACCGGCGTCGTAGTTCACTTGCACATTCTTGTCGTTGACTTCGCGAATAATCTCGCCGGTCACTTCGCCAGTTTCACCATGCTGTTTCACCACGAGCAGCACCCCATGATCGCGGGCGATGGGGCCAAGTTCCTTGAACCGCTCCACCCAAAGTTTGCGGTTCGGGCCCTTGGTATGTCCGAAGGTTAGCACCTGCGGCAGTCCCGCCGCTTCGGCTTGCAGGATGCGGCTCTTGAAGACT
Source organism: uncultured Pirellulaceae bacterium (assembly GCA_964444865.1). Classification (GTDB taxonomy): domain Bacteria; phylum Planctomycetota; class Planctomycetia; order Pirellulales; family Pirellulaceae; genus SXOA01. The sequence continues at coordinate 6,318 of CAYUJE010000133.1, read as the reverse complement.
TCCATCGCCTTGGGGTCTTCGGGATAAATGCCGGAGAACATCATGAGCGGCTCAAGGCCCAAATCGCGGCACTTCTGCCCTAGCTCTTTCGCTTTCGCCGGACTGGCGTCGGCCGGCATCACAGGGACTCCCTTGGCTTCTCCCTCTTCTTTGTGCGTCGTTCCCCAGGCCACAAACTTGTAGCCTGCCCCTTGAATACCTCGCAGCGCCCGTTTCAGGGGAAACTGGCTATAGGGAAGCGTCATGCAGGCGATTTGAAAATTTGTCGGTGCTCGCTTGGCCTCTGCATTTTCCTCGGCCAGACACCAATCCGTTGAACGCAGCGTAAAACTGCCCAGTCCGAGGGCGGCTGCCTGCAGGATTCGTCGGCGGGGCAATTGGTCTTTCATGGTGCGTATCCGTAGTTCTTTCATTGTTTGAGCGACTCCGCCAAAGCCACGACTCCCAGGCCGGTCGCAATCAGGGGATCGTTCTCGCGCATCCGGTCGCTTTCGTTCAAGTAGCTACCATCCCTCCGTGACAGCTTCAGAAGCATTTCCAGCAGTGCGGTTCGCCGCAATGCAATATCCGAAGCAGGAAGCACCGGCAGGACTTTGGCGAGCGAAGCGTAGTAGTAGAACCGCAAGCCTCGTTGCCAACCAAGTTCCGGCGGCAGCCCTTCAAAGCCGGGAACCAGTTCCAAACTAGGATGCGCCGCCAGCCACGCCGCGGCCTTGGTGACAGCTTGGTCGTCCGCTTTGATTCCGCAAGCCAATAGTGCCCGAATCCCATCACAGGTGGCAGTGCCATAGGACCTGGGCTCGTTCCGGGCCCGATCCTTGAATTCCGCTTTGTTATTAAGCGACATCGGCTCAGGGGTGAAGCAGAAGCCGCCGTCCTTTTGCTGGCAGAGGTGGGTCCAAGTTGCAGCCCGAGCAATCGCTCCTTGAATCTCGCGGCTCTGCTTCCCTTTCGGGTCAAGTCGAAGCTCTTGGGCCAGCGCCTCCAGCACCAGACAAGTGACGGAGACGTTCGTCCCCGTCGTCACGCCATGAGCATCCCCCAATCCCAACAGATCCCAGCCGCCGTAGCTCGGGCTCTCCTTCTCAAAGCCGCGCTCCTCCGCGCACTGGGCACCGAGCAAGTATGCCAGCAAATCCTGGCGATTACGCTCTTCGCCATCCAATTGCAATCTGCGTCGAGACAATAGCCAAAGGGCAGCGCCGTAAGTGGGATGATCCAGAGACCCGTCCGGGCAGGCAATCGTTCCCCGTTTGGCAAAACCGGCAGTCAGAAACTCATACCCGCGCGTAAAAGTCTCCGCCTGCTTCTTTCGCCACTCTGCCGGAGCATGACTGAGGGAATCCAGCACCAAGGTGGTCAGCGCCGCGCCCCCTTTGAGTTGTCCATAGGTCTGCGAATGCCAGCCGCCGTCCTTCGCCTGAGCCTTCACCAGAAAGGCCAGACCTTGGAGCAGCGCAGTTGCACCGGCCACGAGTTGCTCGCGTTTCTGGTCCTCGGCGGCATTGGGAACCAATGGCATGGGGAATCCTCCAAACCATTAATCTTACTGGCGGAATGCTGCTGAAGGGAGAGATGGGCGGCACGCTCACGACTTTGCGTGGGCGTGAATGGTGAAGGTGGCCGCGACTATTCTCGCTCGACAAGACGGATTCCATAGCCGCGCCACAAGACCTTAAGCATCTCGTCATCCCATTGCTCGCGAGAGAGTTCCTGCGTGGGGTCGGCAATCGTTGCACAGCCATAGCTGGTGAAGCCGAGCAGTACGACCGAGTGATTCACGCCGGGAATCCAGCCGAATTCACGGGTGTAGTCAGAGTCACCCGGAGCGGTCGATTCCAGGCCAACGCTAATGATCATCGGCCCCGAAATCTTAGGGAGATCCTGGCGGGAACAAGCGACGACCTGCACATCCCACTTCGTTCCTGTCGTTTTCAGTTTCAGTCCCCGATAAAGGCCCTGCCAACTGGTGCCGTGGCGAGTGAGACAAAGGTCGGCCATTTCCTGCTCACTGGCCCGAATGCCGTGGGCGTTAAGCAGCGTGGCGGCGCTCGCCGCGGAGCAAGTGAAATCCGTGGTTTGCAGGCAGTTCCCCGTCCTGTCCCAACGATTTCCGCACTCCGGGGCCGATCCGAGAACCGGATTGACCAAAGCGTATATCGCCGTGCAGCCCAACGCACCCGTCGAACCCAGCCGCCGCCACGAGCAGTCGCGAGTCTTTTCCCAGGTGATCCCGGCCAGGACCGCGGCAAAAAGCGGTAGCCAGTTTCCCAGGACAATCAGGTTGGAAAAGGGCAGCCAATCGGCAAGCCGAATGTCGTACCAGATCGAACGAATGTACAAGAGCAGAGCCCCCACCACGAGCAGGGCGAGTGGACTCAGAGTGGCCGGTGAGAACCGCCGGACCAGATTCACGGTGAGGAGAAACAACGCCACCGCTAGCGCCGAAATCAGCACAAATCCCCAAACCAGATCGAGCGCCATGTCGTGCCTCCCTCGCGAACGGCAAAGAGGTCCGTTCCAGCCCGCAAAACGTCCGAAGTCAGCTACATGCTCTTCCCTTCGCGCGACTCCCCCAAACGGTTGATTATGAAGGAAACATGAAGAGAAAGAGAAGGTTTGCCGACATGGCCAATCATACAACATCGGCCGGCGCTGGTCCAATAGTGAAGTTTGGCGGACAGGGCAACTCAGCGTTTCATGCAGCACAAGAAGGAAGAGGGGTGGGAATGGCTTCCCGGACGCGACATTCCATCTTGCCAAACTGGGGACGCGAAACTCCTCCCGGCCACTTTCCGATCTTGGCTCGTCATTCTCAATAAGAATGGGCGGTGCCTGCCTGCATGCTGAAAAACCCCCCCGGGTTTTTCAGCACCGCACCGGGGGATGGGGGCCCCACATTCGCTGAAAAACCTGCTGAATACTTCAACACTTGGAGACGCGCGGGGGGGAGTAATCAGTCTCAATAGGCTGCCCCTTGCGCGGGTGCCACGCCATTTTTCTTGCTCCACCAGCTTGTCAAGGATCACACCTTCCTTGGCCTCATGCCGGAGCTCCGTTCCGGAATGCCCTATTATACAAAAGGGCAGTTCCAGACTAAGTGTCCAGTTCGCTGAGTCGCGAAATTGGCCTTTACTGGGCGTGGGGCGGTTTGAGTTGCCACCGTTCATCGAAGAAATCGGCGTCGGCGATTTTGCCGGGCCAGACGGCGCCTGGTGGCGTCGTGAGATCGACGACGGCCCAGTCGGGGAGCATGGGAACCTGGCGGGCGTTATTGAGGTAGGCGAAGTCCCGATAGGTGAAGCTGCTGTTGAGGACGACGTAGCGGTAGGGGAAGAGCGGGTTGGGATAGATGGCAATCAGGGCGTGTTTGTCCGCCGGGAATTTACGGTCCTTCCCTGCCGTGATGCTCTCTTTCGTCCATTGGATCGGTAGCTTCTCCGCAATTTTGGCGAGAACCGCGTTGGAGCCGGGATCCCCCCAAAGAACGATGCTCGAGCTTTCCATATCCTGCTGCGTGACATCGACATCGTTCTTCACCCGCGCGTTCCCGCGGAACTGCCGCCGCCAATGCTCAATGGCCCGCGTCAGCTCGGCGTCACTCCATTTGCCGGCCATTTCATTCCAAGGCTTGCCCGTAGGGCGGACGAAGATGAAGGAGTCGAGAAATGCGTCGTCGATGGGGCCGGAGAGGCCATGTTTCTTGCGGAGCGAGCCGTCGGCGGGGCGGGAGCCGAGTTTCCAGGAACCATTTTCCAAGTGGGCAGTGACTTTGACTGAGTGATCGCTTTGCAGTGGAACGGGACCTTCAGGTATTCGATTGAAGAACAATCTCGCATTCAAGATGTCCTCCCCCTCTTCCGCAAACATGACGTCGAGGGGCTGTAAGTTCTCAATTTGCCGAGGCAAGAAATCAATCGTCAGTGCGGTTACGCCGGCCGATTGAATGATGACGCCGTCAAAATTGTTGAATCGGTGGTAAGCGACTTTCACGCGGCCAAAAGCCCAATGCTCGGCGAGTTCGTCAATCATGACATGTGCGCCGCGATTGAATCTTAGCGTAGGCGTCGTAAAGTCAATGACGATGGTATCTTCGCTGTCGCGAAGGAAATCGGTGCGGCGCTCAATTGCCTTGCGCTTGTCGCTCTTGAATAGCGCCGCCATCCGCCTTTCAACTTCTTCCTTCGCCTCCGGATGTATCGAGTGCCTTGTCCCCGGCCCAATCACATGTCTTAGCTCAATCCCCTCCTTCCGCATCGCTGGCTCCATGATGTCGGCGGCTTGTTTTTGGTTGTCGAGCTCGCCGGAGTAGGCGACGACGGGACACTGCCGCAGGTTGGCCGCCCAGCCGGGGCAGTCGTACCATTGCCAGAGTTTCCGCTCCCACCAGGTCGGCTGGAGGTTCTCTTTCTGAAAGACCTTGAGGAAGTCGGGGGTTTCGCTGAACCCAGCCCCGGGATTGGCGGCGAACCAGCGGTCGGGATAGTGGACCGCGAAATGCCACGCCGAGGCTCCCCCCATCGAGAAGCCCCGGACGCTGATTCGGTCCTCATCCACGCGGTAGCGGCGCTTGACCGAGTCGAGGGCCTCCAGGGCGTCAATCTCCCCCGCGAATTTGGCCGCGTTGCAGTAGCGACCGTAAGGATGCAGCACGATGGTGTCGTCGGGGTTTATCGAGCCGATGTTGTTCATCCGGTCCTTAATGAAATTCAGCTCGCTCAGGACTTCCCCGCGGCCGTGGAACCAGAGGTCGGTCCGATACCGCTGCGGTCCCTTGGCGTTGTAGCTTTCCGGAATGACCAAGCCATACGGCTGTACGGAGCCGTCGATTTTGGAAACGTAGCCGCGGACGACGAGGCCGGTGGCGGTGGTCCAGTTGGGACTTCCCGCGGCAATCTGTTCCGCGCGGGAGAGTCCCTCGGCAAGTTGCCGAGTAGCTTCGTCAAGTTCGCTAGGGTCGAAGAATTCCTGATAGGTCAGTGCATCGTGTACGCTCTTGTAAAAGATTTCGACATCCGGCCACAGATCGCGAGTCTGTTGGTTTCTTGCTCGCCGCACTCCGTCAATTGCCGTGCGGAGTTTGGCCAGGCCGGCTTCGAGTTCCTTCCTTTTCTCCGCTGGCACTTCAATCCCCAGCTTGGGAACACGGCGGACGTTTTCCGGAATGTTGTCGGCCGGACCGTCGGCGAAGACGAGTGAGGGAAGGGAGAGAAAGATGGCGAGAGCAATGTGGCGAAGCATGAGAGGGGACCACCAAGGCACAATGACACGAACTAAGTAGGAGGACACTGGGGTGATTATAAACTCTGCCAAGACAGTGGTGGGGATACACCGGCGAGCGGCCTGCGTAAGCTGGCCGGTATTGCCGCATTGCGAGTGATGCTTGTTTGCCGATGCCAAATCACCGGCCAGCTTACGCAGGCCGCTCGCCAGAAAACGCCTACTTTGCCCCCATGCGGATGGCACCGTCCAGTCGCAGGATGGCACCGTTGAACATGATGTTTTCCACGATGTGGCGGGCGAAGGCGGCGAATTCGGCGGGGCGGCCGAGGCGGGGGGGGAAGGGGCACTGCTCTTCCAGCGACTGCTTCACCGCGGGGGGAGCACTTTGCATCATGGCGGTTTCAAAGACGCCCGGCGCGATGGCGACAACGCGGATGCCGAACTTGGCCAGTTCGCGCGCGGCCGGAAGGGTCATTGAAGCGACGCCACCTTTGGATGCTGAATAGGCAGCCTGGCCAATCTGTCCTTCGAAGACCGAAACCGAAGCGGTGTTGATGATGACTCCCCGCTCACCTTCTTCATCGGGCTCATTCGCGGTCATCGCCGCGGCAGCCAGACGGAGCATGTTGAAGGTGCCGATCAGGTTTACCTGAATGACCTTGGTGAACAGGGCCAAGTCGTGCGGACCTTCCCGCCCCACAATCCGGCTGCCGGCGAGGATGCCGGCGCAATTGACGAGACCATGCAGTGAGCCGAATCTGCTTTTGGCAATATCCACCGCCGCCTGAGCGCTTTCCGGCGAAGCTACATCGGTCTTTTGAAAGCAGGCCTTCGCTCCGAGTTCCGCCGCTAAAGCTTCTCCTCGAACCTCATTCAAATCGGCAATAATGACGTTGCCACCCGCTGCGGCGAAATTCCGCACGGTGGCTTCGCCGAGGCCGGAAGCTCCGCCGGCAACAAGAAAAGTATGGTTAGCGATTTGCATGAGAAAATGGTAACGCGCAAGAGAAGGGGTCGGGAGGGGTTTCGCTACGGCGTTTTCAGGTTCGCGACGTCAATTCGGCGAAACCCTTCCCGACCCCTACTTCGCTACTT
>CAYUJE010000132.1:0-17141 GCA_964444865.1 uncultured Pirellulaceae bacterium | reverse complement strand
CCGTCAGCCGGAAGTCGCGGCCTTGGTAGCGGTAGGTGAGGCGTTCGTGGTCGATGCCGAGGAGCCCGAGCATGGTGGCGTGGAGGTCGTTGATTTCGACGATTTTTTCGACCGCGTTGTAGCCGAGGTCGTCGGTCGCGCCCCAGGTCTGGCCCCCCTTGATGCCGCCGCCGGCGAGCCAGCAGGAGAAGCCCTTGATGTGGTGGTCGCGGCCGTTCCCTTGGGCCATCGGCGTGCGGCCGAATTCGCCGTGCCAGAGGATGAGCGTGTCCTTGAGCATGTCGCGGTTCTTGAGGTCGGTGATCAGGGCGTGGCATCCCTGGTCCACTTCCTTGGCGGTGCCGGCGACGTGGTCCTTGATGCTGCCGTGATGGTCCCAGTCGCGGTGGTAAAGCTGAATGAACCGGACCCCCCGCTCCGCCAGGCGGCGGGCGAGGAGACAGTTGGCGGCGAACGTGCCGTCGGAGCCCTTGGTGCCGTACAGGTCGAGCACGTTTTGCGGCTCGGCGGAGACGTCCATCAGGTCGGGGACGCTGGTCTGCATCTTGAACGCCAGCTCGTACTGGGCAATGCGAGTGGCGATTTCGGGATCGTCCACCGCTTCGTTCTCCAGGCGGTTGAGCGTGGCGGCACTGTCTACGATCTCTTGTTGTTGCTCCAGCGACACTCCGGCGGGGCGATTCACGTAGAGGACGGGGTCTCCCTTGCTCCGGAGTTCCACACCCTGATACCGGCTGGGGAGAAAGCCGCTGTGCCACTGGCGGCTGGCGATGGGCTGGGCCTGGCCGAATTTGCCGGTGGAGGAGAGGACGACGAAGCCGGGGAGATTGTCTGTCTCTGCCCCGAGGCCGTAGTTCAGCCACGAGCCGAACGCCGGCCGGCCGGAAATGGTCGTTCCCGTATTGAAATAGGTGTGAGCCGGGTCGTGGTTGATGGCCGTGGTGCGGAGGGAATTGACGATGCAGATGTCGTCGGCGATTTCACCGATCTTGGGAAAAATCTCGGAAATCTGCTGGCCGGACTGGCCGAATTTCTTGAACGCGTGTTGCGGCCCAAAACAGTTCAACTTGGCCCCCTGCAACTGGGCAATCGGCTGACCCTTGGTGAATGACTCCGGCATCGGCTTGCCGTGCATTTCGGCCAGCTTGGGCTTGTAGTCGAAAGTTTCCAGGTGGCTCGGCCCGCCCGCCATCGTGAGGATGATGACCCGCTTCGCCTTGGGGGCGAAGTGGAACGGATTGACGACGCCGCGGGACTGCGCCGCCGCTCCGGCATCCGCCCCGAAGAGCAGCCGCTGGCTCATGGCCTCGCTGAGCATGGCCGCGAGGGCTGTTGCCCCGATGCCGCTGGCGGTGCGGCTGAGGAAGGCGCGGCGGGGGAGGAAAGCGGAGATTGAAGTTGATGACATGGCAAGTAGCAATGGTTTGGTGATGGGGCGGCAGGCAATCTGTGGAATTATTCTTTTTTCTTCTTGGCCCAGCGATCTGCCTTCTGCAGGATTCGCTTGAGCGGATGCTTAAAGCCGGGCAGAAGCGGCGTGGAATACGATTCCTTTTCGGTGACGATTCGCGTCTCGGGATTCGCCGGAGGAAGAGCGTGAACCGTCATGGTCCGCTTGAAACGATCGATGATCCAAAATTCCTTGACACCAATCGATTGATAGTCGATTTTCTTCAGGACATAATCCCGCTCGGCGTTGCGACGACCGGGTGAAACGAATTCAATGGCAATATCTGGCGGAACAGAGTCAGGCTCGTATTCCTCACTCCGGGTCAGCCAAACGCATCGGTCGGCACGACGGACGTTGTCTTTATCGATCCGAACATCCCGCTCATAGCAGGTGGCATAAAGGGCAATGCCCTTGGGATGATCGTCAGCATACCGCCGCAAAAGATAGCCCAATTCTTCGTTCGGATCTCCCTCTTGAAGCGAAGCGGCAGCATTCACGACGACGACTCCGTTAAAGAGTTCATAGCGAAAACTCGGATTCCAATCCTTGACGGCCAGGAATTCCTTCGCCGACATACGCAGACCGCTGCTATCGGCGTCGAGGCGACGCGGCGGCGGCAGTTTGATGATTAGGGGGGCATGCATGGCGTTCTTTTAGCCTCCAAAGTAGTCTTCACATTCCGTGCGAAGACATGTCCGCTCACGGAGTGAGCGGACTACATTAGTTCCTCGTAATCGTCTCGTGCAAATTGAGCAGCACCCGGGCGATGCTAGTCCAGGCGGCGAGCTCGGCTTTGTCGAGGTCCGCTGGCGACTTCGATTCGCCGACGGCGAGGAGCTTGTCGGCGGAGGCGGGGTCGGCTTTGTATTGCTGCAGATGCTTTTCGTAGAGCAGGAGGAGGACCTTCAACTCGCTCTCACGCGGCGAGCGGGTGAGGACCTGGCGGAAGGCGAACTCCAGCCGCTTGCCCGTATCAGGTCCGCCGTCTTTGACAATGCGAACCGCTAAGGCTCGGGCTGCTTCCACATACGTCGGATCGTTGAGCAGGACGAGGGCCTGCTGCGGCGTGTTGCTGCGGGGGCGATTGACGGTGCATTCCTCGCGGCTGGGGGCGTCGAAGGCGAGCAAACTCGGGTTGAGGAAGGTCCGCTGCCAGTAGGTGTAAAGCCCGCGGCGATAGAGATCGGCCCCGTGGTCGTTCATCCATTCGCGGGTCGGGAAGTTGAGATACTGCCAATAGCCGGCGGGCTGATAGGGCTTGACGCTGGCACCGCCGATTTTCTTGGTGAGGAGGCCGGAAAGTGCCAGGGCGTTGTCCCGCACCATCTCGGCATCCAGGCGAAAGCGATCCTGCCGGGAGAAAAGGTCGTTCATCGGGTCCTTCTCGTGGAGCTCCTTCGGAATCAGCGAAGACTGCCGGTAGGCTTTCGACATGGCAATCGTCTTCACCAGCCGCTTCACTTCCCAGCCGCTCTCCATGAAGTCCACGGCGAGCCAGTCGAGCAACTCGGGATGCGTCGGATACTGTCCCTGCGTGCCGAAATCCTCAAGCGAACGGCTGATGCCGCGGCCGAACATCAGCTTCCAAACCCGGTTGACGAAGACGCGGGCCGTCAGCGGGTTGTCGCGACTCGTGACCCACCGGGCAAAATCGAGCCGCGTCAGGCGGGCGTTCGTGGCCGGGTCGCTAGGTACGGCGACGACGGAGGTGAGAAACTCGGGCACGGCAGGAGTCACTTCGGGACCGGATTCGTCCAGCCAGTTGCCGCGAGGAAGGATTCGCATCGTTCGCGGAGCGGCAGCCATGCTGACCAGCGTTTGCGGAGCGGCAGCGACGACGGCCTTTTTCTCCGCATCGAGCTTGGCAAGTTGTTCGCGGGCGGGAGCCAGTTCCGCCGCGATGCCGCGATAATAGGCCGCCAACTTTTGCTTCTGAGACTCGTTGCGGCCCGCGGCGTCGATTTTGATCAGTTCGGCAATGTCGGCGGGCAATCCGGCTGCGCTCAACGACGGCTTGGCAACCGTTGTGAGGGAGAGGCGGAAGCGGCCAATATTGTGCTGCGGAAAGGTCGATTGATGCAGCATCTTCACGACGATTTTCGTCCCTGGCCCGCCAGCAATCGGCGCGGCGAACGTAAACACGGCTGCATGGTTGGCCGCCTTTTCGTGGCCGTTGACCGCCCAACCAGTGTTGGCCTTGTCGTCGATGGCACCCGCAATCGGGTAGGTGGGCTGCGAGAAATCTGCCTCGGCCGCGGAGAGCTTGACGGGCTTCGACTCGCCGCCGAAGGACGCCGCTTGCACCTCAAAACCGGTCAGCACAAAGTTGCCGTTGCCGCGGGACAGGCTTTTATTGAACAGGCTCTCGTCCGTCAGTGCCTCCAGCCGAATGCCGGTCAGCTTTTCCTGGTCGGTCGAAAGGGTGATTGAATACGTGTCCTGCGCCGGATTCGCACCGGTCGAAAGGACCGACAAATCGTCCTTGGTTTCCAAGGTCGCACCACCTTGCGATTCCGCCTTTTCCGGTTTTACGGGAGTCCAAGCGGAAACATTCTTCGCCAATTCATCTTTGGCGGCTAATTCCCACTTCGCTTGGGCCGCTTCGAGTTCCGGAGTTTGGGTAGCGAGCTTGGATTGGAGACTCGTCACTTCCGCATCGATGGCGGCGATTCGCTTTTCCTGTTCGGGAGTTGGAATCTTGGTCTCGTCCTGCCGACCAACCGCCTTTTCGCTCACGTCGGCAAAGAACGCGGCGAAGCTGTAAAAATCCTTTTGCGTGTAAGGATCGAACTTGTGATTGTGGCATTCGCAGCAGCCCATGGTTCCGGCCAGCCAGATGACCGACGTGTTCCGCACGCGGTCGGCGGCATACTTCGCCGTGTATTCCTTGGGCTGGGCCCCACCCTCTTCCGTGGTTTGCAAGAGCCGGTTGTAGCCGCTGGCGATCCGTTGCTCGGCGGAAGCATTCGGAAAGAGATCGCCGGCGAGTTGCTCCTGCGTGAAGAGATCGAACGGTTTGTTCTGGTTGAAGGAATTGATGACGTAGTCGCGGAACGGCGCGATGTCTCGGTGATTATCACTGTGATATCCGGCGGAGTCGGCATAGCGGACGACGTCGAGCCAGTAGATCGCCATCCGCTCTCCATACTGCGGTTCGGCCAGCAGCCGGTTCACCACCTTTTCGTAGGCCTGCGGGGAAGTGTCGGCTTCGAATTCCGCCAGCTGCTGCGGCGTGGGGGGAAGGCCGATCAAATCAAACGACAACCGGCGGAGAAGCGTCCGCTTGTCGGCTTCGGGAGAAGGGTGCAGCCCCGCTGCTTCCATGGGGGCGAGAATAAAGCGATCAATTTCACCGGCGGGCCAGGCTGCATCTTTCACCGGCGGCAGCGGGGCACGCACCGGCTTTTGATACGACCAATGCTTGTCATATTCTGCCCCTTCGTCAATCCATTTGCGGATCAGGTCAATTTCTTGCACGCTCAGGGCCGGCTTTTTCGAATCCGCCGGCGGCATTTTCTGGTCGGGGTCGGTCGAAGTGACCCGCAGAATCAGTTCGCTCCCCTTGGAATTTCCCGGTTTGAAGGCATGTTCGACAGCCACCTCCCGCACGTCCAGCCGCAGGTCGGCCTTCCGCTCCGCCTCGTCCGGACCGTGGCAGGCAAAGCACTTCCCCGCCAGAATGGGCTTGATATCCCGGCTGAAACTGACTTTTCGCTCCGCGGCAGCAGCGGGGAGAGCGAATACAAGACCGGCGAGAATAAGGAAGGAAAGCAGACGCATCACGGCAAGCTCCGGGGAGGGAGTGAGAGGCAGGATAGTCCCATCATTTTAACGTGCCCCACGGGCACAGGTGGGAAGATTGATTCTAAAATGTAAAAAAGTCCGGGACAACGTAGCCACACGCGGCCCGCGTGTCGGCTTTTGTGCGTTCATTCACCCCCTACGAAGGAGCCAGCACGCGAGGCCGCGTGCGGCTACGAACTATGCCCGCCATTCACGAAGAGCACCAGCAGCAAGGCCCCCAGTCGATCCGCTGCGCCGTCATCACGGTCAGCGACACGCGCACGCTGGAGACCGATACCGGCGGGCAAGCGGTGATTCATCATCTGACCGCAGCGGGGCACAAGATTGCCGTTCGCGAGATCATTCCGGACGATCCAACCCGCATGCAGCCGCTGCTCCTTTCTTTGCAATCGCGTGACGACCTCGATGCCATCCTGATGACCGGCGGCACCGGCATCTCTAGCCGGGATCAGACCTTCGAAACCGTTTCGGCCCTCCTCACCAAACCCCTCCCCGGCTACGGCGAAATCTTCCGCATGCTCAGCTACCAGGAGATCGGCCCCGCCGCCATCCTCAGCCGAGCCGTCGGCGGTCTCCTCGGCCGCAAAGTCCTGCTCACCATGCCCGGCAGCCCCGCCGCGGTGAAGCTAGCGATGGAGAAGATCATTGTCCCGCAGTTGCCGCATTTGATGCGGGAGGCGAGGAGATGACTACCAGACCAGTCAGTAAATTGTCCATCGCCATCGAAAATCTCTACCGGACTTTCAAACGATATCGGCCCAGTGAAGACTTTCATGGCTGTTCCCATTGCGTTTCGGAAACAGCGGATGCCGAACTCAAACAGAAAAAGCTGGCCGAGCTTACTTGCGATGACATCGCACGATATGCGTTCAAGGCAATGACAACCTGGGGAACGGTGGACGACTTCAAACACTTCTTGCCGCGAATCATGGAACTGGTAGCTATCAATGAAGAATTCCCAATAGAGATTGAGGTTGCAATTGGCAAACTGTCCTATGCACAATGGCTGACTTGGCCGGAGAAGGAGCGAGTCGTCGTCGAGCAGTTTCTTGAAGCGTGGTGGAAAGATACCTTGTCGCAGCCATTTTCCGAGTCCGCGCGATTGCTGAGCCGCGACGTGCTCTGCTCACTGGCCCAAGTTGTTGAGGATATAGACCCATATCTTTCACATTGGGAATCCAGAAGCGACGTGGAAGCCAGCCTGCATTTGGCAGCGTTTATCGACCGGAATTTCGATTCACTCGACAAGAAAGACCGGGTTGGAGATGCTTTTTGGAAGCAGGAATCCACGATGCTGCAGGCTGTAGAATGGCTTAGAAGGCCGGCCACGCGCGAGCGGCTGGAGCGACAATTCCTGGAGCACTGCGAGAACCCCTATGCGTATCTCTTGTCCGAAGCTGCGGAAAAACTTGATTGGTGGACCAGTAAGAATCGCTAAGTACGGGCTTATCTCGTTCGGCATGATGATTTGTTGGTTGATGGCGATCTTCGCCTTCAGGACGCCACGCAAATAATACCGGAAAAACTTCGCAAGAGTGCCATTTTTGACGCCTCCATAGTATACAATATGCCAGAGTCGATACTGGCGCAGTGCTTGGAGTATGCGCCATGAGTCAAACGAGTCGGGCGATTCTCTCGCAGGGCTCGTTGCCTTGTCAGAGAATTAAAAAACACCTTATCTCCAACCCCTTGGAAGCGTGAATAAGAAATCGACCACTCAAAAACACTTACGTCAATCGTGAATAACAAAACAACTTTATAGATAACGACTTAGGGCGAAACAGGTCGCCGTAAGTCCGCGAAAAACAGGGTCGAAAAAATGAATAAATGGAGACGTTCACGCCCTTCCGGCCGCTTATCACGCCGCCGCGCTCCTCCGGCCTTCCGTGGGTTGATGGAGCCACGCTTCCCTGCGAAGATAGGCCAAAAGGACCAACGAGTTGACCGTTAGAACTGGAGAACCTACATGCCTTCCACGGCAAAGAATCTCAGCATCAAATACAGCCTCACTTTCCTCGCCGGAATCTTGGCCTTGCTCACCAGCAGCGCCCTCGTCAGCCAGGAAAAGAAACCCGCGGAGAAGAAACCCGTCGAAACCGACGCTGCGGACAAAGACTATGCGGAGGAACTTCCCCGGATTCCGCCGACGGAGGCGAAGGACGCGGTGAAGACGTTTACCATCGCCAACGGGTTCCAAATGGACCTCGTGGCAGCCGAACCGCTGGTGACGGACCCGATTGCCCTGGCTATCGACGAGAATCTGCGGATGTATGTCGTGGAGATGGGTGGCTACAGCGAAAACCGGGACGAGAAGCTGAGCCGCATCCGCCTGCTGGAGGATAAGGACGGTGACGGCCATTACGAAACGAGCAAGATCTTTACGGACAAGCTCAACTGGCCGACCGCCATTGCTTGCTGGGACGGGGGCATCATTGTGGCCGATGCTCCGGACATCCTTTGGTTCAAGGACACCAACGGCGACGACGTACCGGACGAGCGGAAGGTACTTTTCACCGGCTTTGGGCTGTCCAACGTGCAGGGGCTCATTAATTCGTTCAATTGGGGGCTCGATAACCGCTATTACTGCTCCACCAGCAGCACCGGGGCGGAAGCGACCAAGCCCAGCGACCCCAGCTTCAAGCCGCTACCCCTTCGCGGCCGCGACTTCGCCCTCGACTGCCGCACCATGCTGCTGGAGCCGACGACCGGCGGAGCCCAGCATGGACTCACGTTCGACGACTGGGGGAACCGGTTCATCTGCCACAACAGCGACCACATCATCCAGGTGATGATTGAAGACCGCTACCTCGCCCGCAATCCTTATCTGGCTGCCGCCACGCCGAAAAAGAGCATCGCCGTCGACGGCCCGCAGGCCGATGTCTTCCGCACCAGCCGCGTGGAGCCGTGGCGCGTGGTCCGCACGCGGCTGCGTAAGAAGGGGATCGTTCCCGGCATTGTGGAAGGTGGGGGGCGGGATTCGGGATATTTCACGAGCGCCACCGGCGTCACCATCTATCGCGGCAACGCCTGGCCCCGGGAATTTCATGGCCTGGCCATCGTTGGCGACGTGGGAAGCAACATCATTCACCGCAAACGGCTCGAAGAAAACGGCCTGGAATTCAAAGCCGTCCGCATCGATGAAAAATCGGAATTCGTAGCCTCCACCGACAACTGGTTCCGCCCCGTGCAATACGCCAACGCCCCCGATGGCTCGCTCCTGGTCTGCGATATGTATCGTGAAACCATCGAGCATCCCGCCAGCCTGCCGCCCGCCATCAAGAAATACGTCGATCTCACCAGTGGCCGCGACCGGGGCCGCATCTGGCGAATCGTTCCCGAGAGCTTCACCCAGCCAAAGCTGGAGAAGCTTGGCGGCAAAACAACCGCGGAACTCGTGGCCCTGTTGGAGCACCCCAACGGCTGGCATCGCGATACCGCGGCCAGGCTAATTTATCAGCGGCAGGACCAGAAAGCCGTTTTGCCGCTGGTGAAAATGGCGACTCAATCAGCGTCGTCCCTTGGCCGGATCCATGCGATGTACGCCCTGGCGGGAATGAAGGAATTGGAAGTCGAAATGGTGGAGGGCAATTTAGAAAATAAGGATCCACATGTCCGGCAGCACGCCGTCCGCCTGGCGGAGATGTTCGTTGCGGACTCTCCCGCGGTTCGCAAACTGCTTACCGAGGCACTGCCGAAGGATGATTCGCTGCAAGTCCGCTATCAACTGGCCCTCTCGCTCGGCGAATTACCGCCACCAATCGCCACGCGGAACGCGGCGCTCGCCAAATTGGCGATGAAAGACGGCGCCAACCCCTACATGCAAACGGCCATTCTCAGTTCTGCCCAGAAGGGGGCGGGGGATTTGCTCTTGAAACTACGGAACAATGCAGATTTTCGCGCGACGGCGACGGGCCGCGAATTGATTAAGTCGCTCGCTACGCAAATTGGCAAACAGCAAGATGCGGGGGATGTGATTGCCGTGCTGCAGGCGATCTTAAAACTCGACAAGGAAGACCCGGCCACGTTTCAAATCATCATTCAGGCATTGGCCGTCAAGCCGGGCAGCAATCTTGCCAAGAACCTGGAGCAAATCACCGGCGGCAAGGCGGCGGAAGTGATGAAAGCCGTCTTCACCAGCGCGCTCAAAACAGCCGCGGATGACAAGCAAGCCATCGCCGAGCGAGCCGCCGCGATCAGGCAACTTTCGGCAGGCACCTTCGAAGACGCCGCCGCGCTCCTCGTCAGCTTTCTCGAACCGACACAGCCGGCGGAACTCCAAGCCGCTTCGCTCGTTGCGCTTGGGTCGTTCGATTCTCCTGAAGTCGCCAATCAACTCGTCGAGCGCTATGCCGCGATGAGCCCTCGGCTCAAGTCCCAGGCGGCTGATGTACTCTTTTCTCGCAGCACTTGGATCGTCGCGTTACTCGATGCCATCGAAATGGAAGCGATCCCGCTGGGGGACGTGGACCCGGCAAGGCTCAAGCTGCTGACCGATCACGGTGACCAATCGATACGCGAAAGAGCCAAGAAAATCGTGGCTAAATTGCAAGTCAGTAAACGAGGCGATGTGCTGGCCGCTTACAAGCCGGTGCTGGAAATGAAGGGAGAAGCCGCCCGCGGCAAAGAGGCCTTCAAAAAAACTTGCGCCGCCTGCCACAAGCTAGAAGGGGTCGGCTTTGAACTCGCTCCCAACCTGGCGGCCATGAAGAACCGCGGGCCGGAGGCGATTTTGCTGAACGTCCTCGACCCCAACCGCGAAGTGAATCCGCAGTACCTCAATTACATCGTGCAGCTTAACGATGGCCGGACGCTCAACGGAATTATCTCCGCCGAAACCGCCACCAGCCTGACCCTCAAGCGGGCCGACAACGCCACCGACACCATCCTCCGCATCGACATCGACCGCCTCAAAAGTACCGGCCAGTCACTCATGCCCGAAGGGCTGGAGAAGCAGGTCGATAGGCAGGCGATGGCCGATTTGCTGGAGTACTTCAAGTCGCTGGAATAGTCGTGGTGGGCAAGGCCGCCGGTTTGGCGGTCACAGCCCTTTAACAGGGATGTGAGAGCCTACTTACTTTTCACGTTCTCATTTTCCGCCGGGCTGGCTTGAATGAGAAAATCAAACAGTTCGCCATGGCGCTTTCCATCGAGCGTGATGTCCAGCGGAATCATTTGCACGCCGGCGGGAACGCGAACAGGATCGGCGGTAATTTTTACCTTGAATGCCTTGCGCGACTTTGCAGCAACACTCCCTGCGAGCAGGGCAGGTTCGGCCGTGATGCCCGGCGGTAGGTTCAGGCGGATGTGATGCTGCTGCGGCTTGTCGCGGAAATTCCGCACGGTGATTGCGACCTCCTGGGTTCGCTGGCTTTGCAAGTCCAGGCGATAGGGATATGCCGAAACCCAGAAGGGGTCGAACTGATATTCATAGTTCGAGTCCGGCAGCAGCTCCTTGTAACGCGTGATAATCCGCTTCGACCATTCATGATAACGATCGAGAAAAGCCGCCGGGTTGGCCATCAGCACATTGTGCGCTCCCATTACAATGTCGGGCTTCAAATCGCGAAGATAGCGGCTGCCCAGCAGATACCCTTCTTCAAAAATCGCACTGTTGCGCGCCACCACGGCTTCGTGGCCATTCTGTTCGGGATCCGAGGGATCGCCAAAGAGGTTGTCACCCGTGAAGGCGATCCGTTTGCCATCGAGCTCAAGCCAGAGGCAATTGCCAAACTCCGTTTGGCCCGGCATCCAGTCAACGTGGATTTTGAGCCCTTCCCACTCCACCACCTCGCCGTCGCGGAGCGGGCGATCCACTTTCAGGCCCTCATATTCGGGGTTGTAAGACGTGATCAGCGCGCAGTAATCGTAAAACAGCGGATTCTCGACCTTGTCGACAATACGGTCGAGCGTCCACACCTTCACACCGTAACGCTTCTTGAGGACGGCACCGAGCGTGAAGTGGTCGCCGTGCATGTGGTTGATCCACAAGGCATCAATCGTCTTTAAGCCGAGATGCGTCTGCATCTCCTTGATCAGGTCGTGCAGCAAAAGTTCCGGAAAGATGCCGCAGTCGAGCAGCAGGCCGCGCCCACTGTCGGCGATGATGATGGCGAAGTTTTTGCCGGCGAGTTCATCGCTGAACTTGTACAGATGGGGCGTCACTTGCACGATTTGACGAATAGCCGTCGGTTTGGTGTGGGGATCCGGCTTCATTCGCTGGGTCAGGTTCTTCACCGGATATCCGCGGAGATAGTCCGGACGGAAGGCCACCAGCTTGCGGTGGTAGGTCTCAAATTGTTTGTCGGCATTTTGGATCGACGGTCCGTGGGAAGGAAACGCCCAGGTGAGCTTCAAGGTTCCCAGACGCTGCACCGATTCGATGAGGGCATCAAGTCCCTTGCCAAACCCGTAGTCCCATTCGGTGTCGTACCAATTGGTCATCCGAGCGCCATCGTGCATGATACCGCCGATAAAGGCACAGGCCTGACCTTTGTTGCGCAGTACGTAACACATGCCTCCGGGAGAATGTCCAGGCGTGCTGACACACGCAATCTCATGCCCGCGCCACGTAAACACTTCATCAGCTGCCAGCAGACGGTCGAGTTTGATGGCCGCCGCGGGGGGACGGACGTAGCTTGCTCCATGGACAGTATGAGCGTCGCCGAGCGTGGGTCGCCACTTGCGGAACTGCAGCGGTGTTTCGAATAGGGCCTGTTCTGCTTGAGGGGCTGCTATCTTGGTGGTCGCACGGTCGATGCGAGAGATCCCCTGGCATAGTTCGCGGTGATGATCGGTAAACAGGATCCACTCGACCTTTTTGACACCGATTTCCTTCAAGTGCTCGAGAATGGTTCCATCGCCGAGGTTAATGAGGACGGCAGAGTCCCCCTCGCGAATTACGAAAACGTTACACGTATCTCGGTAGACGAAAACATTCGGCCAGACGTCCGACGCCGGCTGGATGATCTTCGAATCGACCGTGGACTTCGCCGGTTCGTCGGCTAAGACCATTCTCAGGGTCGGGAACCCCAGGGCGATCAGTAGAGCGAATGCATATTTCATGATGTCTTCCTTTCAGGTGTCTTGATCATTTCGTTAGGCCAAGGCTATCGATTTTCGTCGCCAAGATACTGATCGAACCATTGAAGGTTGCGGTTCATACAGTCCCGCAGCAGGCGGGGTTCCTCGATGCCGTGCGGCGTCCGCGGATAGACGACCATCTTCGTCACGCAGCCCTGGCGCTTGAGAGCGTTGTAAAGTTCCTGCCCCTGCGACAGGGGGACTCGCTCGTCGCGTTCGCCGTGTTGAATGAGCGTTGGAGTGCTCACACCTTTGACATGAAACATCGCGGAGTGGGCCCGATAGGCATCGAGCTTGTCCCAGAATTCGCCGCCAAAATAATCCGGCAGAAATCCAGGAATATCGGCAGTGCCGGTAAAGCTCATAAGATTCGTTACCCCCGCTCCGACCGACGCCGCTCGAAAGCGTTTGGTTTGCGTGATCGTCCAGGAGGTCATGAATCCGCCGTAGCTCCAGCCCATGATCCCCAAGCGGTCCGGGTCGGCGATCCCTTGCGAAATGACATGGTCAACGCCGCTCATCAGATCTCGAAAGTCGCCCCCACCCCAATCTCCGTAGTTGGCGTAGCGAAACTTGTGGCCATACCCGCTGCTGCCGCGTACATTGGGCCGCAAAACGGCATATCCGCGCGAGGCGAATGCGGCAACCGGATACGACGCCGGCGTGCCATCAAACGTTTGCGTGAAGGCCCCCATCGGGCCGCCGTGAGCAATGACCAGCAAGGGATATTTCCTCCCTTTCTCATAACCCACGGGATAAGTCAGAAGCCCTTCGATCTCAAAGCCTTCTGTCGATTTCCAGCGGAGGGTCTCCGTGCGGCCAAGTGGCGGTCGCGGCAGTTCGTGATTGATGCGGCTGACGGCGGTCGGCTCAAACCGCTCGGCGGGAGACACGTAGGCCTCACCAGGTTGATCGAGTTTTTCCCAGCCAAAGCCAAAATGAGTTTTCTTCGCGTTGAGCGATACTCCGCCGAGCGACATCCCTTCGCCCCGATTGATCACGGTCGGTGAACCTTCCAGCGGCATCGCCAGCAGCCGGAAATTCGTTCCCTGCAATTCGGTGAAGTACAGCTTTCTGCTGTCCGCCGACCAGCCGACGAGTTCCGAGTAGCGACCGAATCCGTCCGATGTGTCGGCCAGTTTCTTCGCCGCTCCGCCGGCAGCGGGAGCGATTTGCACCGTTCTGGCTCCTGCCCAAGTCGGTGGATCGTCGCTGACCGTGAACGCGATTGTCTGGCCGTTGGGGGAATAGAGCGGAGATGTTTCGGCCGCCTTCGACTGCACGAAGGGACGCACCGTCCCGCTCGCCAAATCCACGAGCGACAGATCGGCGGTATCCCAATCGTCAGGGCGCGGAGTGCGTGTGTGCGAAAAGACAATCGTCTTGCTATCGGGAGACCAATCAAATGCCGCTTTACCCGGCCGAGCGCTGTCGCTCACCACACTCAGATCCCCTGGTGTTAGCAAACGTGGTTTCTCGTTCTGCGAATGGGAGTCCGAGAATGGGACGACCTGCAGGCGACTGAGCTTGATATTCTCATCGACGATTCGGGCATCGTCCTTCTCCTTCACCCGCTGTTCTTCGTCCAGCGTGGCGGGGTCAAGCGCGGTGAACGCCAGCCAGCGCCCGTCCGGCGACCATTTGAAGCTCGTTACGTCACTTTTCAAATCCGTGACCTGGGTTGCTTCGCCACCATCGGGTCGAATGACCCACAGATTCTTATGGCTAACGCGACTCGACACGAAGGCAATCCACTGGCCGTCGGGTGACCACTGCGGATCATCGCACGACTTTTCTCCCTGCGTAAACTGCTTCGCATTGCTGCCATCGGCGTTTGCGAGATGAATGTGCGTCCGGTACTCGCTCTGCTCACCTTCCATCACCGCCTGTCGAACCGTGAAGGCCACTTGTCGGCCATCGGGAGAAACTTGCACACTGCCAATGCGCTGCACTTGCATCATCAGCGCTGGCGTCCATTGGGTAAGCATCGGCTTTTCCTCGGCATGAAGGGCGCTTGCGAGCAACAAAGCCAGCCCCCACACAAGGGTACAGGGGGCAACTCTGCGAAAGTCTTCACTTGTCAAATTCAATCCTGACATTGGAACTCTCCGCGAAATTTTAGCAGGGGGCTGCCGTCGTACCTTTTCCTTCCGATGTTTCTACCACGTACGTGGCCGGCGAGGCTTCAAGTACCACTCAAGGACAGCTCAACTCGGTGCTCGTGCCGCGAACGTCCATTTCGTACTCGATTTCTTCGATGGGAGGCCGGCTGTAGTGCCAGTGGACCCCGTGGATGCTGGCTGGCCCGACCCGCTTAAGAATCATCTCCGGCAACAGCGCCGTTAGCGAGTGGGCCGTATAGACGTTGATTCTGTTGACCAGCGGCCAATCCACGCCGAGACCTCGCAGCCGATTCTCCATCAGTTCCATAACCAAGCGAGCCTTGGTCGCCAGGCCATCGGCCGAGGTGTCGCCGAGAGCGACAATCCCGTCGCGAGACAAAACTCCTTCAGGCAGCTCGCCCGCACCCGCGACGACGAACGTGGGGGACAGGCTGGAAGCAGATGGCCTTGTGAACGAAAAACCATACATCACGGGCTCGCCAGGCGGGTCAATCACCGGTGCGACATTCGTTCGTGCGATCGGATTAACCCCTGCAACAAATAGCCCCCAAGATTTCAAGATCTCCGCATACTGGGCATTGAAGTCCGCGAAGCCCTGAAAGCTGTAGGGGTGGGACGATCTCAACGAAATGCCACAGAGCGCCACTTTGGGTCGGCCTGCCGACTTCAGGAATTCCGCAATCCGCTCGAATCCCTGCCGATACGGTGGCGGCTGTTGAAAAGTTACGTAGACGATCTCAAAGCCGGGACTGGCGACGACGCCGCAGGAATAAGGAGCGATTCCTGGAAGAAACCGGTAGTTCCCGCTGGGATGATCGGTGAGCACGATGGGAGCCTCGCGAGGTGGACCATGAAATGACTCAGCCAGCAGACCGCGGAACGTCTTCGACCGCAGCCAACAATCGTTCCACATCCGCTTCTTTCCAGGGGCCATCGGTGACACCCAGCGGTGCTCGGCAAGGGCCGATGTCGATTTTGTACCTGATTCGCATCGCCGCTCGCAAAAAAGTCCAAGTGGATTGCGAAGACAGGATTTCGTCGAGCGCGAGTTGCAACACCTTCATGAAGCGACTTCC
This sequence comes from uncultured Pirellulaceae bacterium, assembly GCA_964444865.1. Lineage (GTDB taxonomy): Bacteria > Planctomycetota > Planctomycetia > Pirellulales > Pirellulaceae > SXOA01. The sequence goes on along the minus strand of CAYUJE010000132.1, from coordinate 1,608 downwards.
CGCGGCGACCGATCCACCGACAAACGCCTGGCGAGCCGCGCGGCATTCCACGCCCCAAACGTTGAAAAACGTGCCGATGGCACCGCAAGCACCGCTCATCGCTGCCTGGCAGAAGACTTCGTCGGCACCGCTGAACACTTTCAGCCGATCTTGAGAATACGCGCAGATCAACCCCAACTGATACAGATCGCGTTCCGTGAATTTCATGCCGGCAATATTCGGCAGCCCCAGCAGACGATCCACATATTCCCGGCCGCCGAGCGAAAGCGTGTTTACGCTGCTCAGGTGATAGACGAAGAAGGGAAGCCCACCCGCTGCGCCAATCCGCCGATAGTGTTCGAAGACGGCATCCGTGCCCGCGCGATAGTAGATCGGCCCGACGCTCGAAATTGCGTTCGCGCCAATCTTCGACGCATGGTGGGCGAGCGCGACGGAATCGTCCGTGGAAACCGCGCCCACATGGACCATCACGGGAATTCTTCCCGCAGCCGTTCGCACCACGCACTCAGCCACGGCCTGTCGCTGAGGCACAGACATCAACGGCCCCTGCCCCGTCGAACCGAGCAAATAGATGCCGTCCAGCTTCTGCTCAGCGAACAACTCGACCAGCTTTTCCGCCTCACCGAGCGCGGGTTCCCCGGCAGAGTCCAGTGGAGTGAGCATGGCGGGCCAAATGCCCTGATATTTTTGAGTCATGGAAAGGATGCGACTGGTAGTAAGGTTTTGATTTCGGACGCCAGCGGAGGAGTCGTGACGCTGCGTTCCCCGGTGGACCAGCAGCAGTTTATCACGGCGACGGAACGGTTGGGGGCGGACAGAAAAGAAACCTTTGCGGATTGCGATTCGTCCTATAAGCGATCGTGGCGCGGGAGGGTTGTCCGGAGCCCTGAATGAGACCGTGGAAGTTGCGACGGCGGCCGACGGCCCAACCTCAAAACTGGCGAATCGAACCGAGACGGCGGCCCAATGAACATTTTTTCAACATTCTTGCCGGCGGGGCTTGACGGTGACAACTGTACATGCATATCATGGGTTCGTGAAGTGGTAAGTAAGTTTCACGCATATGGTAAGGACAAATGCCATGATCAATTTGGAACAAGAGAAACAGTATGTCGCAGTGGAAGCCAGCCAGGGACTCGCTATTCCGAGGGGCTTGCTCCCACCTGGTGCTGAAAAACCCAGGGAGTTTTTCAGCGAATCTGGGGCCCCCATACCCGGGGTTGGTGCTGAAAAACCAGGGGGGGTTTTCAGCGGTCTACCGGCGGCGAGTCAGCCGGTAGTGACCGCCGGGGAGCGAGGAACGGAGCCTCAAGACGATGCGATCGTCCAGATTCCGCCCGCACCTTGGTCGCGGGGTGGGCGGCCGTCGGTCCTGACGCCCGAAGTGCGGGAGCAGATTTTCAAATTGCTGGCGGTGGGGATGTCCCGGCGGCAGGCGGGGGCCTATTTGGACATCGACCCGACGACGATCACGCACGCGGCCAAACGGGACTCCGAGTTTGCTCAGAACCTAGAGCGGGCGGAACAACTGGGGTTGGTGCAACCCTTGATGACGCTGATGGCCGCGAGCAAGCGAAACTGGCGGGCGGCAGCCTGGCTCGTCAAGCA
>CAYUJE010000131.1:13493-17161 GCA_964444865.1 uncultured Pirellulaceae bacterium | reverse complement strand
CCAGCTGGTCGCAATCCGAAGAAGACATCCGCTTCGCCTACCGCCTCGCCGAAGGCACCAAAGGCCGCGTCTTCTTCACCGCGGGGAAGGATTTGGACCGGTACGTGGTGTGGGATTATGTGAAGAGGAAGAGGGAGATTATTGCGTAAGCGGAGAGACCTACTTCAAATGAGGAGCTTTGATCATGCGTAATCTCTTACTCTTGTCGGCGATAGTTGGCCTGCTGTTGGGTGGCTGTGGCGAAGGAGGGGAAAAATACTCGACATTCAAATTCTCGGACGAAGTTACCGTGAAAGTCGCGAACCCGGCAAAGGCTACAATTCATAGATTTTCAGGCCCATTGTGGGACGAAGATGGTAATCACGGAGGGACTCGCCACATCCACACGTCAACGGACAGCGCCGGAGTTAAAACAGAATGTACTGTCGAACTTGCCGGTAATTCCGCCAGGTCCGACCCGCTGCGATTGACAATCAACGGTAAGGGCTACGGTTCGGTCGTAAAGGGTGATTTGGTTGTGATCGACGGCGATGCCGTCACGGTCAATGGTACCGAAAGAGAGGCATTACCCAAGCCCTAGAAAATCTTTCCGATTCTTCGACCAGAGCCCGCCAGCAACACTCTTCAACCCTTCCATTCCACTCCATGCGGCCTTTCGCTCCACACTTTAGATGTGTTGATAAACCTCGCACCTAATTTTTCACAACTTGTTGCCTAATCGAAGGTTGTGAAAACTGACCCCCTCGGGTTATTCAACACACCCCTCTTTTCCTTCCGCAAACCGCCCGAGAGAAAAAACACTCAAGAGGGGGAGGCGAAGCGAGCGCCTGACAGCCGCCGCTCTTTTCCATGCCGATCAACCGGTTTGTCAAGGAGCAACTCGTTCGCAGGGGACTGCGACACGCCAAGAGGCTGATGCGTTGTAACTGACTCTACAAACCCCAGCCCCTCGGAATCGGCGGCAACTCCGCCGATCTCCAGTATTTATACTCCTGTCCACATGAAATGGTCAATAGTTCATATGCACAATTTACAGGGGTGCGGACTTTGGCCCACTACCAGGGGTTGTAGGTGGGCCGGAGAGGCGAGCGTTGGACTTGTTCAAGAGTGACTGGGCTCGCTTACCGCTGCCGATGTAGCGCAGCATGGGCCGCCTGTCTGGGTTAACATTTCCCTGGGAGGAACCCATGTATCGTTCGCGTTCCTCGACTGCGTCTCTCCTTGTGGGGATCACTGCCATGCTCCGCCTTTCTTTGCTCGCAACGTGCTTGGGTCTCGTCACTGCCGCGACCGCCTTCTCCGCCTCGCCGCCCCCCAACTTCGTCGTCATCTACTGCGACGATCTCGGCTTTGCGGATATCGACACTTTCGGCTCCCACGAGTGGGAAACGCCCCATCTCAATCAGATGGCGAAAGAGGGGATGCGGCTGACCGATTTTCATTCGGCGGCGGCGGTTTGCAGTGCGTCGCGAGCGGCGCTCCTCACGGGGTGTTATCCGCAGCGCGTGAGCATTCTGGGGGCGCTTGGGCCGAATTCCAAAATCGGCATCCACGAGAACGAAGTGCTGCTGCCGGAGATATTGAAGGAGAAGGGCTATTCCACCGCCATCTTTGGCAAATGGCACCTGGGGGATGCACCCCAGTTTCTGCCGACGAAGCACGGCTTTGACCAGTATTTCGGGCTGCCGTATTCCAACGACATGTGGCCCAAGCACCCGACCAACAAGAGCTTTCCCCCGCTGCCGCTGATTGAACAGGACAAGACCATCGCCACCATGCCGGACCAGACTCAGCTCACCACTTGGTACACGGAGCGGGCCGTGAAGTTCATCGCCGAGAACAAAGCTCGGCCATTCTTTCTCTACGTCCCCCACTCCATGCCCCATGTGCCGCTCTTTGTCTCCAGCAAATTCAAGGGGAAGAGCAAGCAAGGGCTGTACGGCGATGTCATCATGGAAATCGACTGGAGCGTCGGCCAGATTCTGGCGGCTCTCAAGGAGCACGGCCTGGACGAGAACACGCTCGTTCTCTTCACCAGTGACAACGGCCCCTGGCTCAGCTACGGCAACCATGCCGGCTCCGCCAAGCCGCTGCGGGAAGGGAAGGGGACGACCTGGGAAGGAGGCCAGCGCGAGCCGTGCCTGGTCCGCTGGCCGGGAAAGATTCCCGCCGGCTCCGTCTGCGGCGAAATGACCAGCACGATGGATGTGCTCCCCACGCTCGCCAAACTGGCCGGGAGTTCGGCACCCACGGACCGGATCATCGACGGCCGCGATATCTGGCCGCTGCTGGCGGGAGAAAACTTAAAGAAGTCGCCGCATGACCGCTTCTACTACTACTGGAATTACGGCCTCGACGGCGTTCGCGCCGGCAAATGGAAGCTCGTCTTTCCCCACACCTTCAACAGCCTGACCGGACCGGCAGGCAAGGACGGCCAGCCGGGAGGTTTTACGCAGGCCAAAACCGAACAGGCCCTGTTTGATTTGGAAGCCGACATCGGCGAAACCAAAAACGTCGCCGCCGACCATCCCGAAATCGTCGCCCAGTTGCAAAAACTGGCGGCCGAATCGCGAGAAGACCTTGGTGACGCTCACCAAAAACAGAACGGCAAGAACCGGCGGCCAGCGGGAAAACTGGAGTAGACTTTCCTTCTGACCCCAGGCAGTTACCGCCCCGCGTCCTTCCACTCCTTTTGCGAGCCTTCCGCCCGCAGCGGACCAGCGACCTCTTTGCCGTCGCGGACGATGATATAGGAGTCCGCTCCGTCGACGCTGTCCCAGCGAAGCGTGGCCAGTCCCGCTGCTTGCGACTCGGCGGAGACTTTCGTCCGATTGCCGGCGGGTCCGACGGCGATGAGTGCATAGGCATGTTTCCCGCTCCCGTCGTCTTTGAGAATCTTGGGGGCGGCCGGCACTGCAATTTCCTTTTCGGCCAGCTTGCCACCCCACAGTTCCAGCACCTGCTGCGGATAGGGGAGCCCGCCGCCGCCAAACCCGCCACCTCCCAGGCTCATCTTCCCTTGGCCAATCACGGCATCGGTGAGCGGTTCGCCGTGGCGAGGGCGAAAGGTTTGAAAGCGGAGACGGCCCGGATGCGTCGAGCCGTTCCACTCGCCCGCCGGCACTTCGGAAAGCTCCATCCCTTCCCCTTGAATAATCGCCATCTGCCGCCAATGTCCGCCCAGCCACATGTTCCAGGAAATATGCCCCGGCGAGCGCCGCATCGAGCCGTCCCGCTCCAACGCATGAAAGCGATCATCGAACGGATCATCCAGCTCTCCCTTAATCAGCCGGCTCCGGACCCACAGTCCCCCCGGACCGTCATGGAGCGCCCGGGCATAAATCCCCCGCGGAATCTGATGCTCTTCATAACCTTTCTCCCACGGCTGGCCGGTGTCCGACACAATCAACTCCTTCCGAACAATCAGCCGGTCCACCTCCAATTCCTTGAGCGGCTGGGGCGTTACCTGCAGCAGGCCATAAGTGGCCGCCACGGAGAGGACGATCGTGATGATGCGGTCTTTCATGGGAATGGTCCTGGGTTTGGAAATGGATGCGTCGCGAGCCCTCGTATTTGAACATCGCCGTTGCGGAGCGATAAGCAGTCACCACCTCCTGGATAGGTGCTGCTGATTCATGATTCACGAGTCGTTTTTTCCAGGACTTGCG
>CAYUJE010000131.1:11225-13393 GCA_964444865.1 uncultured Pirellulaceae bacterium | reverse complement strand
CTCGGCAGCAAGCAACAGCGGTGGCGCCTTTCGTTCCACGAACGGTTGACTTACGATCCATGTTGGCCGAGCTTGTCTGAGGTGGATAATGTCACGAATTGTAATTAGGCATAGCGTTAACAAGGATGTTAACTTTATTCACGTAGTTAATGTTCTGGTCTCCTACAAGGTAATGTCGCTTGAAGAAGCAAGTTGTTTGTATAAAAAGTTCAAGTTGGCAGAAGATGTCGCATTCGATATTCAAGATGAGATAACGTCTACAGTCAAAGACGCATTTGATTCTCTAAACTGTAAATATGAGTGAACCCGGCTCGAGTGCTTCCCCATACCGCTTCAGCACCTGGCGTTTCATCCGTTCGTAGGCGGGGGTTTGCCTTTCACTCGCGAACGCCAGTATCCGGGACGCTGCGACGTATGCGCGACGGCAAGAACCTTGATCAAGTCAGTCGTGAGCTCGTAGACGATGACATAGGGATACCCGGTGAGCCGAATGCGGCGGACGTTGCCTGGGTTGCGGCGAATTTCGTAGAGAGGATATCGCTCGGGGAAGGCGGCGATTTCTGCGACGGCGTCCGCAACCAGGTCGGCAAATCGCTCGGCGGCTTGGGAACTGCGAGCTGCATACCACTCGAATGCTTCTCGCACCTCATCCTTAGCTTCGTCCAGGATGATCAGCTTCATTGCCGCTGATCCTGCCGGCGAAGACTCTGAAGCTCGGCCAAGAACTCTTCGCCGGTCGTGAATTTCGCCGCTGGGTCTTTGCTCGCCCCTATGCGGCGATGCAATTCGTCTTCGAAGTCCGGGTCAACCGAAATGGGCGATTCCGCGGAGGCGGCTGGTAGACTCTCCAAGAGCTCCTGGGCAAGTTCTTCCCGTTCAGGGGGCGAGAGTTGCAAAGCCTGGCTGCGAATGGCGCTAAGAGTTGTCATTTGCTGGCGTTCCTTGGAGATATATGCCTCGGCATTCAATTGTACCACCTGATCCAATCGGCAGTCCAGTTTCTACCCCACATCCCCCAGTTCCAGCGCCTCTCCATACCGCTTCAGCACCTGGCGTTTCAACCGTTCGTAAGCTGGATTCTGCAAATCGGGGTCGCTCTGAACCAATGCAATCGCGTCCTGGCGGGCTTCTTCGACGATGGGGGCGTCGCGGAGCATGTCGGCGATGCGGAGGGGGGGGAGGCCGTGTTGGCGGGTGCCAAACAGGTCGCCGGGGCCGCGGAGCTCGAAGTCAATTTCGGCGAGGCTGAAGCCGTCCGTGGTTTTGGTGAAGGCGTCCAGCCGTTTGGCTCCGTCGTCGGTCTGCGGGATGGCGAAGACGCAGGCGAAGCCGGGGTGGCTGCCGCGGCTGATGCGGCCGCGGAGTTGGTGGAGCTGGGCGAGGCCGAAGCGTTCGCCACCTTCGATGGTCATGAGGGTGGCGTTGGGGATGTCGACGCCGACCTCGATGACGCTGGTGGCGACCAGGACCTGCGTCCGGCCGCTGCGGAAGGCGTCCATCACCGATTCCTTCTCCGCCGGCGTCATCCGCCCGTGAATCATGCCGAGGCGATAGTTCGCCAGCTCGCCGCGGGAGAGGATTTCGAACGTTTGCTGCACGTTGGCGGCTTCGAGCCCTTCGGCCTCCTCGACGAGCGGGGCGATGACGTAGCCCTGCCGCCCTTCGTCCAGCTTTTTGCGGTAGAACTTCCACCAGCGGTCCCGCTGCCCTTCGTTGGCCCAGTAGGTGTTGATTTTCTGGCGGCCAGGCGGGGGCTCGTCGAGCGTGGAGACGTCGAGGTCGCCGAACAGGGTCATCGTCATGGTGCGGGGGATGGGGGTGGCGGTCATCACCAGGTAATGCGGATCGATCCCCGCCTTTTTGAGAGCCGCCCGCTGCCGCACGCCGAACTTGTGCTGCTCGTCGATGATGACCAGGCCGAGCTTCTTGAACTCGACGCCGCTTTTGGCGACGGCATGCGTAACCGCGTGGGTGCCGACGACGATGTCGATTTCTCCCTTGGCGATTTTGTCGAGGATCTCCTTGCGCTCGGCCGGTGTTTGGGAGCCGGTGAGGGTGCCGATGCGGACCTTGCTGGCGGCGAGCGCTTTGGAGAGGGTCTGCACATGCTGCTTCGCCAGGACTTCCGTCGGAGCCATGAGAGCCGCCTGCTGGCCGTGGGCGACGGC
>CAYUJE010000131.1:0-11125 GCA_964444865.1 uncultured Pirellulaceae bacterium | reverse complement strand
GCGGCTTTGATGGGCCAGAGGTTGTGGGTGTCGAGGAAGTCGTCGGGGAAGACTTCGTCCACGAACTGCGTGTAGGTTTCGACCACGCCTTGCACGATCCGCCGCATCTGCGTCTGGTTGATCCCCTCCGTGAGCGAATAGACCGGCAGGATGCGGCCGCTGGGGGCGTCTTCGTCGTCCGCCAGAAATTCGACCTTGGGGTGGGACATCTCCCAGCGAATCCCTTGCAGCTTCGCCTCGCCGCAGAGCATGACGCGGCGTCCGCGGACCAGCTTCTGCAACATCCAGGGCTGATTGAACCAGATCGCCCGCAGGAACTTTGTCCCTTGCCGCAAGAGCATGCCGAGGATGGATTTGCCGGGGCCGGTGTTCCTCAGGTCCACTTCGTCAATCACACCGACCACGCTTGCTAGGATTCCTTCCTCCAGTTGATCCACCTCCCGCAGCTCGCTCATGTCCTGATAGGCCCGCGGGAAGTGGAACAGGATATCCGCGGCGTAGTGTAAATCCAGCCGAGCGAAGGCTTCTAGTCGTTGGGGACCAACACCTTTCACAAACTGAGCGGGAGTCGCGAGCATCTCCGCCGGGGATTTTTGCGGCGGGAGAGGCTTTTGGACTTGCGGGGGTTCGGTGGATGGAGCGGAGGGGGGCATGGGAGCATTGTAAACCTGAAAACAGGGGGAGAGGGAGACGTTCCGTCATCCATCTTCGGATATTATACAAATGTGCAAACGGCGGCGGCTAGCCCGCACGCCAATTAGGTGGGCAGAAGAAGTGGCAAGAAAATGGAGGCAAGAAGATAAAGCAGAAGGAGAAGAGGCTGCTTACTCAAAGAACTTACTCACCGGCAGATTGAAGCCCGGAAGGTCAGCGAAAGTCAGAGCATTATCCCCTTCGAGTTCCTTCGATGGCTGATCGGGGAAATGGAGATTGACTGTCTTGTAAGCAGGGTCAACGACGCAGACGACGGTGACGCCAGCCTTCAGATATTCAGCCGTTTTGACCTCAATCGCCCGGCGAGTGTTGCTGGGGGAGACGACCTCGAAGACGATTTCGGGGGATGCCCCTGCATAGCCTATGGGGACTTCATTTTCCGGCACACGTGCGTAGCTGTAGAAGGAAACGTCCGCGCCACGGACCGTGTCAGGACCGCGGCGAGTGATGATGCCAGAGTCGTTGTTGAGCGTTCGGCCGAGATGATGCTCTTCCGCAAAGTTTCCAATAATCCGACCTATGCGGTTGCAGAGCAGGCCATGGCGATAGCCGGGAAGATTCATAATGACGACCTTTCCCGCAACGAGCTCCGTACGCTGACCATCGTCCGGAAGCTCAAGATATTCCTCGGCTGTGAGCAGCTTGGGGACGATAGCGGTGGACATGTTCTCCTCGCTGGGCGTGGAAGTTAGCGTCACTGCTTCCATTATAGCTGCTCCGCGCTGCAAGCCCAGTTTGAACACGTCCACGCAGTGCCGTGGACGTGCCACCCGGATTTGGCAGTTAACTTGCCATTACTTCGCCAGCAGGTACGCGATGACCGCCGCGTTCTTCTCTTCCGGCTTGCCGGCGAAGAAGGTGAGGTTTTTCGGCTTCCAGGCGGCTTTGTAGGTGGCGACGATCCAAGGGGCGGATTCTTTGGTTTCGCCGAGGACCATCAGCTTGTCGGGGGCGGTGAGGGAGACGATGCCGGGAAGGTCGCCATACTTGGCACCGCCGGGCATGAAGTCGGGACTCTGATAATCGGTGAGTTTGCTGAAGCGAAAACCGTCGGTATCAATGACGGTCCTTTCAATGGTTTCTTCCCCCGCCTGGGCCCGCGCGGCGGCGACCCAGTGGCCTGCGCCAGCCAGGCCGACGAGGGAGATTTCCTCGGGCTTCTCCTTGTAGTTCTGGCAGAAGCTGACGGCGGTGAGGATATCGTGCACCCGCTGCTCGAAGACTGAGTGGTTATAGCCCAGCGTATAGCCGGCGAACTCGCGGGGGTTTTTGACTTTAGGAGTCTTTTCCAGCGGCTTGCCATCCGCCAGGAATTCACCCTGATAGATGAGGTCGATGCCGCAGACGGCAGTGCCGGCTTTCAGTAGCTGGGCAACGTCGCTGTTGGCTCCGCCGTCGGCATTGAGCAAGCCGGCCTTTCCCTTGTCTGTAATCCAAATGACGACCTTCTTGTTCCAAGTCTTGGGCAAGAAGAACAATGCCGGAACTTCTTCGCTTCGCGCCTTGTTGCGAAGCAGACCGACGTAGCGAGTGGAGTCACCTTGTTCGATTTCCTCGGTCTGAATCCATTCCACATCCCCAGCAGCCGGCAGGCGGCGGCCGATGATGGCGTCGAGACCGCCACCGACGACCTTCTTCCAGGGTTCCAGCGTGTCCTGCTTGATGGTGGGCGTCAGCTTCTTGAGTTGCTGGTTGGCATCTTCGGTCCAATGACGGACAAGCTTCCGTTCAAAATCATCGCCACCTTCTGGCTTGGGATGAGCAGCATCCCAGACGGTGAGTTGTGAGCCGTCGAGTCGGGAATAGTCCTGCTCGACGATCGGTTCGGGGACGCCCAGCTTGAAGTGCTTGTTGATCCAAGCGTAAAGTGCGGCCCGGCTGACGGCGTTGTAGTTGTGGCCGAATTGAATATTGGAGGCAAGCGAGACGTTATCCCGCACTCCCATGAACTTGTAGTGTTCCTTGAGTTCAGGGAAACCCTTCGTCGTCATCTCCTTGGTCCAGTCATCGGCAGCGGTCAGGCCGAGCGGGCGGGGAGCGATGAGAGCGGCAAACTCGATGTTTCCCGTATCGACGCGCAGGCAACTGGAATTCTCGCAGGTGCAACCCCCTTGCATGGCGGTCGAAACCATCACCGCTGGGAAAGCCAGAGCCACGCGGGGATCCACCGCGGCCAGCATGAAGGACTGCGTGCCGCCGCCGCTCGCACCCGTCACGCCGATGCGGGTTGGATCCACCTCCGGCATCGAAAGCAGGAAGTCGACGCTGCGGATGGAATTCCAGGTTTGCAGCCCCATCACGCTTTGCAGATTCGCTTCCGCCTGCGGGCTGAAGAAGCCCCAGTTCTCCGGCTTGTTCATTTCCGGCCGCTGTTTGCCGAAGCGATGGACGAGGTCGAACGAAAGCTGCGTGCTGTCGGCATAGCCGATCATGTCGTAGTGGAAGACGATGCAGCCCATGCGGGCCATCTGCACGCAGCGAGCTTGGAGCGGATTGCGGCCGCCGACTTCATATTTCTCGGCACCTTTGGCAATGTCCGCTTTGACGGCCGCTTCTCCCATGTCGTGGAACCGCCCGTTGGCCCAGTGGCCATGCGGGCAAAGCATCCCAGGAGCCTTGCCGCTGAGCTTCTTGGGTTTATAGAGACTGCCGGTGACATAGAAGCCGGGAAAGCTCTCGAAGTAGACTTTCTCGATCGTATAGTCTCCCTGGTCGATCAGTCCATGCACCACGGGATTGAGCGGCCCCTTCTCCGGCATGGGCCACAATCCCTGCGACACCAGCATCTGCCGCTTCACGCGCTCCGCCCGCTGCTCCCATGCTTCGCGGCTCTTGGGGGGGGTGAAGGGAAAATAGCCGTCGAGATCCTTGGGAGGCAACAGGCGAATGTCGCTCGGAAATTTGCCTTCCGGCAGAGCGCGGGGGGCATCAGCCCAGGCTGCCGAACAACTCATCACGTAAAAGAGGAGCAGAATGGATGAAACAAGACGCGGAAGAGGATACGTCATGGCGGGAAACCTCGTGGGCAAGGCAAGAAGGGAGCGGGCGGGTTTTGCTCGCATTGAGAAGTAGTCTAGCGGGGCGAGCGGTGAGATTCCACCAGTGCTGTCGAGTTCAGCAATTTACTTCCTTCTGGCCCCATTCTTCTGTCTCCAGTGCCCAATACCAGACGGTCACCAGACCGAGGCTCTGTTCGTGCGAATGCGAGATACCAATCACGCGTTCCGGCCCAAGCGAGGTGGCGAACGCCGCCGCCGCCGCAAAGATGATTGGCCAGGAGGACGTGTGGCTCCTGAAAATCTTGAAGCGAGCTTGCATGAAATCGCCCCTTGCTAGTCGTTGGCCGGGGAACCTTCCGCTGCGATTGCCGAACCTTTCGGCTCCCGATAAGTCAGGGCGTGAATTGCCAGCATCATGGCTCCGCAGACGAGGAACGAGTCGGCGATGTTGAAATTGGGCCAGGGGTTGAAGATCCGCAGGGGAACTTCCTTCCACTGGAACAGAATCCAGTCGCGCACCGCGCCGGTCAATTCCGGGTCAACGCCTGCGGGAAGGCCGCTCCAATGCCACATCCCGAGCCGGTCAAAGAGGTTGCCAAGGATGCCGCCTGTAATGATTCCCAGCGCCACGTTCAGCCAGCGGTCACGCGCCGCTTTATAGACGAACAGCCAGGCAAAGATGCCGAACAGCGCGACAATGGAAAGGGCGGCAAAGATGAGACGCTTGCCACCACCCATTCCAAAGAGCGCCCCAGGATTGAGGGCCGTCTGAATTCCCAGCCGGTCCTGAATCAACCACCACGTCGGCTTTTCGCCGGGATAGCCGAGGGTGCCAAAAACGGCTTGCTTGGTCAGCAGATCGATCGACCCGCCGACAATCGCGAGCGAAAAAAAGGTAATGTACGCCGCTTTGGAAACGACAACTTGTGCGATTGCAACATCCGCACCGTCCCCCGGTGCAGCAGCTTCGTTTTTCGCACTCCGCTCTTTACGGCGGCTGTTCATGGCAGCCTGCACCGGTCCCGTCGCCTTAGTGGCTGGGGACTTTATCCGCGCACTTGACGCAGTGGGGTGTGTAGGGGAGGACATTCAAACGAGTCTTGGGGATTTTGGATTCGCACTCGGTACAAACACCATAGACCCCCCCTTCGATTCGCTCAAGAGCACCTTCAATCTGCTCCAGCGTTGAACCGTCGTGTTCCATCAAGCTGAGCGTGAATTCCTGCTCAAAGGCATCCGTCCCCATGTCCGCCATGTGGATGGGCATGCTGGACAGGTCGCCGCTCGATTCGCTTCGCGTCTTTCGCAAAGCCGCATCCGCTAGCCCGGAAAAGTCTCCTCGGAGTCGGGACCGAAGTGCCAGCAAGGTTTCCTTGTATACCTTGGACTCACGCTTATTCATCAGACTCTCCGAGGGTGCTTGAGCGGCGTTTGTACATCCCGGTTCCTTCCGCCGCGTTCTCCAGCCTCCACCGGCCTTGGTGAGGCAAACTTGTGCCCTAGCCTTGTTATTATAATTTGTCTACCCCTTCGTGGTCAAATGGGTAGCGATGCTAAATGCAACTGATTTTCGAAAATCTGGGCCATCGCGCACGATTTCAGCTGTCAAATGAGAAGCAATGTCAAGAGAAATTGACACGAGAAAGGCGAGCGGTAGACGTCTAATACTGAATGGTCGAGTCTGATTTCCTCGTTCCTTGGCTCCGCAGCTCTTGCATCATAAAGCTGACTCCGCGACAGAACTCGCGAACCCCTTCCACGTAGTTCTTCTGCTCGACGGCGGCTTGGGCGCGGTTGCAGTATTCGTCAAAAGTTCGCCAGTTAATATTCCAATGACCATCCCTCGCCGCTTCTCGAAGTTCTTCAATAACTTCATATAGTTTGCTGATAAATTCATTTCCCGGGGAGCAAACACTGACCGTGTAAGGACCCTTCCCAAGGTGGCGTCCTCCTCCCAAGGCGACGCCGCCACTGGTACCGAAGTGCTGAATCAGACCAAAGGCCGTCATCAGCAGAGCGACCCCGCCCACCACAGCGGCCGGAATCAGCATGCTCATCATCAAAAGGAAAATCGCCGCCAATGCCGCTACGCCGGCTCCGATCCATAATCCGGGGTGAACCGCCGTTTTGCCTTTTGCCGTTCCCAGGGTAATTGGCGGAGCCTGACATACGGCCGTTGTCATTTCCGGCTGCACGACTTTGGCAATCAGAATCGTGCAGTTGTCCGGTCCCCCGCGCAGGTTAGCCAGATCGACCAGTACGCGAGCGGCTTCTTCCGGCGGCAAGGCACCCATGATGGGACCGAGTTCGTGGTCTTCCACCCGACCGGTCAGACCGTCGCTGCAGAGCAGGTAGACGTCTCCCAGTTCAATCGGAAACGGCCCTTCCAGATCAATCTGCACATTGGCGTTTGGCCCGAGTGAGCGGGTGATCACATTCTTGGGAACCGAAGCGGCAATGTCACTTCCAGGCGGTAACTGGCCGGATGCTCTCAGTTCCCATTGAAGACTGTGATCAAACGTCAGTTGATGAAGCTGGTTTCCCCGCAGCCGATAAATGCGGCTGTCGCCAATGTGAGCGGCCAGCGCACCCTGGGGCAGCAGCACAAGGACGCTGCAGGTCGTCCCCATGTTGTGAAAATCGGGATTGGCGGTGCCGCGACGATGGACCTCGGAATTGGTCTCGCGAATCGCCTTCTCCAGGGCCTCGGGCGCTGAAAGATCACGGTGCTTGTGATAGAGGTGGGGGATGCCATCCGCAGCCAATTTGCTAGCAAGCTCACCGGCAGCGTGGGCCCCCATTCCATCGGCCACCATCAAAAAATGGCCGCGCGCTTGCCATAACTCGGCGGTATCGGCCACGACCAAGGCATAAGAATCCTGGTTCGTCGTCCGCCGCATTCCAACGTCGGTGATAGCCGCCACTTGGAGGCAATTCGAGTAATTCACCGCAACCACACGCAAAAAAAAAGGTGTAAATTCCCCCGCCCCATTTGAATTCCCCAGATAACCTGGATTTAAAGGGTAGTCTAACCCCTTACGCAGTCAAGAGTAAGACTAATTACCGACAGTACCTTCAGGGATTCCGGCTCGGTGGCTGCCTTGCCTAAAGCCGGGCAACATGCGACCTTTCTCTCCCCTTTTCTCTCTGGGCGGAAGTGGCGGTGGTTTCTATACTCCCGCGCTCGTCGAACCGCTTCCCACAGCACCTATGCCGCAGTTTCGCTTCATTCCGCCTCGATCCGCTGGCCTTTGGCTGCTGCTTTGCGCATTGACGGTCCTCTCGGCGACCGGTTGCGTCCGCCGCCGGATGACCATCCGCACCAATCCCCCCGGCGCGCAGGTCTTCGTGGATGATCAGGAAGTCGGCACCACGCCCTGCTCCACGGGATATGTCTACTACGGCACTCGCAAAGTCACCGTCATCAAGGATGGGTACAAGACCGAAACGCTCTATCACAAATTCAATCCCCCCTGGTATCAGATTCCGCCGCTCGATTTCATCACGGAAAACCTGTACCCCCGTGAAATCCGGGACGAACGGATTATCGATGTGACCCTCGCCCCACAAGAAATCGTCCCCGAAGCAGCCCTCCGCTCGCGGGCCGAAGGTCTCCGCCGCGACGCGCGGGACCGTCAATACATGCCGCTCATTCCGGCGGCAGGCACCGACAAGCCGAACGCAACAGTCACCGAGCTGCCGGCGGAAATCGGCTATCCAGGTCAGGGGCTGAATCTCTTTCAGCCACCCGCGGCACAACCATAACTCTTACGTCAAATCCAGTTCCACCAGGAACTTGTTGAGCGCGTCCCGATCAGCCACCTCATCCGCAATGGCCTTTTTGATCTGGTCGCGGAGCTGATCGATCTTGGTTTCCTGCTCGTCGAACTTGGTGACGTAGCGGCGGAAGAGGTCGCTGTCCTTGGGAAGCTGCGCCATGTTCTGGCGAATGCGGTTTTGCTCGTCGAAGATGATCTGCACCTGCCGTTCGAGTTCGGCCCGCTTGGCAATAAGTTGTCCGTGAGCGGACTTTCGCTTGATCACTTCCTGCAGAGCGGCTTTGATTTTGTCGCTAACGACTTTGGCGTTGATGTAGAACTGGATGGTGCCGTTATCCAGGTTGGAGAGGGCCTGGTACTCATCCGCGGTCCGCTGCTCCTTGATGGTGAGCGAGGCAGGCTTCCCCGGCTCCGCATCGACCGCAAAGCGATACAGGTCGCGAGTTTTTTCGCCGGGATCCTTGGGCTCCAGCAGTGTCCACTGTGTATCGAGCGGATATTCTACGAGCACTTTCTTGGCCTTCTTGCCGGAGTTCTTGATGACGTAAGAGTGGGTTCGCCCGTATTTGCGAGTGATCTGCATCGTTCCGCGGGCAATTTTGACGGCCATGAGCTGCTCGGGTTCGCCAGTGCTGGTCGGGGCGACTTCCGTATCCAAATCCATCGCATAACTCACCAGCCGTTCGCTCTTCGGCGGCAGGTCCTGGATCTGCGCGTCACCGGCATAGGCTCCGTCGTCAAAAACCGTAATCGGTCCCTGCATCAGATGCAGGTCGGTGGTGTTCTTCAGCCGCAGGCCGTTGAGAGGGTGTTTGGCATGCACGGACGGGTTGTAGATGGAGACTTTTTCTCCCTCCACGGAGTCGTTCACAATCGGCAGCATGGCGCTCTTCTGCCGGCCCAGCTTGACCGGCGTGGCGATGCGGTACTGAAACAATTCTCCCACGTTGCTCGCCTGCGCGACCGATTCCACGGCACCAGGGTCGAATCCTTCTCCCTTGCCTTCCGCCAGATAGCGGCCGCTGGAAGCAGCCTTTTCGTCCGCGCGATTACGCTGCCGGCCGTCTTGCATACTCTTCGCCAGTTGCTCCATCTCCTTCTTGGCGGGAGCACCTGCGGCAGCCGGCTTTCCGGCCATGCCTGCATTTTGAAATTCCTTGTCGGCCACTGCCAAATCCTGGTCATAGGTGCGAGGTCGCAACGAAGCATAAAGTTCCTGTTGGACGACCGGACGGTCAATATACATCGGTTGATACAGGTCCATCACAAAGGAGATCGGCCGGCCACTGACGAGCGTCAGATTCACGTTGTCCCAATCTTCCTCCGTGGTGTTTTCCACGATGGCCCAGCCTTGCAGCAGGGGCTTTTCTTCGCCGAGCACCAGTCGGTAGCTCGTCTTCCAAATGGGTGATTCCTGAATGTAGCCGACTTTCACCGGCCGCTTTCCTGCACCCGTGAAATTTAGCGTAACGCTCTTCTTATCCACCGACTTTCCCATCGCCAGCACCAGCAGCGCCTGCCGCAGGTCGGCATCCAGTTTGGCATTATCGAGTTTGATTTTGCCAACCCCATCGAGCGGCACGCTCCGCAACCCTTCGTCGGTGAGGAGATTCAGGTATTCGACGTCGACCGTCTCACTCATTCCCGCCGGCTTTTTGCGTTTTTCAATGCCGATGATGATGCCGCTCATCTTGGGTGAATCGAGATCAATCTTCTCCCCCCGAATCTGCCCCAACAAATCGGCCAGCGTCGGCTCATGGGTCAGGTCGATGGTGAAGGTCCTGAGAGTCCGCGTGATGGGATCCTTGGACCCGTAGGAGACGGTGGAAATCTTGCCGCCTCCCTCATCCTGCAGCACCATGCTCTTGAGCAGGTCGTTGACGTCCCGCGTGTTGAACCGCAGGTCGACCGTCGCGTTCCCCTCCACCTCGCCGTTTCGTTCATAGAACGCTACGCCGGAACTGAACATCACGACCCGTTTCAAAGGGATGTTGGTCGCCGGTTCATCGGCAGTCGCAAAACCGCCAAGCGCGAGGACGAACGCCAGAGATGCCAGACGAACGTTTTGCATGCAGTGAACCATGATGAATACCCTTTGTTTTCGTCTTCCCCTAGTCGCCTCTCCATAGTCGCCTTTCGCTCCGCGAAAGGACCTTTCTTTCGCGGAGCGAAAGACGACTAATCAGCAAGTCTAGCCCTTAAGACGAGCGAGCCCCCTGCAAAGTTTCCCATACCGCCAACCAATCCGATACCAGCCAGCCTACGTGCTGCGTGACCAACCTGCGTCCCCGCCCCCTCTTTGAGAGGGTTTTATTCATGTTTTTGACCCCTTTTTTTCAAAGCACTTACGATGAATACGAAACTCACAAACCATTATGAAGACTTGACTTATAGCGTATTCAATCGTCCTAAGTCTTATTCACGACCCCCCAAAACGTCGTTTTCGTATTCATGAGGCTTCCCCAGCGTCGCACCCTTTCTCCGCACCAACGCCGACCTTCTCTCAATTTTTGGCTTCGCTCAAAATGTCCAGGACATATCTTGTGGCCAGCGCGCGACGCTGCCCTGCCATGAACTTTAGAATACTATACATAAGTAACCATGTCGTCAAGCCCACGGCGATATTTTCACCCCCTCAAGGTTACGGGAATGTTTCGGAAGGAATCTCGCGAATGGGGGCATTCACTCGCATCCGGCGGCAGTTGGACTCTCTTCGAACTACAATACAAACATGACTCACCTGCTGCGAAGCTACTCATCTCCGCGACTTTTGTTGAGCAGCATTGTGCTGGCAATCTCCCTTGCGGGAGTGTCATCCTTTCAGGCTGCCGAAGTCGTCGATTTTCAAACGCCGCAGAACTTCCTGCAGTTGCCGCCTGGTTTAACACTGGGGCCTTGCTCGGCGGTGGCGGTGAACAGCAAGGATGAGATCTTTTTGTTCCATCGGGGGAAGCAGCCGATTCTTTGTTTTGACAAGGAGGGCAAGTTCTTGCGCTCCTGGGGAGATGACCAGATTCATAAGGCTCATGGGCTGCGGGTGGACAAGGAGGACAACGTCTGGGTGACCGATATCGGCAACCACCGGGTTTTTAAGTTCGATCCGCAGGGGAAGGAACTGCTCGCGCTGGGGACCGGCCAGCCGGGAATTGAAAATGATCAGTTTGACCGGCCCACCGACATCGCCTTTGGTCCCAACGGCGAGTTCTTCATCTCCGACGGCTACGGCAACAGCCGCGTGCTGAAGTTTTCCCCCAACGGCGGCTTTATCAAAACTTGGGGAACCCGCGGCATGCGCGGCGGCGAATTCAACTTGCCGCACAGCATCATCGTGGATGCCAAGGAACGGGTCCTCGTCGGCGACCGCGAAAACAACCGCATTCAAGTCTTCGACCTCGAAGGCAAGCCGCTCGCCATCTGGCGGGGGTACGCTCCCTACGGCCTGGCGTTCGACCCTTCCGGCAACCTCTTCGTCGCCGACGGACGGGCCAACAAAGTGAACCTGCTCGACAGCGCCGGCAAGGTGAAAAAAAGCTGGGGCCGCAAAGGCCCCAAGCCGGGCCAGTTCGACCTGCCCCACATGCTCGCCTTCGACTCCGCCGGCAACCTCTACGTCGCCGAAGTCAACGGCCAGCG
>CAYUJE010000130.1:3624-17307 GCA_964444865.1 uncultured Pirellulaceae bacterium | reverse complement strand
CATGAAGATCAGTGCGAAGGTGCCGACGAACTCTGCGCCCAGCTTGCGACCGAGGATTTCGCTCGACTTCTGCCGCAGGTTGGGGATTTCGAGAATGTCGCTAAGGATGTAGTAGCCGTCGTACCGCAGTAGCGGATTGCCGTTGAAGACCAACGTGCTCACCGAGCAAACGAACATGGTCGACAGCGCAAGATTGTTGATCAGCCCCGGCTCGCTGAACCACCACAGAAACGTGCAGCACGACGCGATGATGATCTCGACGTACATGCCGGCGGCGCCGATAAACGCGCGGTGCCATTTGTTGGGGAGCATCCAGGAATCGGAGACGTTGCAATACAAAGCCGGCGTGAAAACCAGCATCATCGCCCCGAGCTCGTGGCATTCGCCGCCGAAATGTTTACACGAAAGGCCGTGCCCAAATTCGTGCAGCACCTTGACCGTGGCCATCGTGATGCCCAGATAAAGCCAATTCTTGGGTCCGAAGAATTCGTGAAATGTTGGCAGTCTGGCCTGAAAGTCGGTGAAGTTGACTCCCACCAGCGCCAGCGCGCAGAGCCCAAGCAACATGACGCAGAGGACGGTCGGCCAGGTGAAAAACCAGCCTGTGTATTTGTAGAGCCAGTTCAGGAACCGTTCGGGGTCGACGCCGCGAAAGCGCAGCGCGAAGACGTTGGTGAACTTCCCCATGAGCTCGCGCCACTTCTTTTCGTCGCGGCGTTTGACGAGCTGCTTTCCCTGCCCACTGGATTCGCTGATGACCAGGCCACTGCGGTGGAGCATCCCCACGAACTGCAGTAGATCCTGATAGGTGATCTTTTGCGGAGCAAATTCCTGCTCAAACTGGTCCTTGATTTCTTCCAGGCTGGTATGCCCATCGAGCATCCCCAGAATGGCAAACTCTTCCTCATGGAAGCGGAAGTAGTTGAGACCGACCGGCTCCTTGACGACCCAGAACGTCCGCCCGTGATACCGATGCCGCCGACTCGACAGGTCGGGTCGCATGCGCAGCAGGAGGGGCCTGCTGGTGCTGCTGACGAGACTTTCGGCAAGAGTGGCCATGGGTGTGGAGGGGGCAGGGGTCAGGGGTCAGTTACTTCTTAGGAGCCGACTTGGGCGCGGTGCGGCTGCCGTAGGCGCGAGGGGAGTAGACGTCGATTTCGCGGCCGGCGGCGCGGCCAATATCGGTGCCTTCCGCGGGACGGGTGGTTTCGGGCTTGGCTTTGAGAGCTTCCTCTTTCAGCATCGGAGCCGGTTTTTCTTCCTTGGGCTCGGGAGCCTTTTCCTTCGGCTGAGCAACTTCGACCTTGGGCTCGATAGCGGCCTTGGGAGCGGGACTCTCCGCAGCGGCTGCTTCGGACGGTATGACGTTCACGGTCGGAGCAGCTTCGTGCTTCGACTCCTCTTGTTCCTCCGCCGGCTTCAGGGCTTCCACCCTACTGAAAATCGGGCTGGACTTCAGGGCGGGGGGAGTCGGTCGCGGAGCGGCCTGGCCATTCAAATCGATCACCATCCGGGCTTCACTCCCCGGTTGAATCACCCAAAAGCCGTCAATCTGCTCGTTGTCAATTTCTGTGGAAACCCGGAATTGGCGGTTGCTGCCGGAACCCTGCATCACCTGACTGGCAAAGGTAATGTGCCCCTTCACCTCGTACGGCTTATCTTTGTTGGACGGGCCGGGACGATCGACATAAATCGTGACCGGCTTGCCAAAGACCTCGGCGGGGGAAGCCTCTTCCGACATCACCCAGCCGTCCACTTCGACTTTGTTCATCCGCACGATTTCCATGACGGCATCGCCCGGCTGGGCCCAGTCGCCAACATGCTTAAAGACCTGAATCACGACACCATCTACGGGAGAGGTGAGCTTGCGGCGGCGAATTTCATTCTCAGCAGCCACGATTTGAGCTTGCTTCGCATGCTGCGTGTGGCGAGCAACGATGGCCTCGGTTTCGGCGACGCCGATTTGAGCCGTGGACCGCTGCATTTCAAATAGGGATCTCCGCAATTCAAATTGAGACACTGCGTCCTTTGCTAAGAGCGCCAGATTCGCATCGTAATTCTCCTTGGCAACTTTCTCGCCCTGTTTCGCCGCGGTCAATTCATGAGGGCTTTCCGCCTTGGCCTTGGCTCCATCGCGTTCCCGTTCGGCAATCTCTTTCTTGGTCACGGCGTCGGTGTCATCAATCTGGCCGACGATATCGCCAATCTTGACTTCGTAGCCCCTTTTGACGGCTATTTCCATGATGCTGCCTGCTTCCCGGGCCGGCAGCTTGATGGGGTCCGTCGAACTCACGAGGGCATGCAGAATCTCGATCTCATTCTTGGCTTTGGAAAAGGCAGATTTTCGGGAATCGCCCGCGTCCCGCGTTCGCGGAGCCGGAATGTTTTCGGTCGACGCACGTCCTGGCGCGGACTGAGCCATTGTCGCAGGGGCCATGCAGCAAACGCCCGCAGTCGCGAGGAGTGTTTCCAGGAGGAGGTGACGAGTCATAACAATCTCTCCAAAACTTCGAACGAGGGGTTTCATTTGCAAAACCGAATTGCCGGGCCAACGTAACATTACAGACCAAACCAGAAGCCGTCCCAGAACTCCCAGGCCTCGTGCAGTTTGCACCAGAGGAGCGGAGCTCTGCCGCAATGCACGCGGCCGGTCACGGTTGCTCCGGGGCGGGGATTCAAGAGTGTATCAAGGGGCTTCACGCGAATGCGAATCATATTGCCATGTTCTTCACTTGGGTCGGCACCGCCGTGAATATCCAGCACTTCGCCGGAATGAGCGATGCCCGGGTCGGTCATCAAGATAAAACTGACCTGCAAATCTTTGCCCGGCTCTTTGGTCTGAATCTTGTTACGGTATTCGACGACGTGCTTTACTCGCCGCTCAGGCATATAGAGCTCGGCTTCGTAATCGGTATCGTCCGCGGCCACCGTCATTAGCACCTGCCCTACGCCAACGGGGCGCTTTTCCAGCAGTTTCTTCACGTCCCAAGTAATGATCCGCCCGTCCATCGGGCTCCTGATTTCCAGTTTGGCCTCGCGGTCCTGGAGAATCTTGATTCGCTCCGCCAGGTTCTTCACCACGACCTTTTGTGTATCAAAGTCAGACTGCGCACGAGACCGTTCAATCTCGCTGACCTTATCGCTCCGCTCGGCGCGATTCAGCAAGTCGCGAGCAGCATCCAGTTGCTTGGTAGCCTTGCTGAGATCGCCGCTGGCCTCGTTGAGTTGCTGCTTGAGTTGGTCGCTCACCAGTCGGGCGAGCACCTCGCCTTCGCGAACGTGATCGCCATTGTCATGAAATACTTCTTCGACGCGGGCGTCTTCCGTGGCAAATACATCCCGCTTATTCACCGGCTGCAAGGTTCCCTTGGCGTACATGTCAAAATCCCAAGGAATGGCGATCGACAGAATGAGCAGCGCTAAGATGGATCCCGTAATCGTGAGCGTCTTGGGAAGCGTGCGGGCCTGCACGATGAAGGCGCTCTTGCCGATGGCCCGCCAGACAGGCATCAGGAACAGATTGCTGTGATCCAGGGAATTGGTGATCGCCCGAGCGCTGTGTTCATACACCAGATCGAGTCGAGGGTTCAAGATTTCGCGAGGTATTTCGCTTTCAATCTGTTCGACAATGATCGCCCCGATGATTTCACCGCTGTTGGCGGCAACTTCCGTCTGCGCGCCGGTAGTCGGTGCCTCAACCGTGGACTGCGGTTTGCGAAGGGGGATGACGGCCAGTGACTTCGTATAGGATTGGTCGACGTATTCCTCGATGGCAATTTCGATCTGCGGCGGAAAATCTTCGGTGGACCCGGAATACCACAGGGGCTCACCAGAAGCACAGACCCGCGAAGCGAGTGTGCCGAGCAGCGTGACCACATTGGAGCGATTGTCCAGCGTGTCCTGCCCGCTGACCGCTTCGACGTAGCACTTGGCTCCCTTTTTGATGGCAACCGTCACCCGGTCGCAACCCATCAAGCGGCGGCCTTCGTTGACGACGGTGTAGCAGGTTTCGCGAAGGACCAGACTCTCGTGGACGGCTCGGGAAAACTGATCGGCCTGAGCCCAGAGGGAGCTCTTATCACTGAAGTTGCGGAGCTTTCGATTCTTGAACCATTCCCCCGCCAATTCGCACATTTGCAACAGGAAGCGGAGATAGCCTCGCTGGGTATTGGGCTGGGCATCGGGACGCTGAAAGATTTCGACCAACCCTTCGACAACCCCATCGTGACCGAGCGGTGCGATGACGAGCAATTGCTGCGTGGGATTGCCCCCCATCTTTTCGTCGCCCGTGCCAGACATCGGCGGAATCAATGCCGGCTGGCCGCTGCCGATGACGTAGTCCAGGAGGCGGAAATGTTTCTGTGCGTCTTCGGAATCCTTTTCCAGAAGTTCGGGGCTGAGCTTTACCTGATAAGAAAGTTGCGGCTTTTTTCCTTCTCCCAAAATCCAGACCGCTCCGCCGACAGCGGCCAGGGCCTGGATTACGCGTTGCAAAAATGCCGCGTAGTATTCCTCGGGCGCCATTTCGCTCTTGCTGAGCTGCGCGATCTCTCCCACCAGGCCGCGAATCTGCTGCTTGGTCTTTTCAATTTGGTCGTCCTGGCTTACTTGCGTTTGATCAGTCGCCATAGGTCGAAGTGTGCAAGGGTTGAGAGTTCGCGTCGGTATCAAAAACAATGTGGCTAGGCCAATTCAACTTTGGACGTCATTGGTACAGTCGCTAGTTCCGGCAAAATCGCTAAAAATGGCCGAGATTTATCCGCCGAAAAGGCAGTCCTGCGAAACGAGGCAGGGTTCGTTATGCAAAGTCTGTGCCTTTGGGCCTTTGTAGGGGTCAGTGAAGCTCTAATCCGGAGTATCCAGATAGGGATCCTGCCCCATCTCTTGTTGCATTTTTTTGCGTTCTTTTTCGTGATGGAGCAGCACAAAGCGGTCCCGCAAGTGTCGCCGTTCCACCTTCTTTTGAGACCGTTTGAGCAATCCCAAGTACTGTTGACTATTCCCCCCACGCTTGCCCAGTTCCGTCATCGCTTTCGCTTTCTCAGGGCCATATCCGGTCCGAATTACCTCGTCATCCAGCGACATAAATTGCCGCACGGTGCCGGGATCCCCCTGCCGCGCGCAGCGTCCCATGAGTTGGCGATCAATCCGTGCCGAGTCGTGTAGCTCGGTGCAAATCACATGCAGGCCGCCTGCCTCGGCTACCGTGGGAGCGAGTTTGATGTCGGTGCCGCGGCCGGCCATATTCGTGGCCACAGTCACCTTCCCGTGTTCGCCGGCGCGAGAGACAATTTCTGCTTCGGCGGCAATTTCGTGGGCGTTGAGGACCCGGTGAGGGATGCCTGCGTCGGTGAGCAAACGCGACAGGTGTTGCGATTTATCAATGGAACGTGTGCCGACTAGCACCGGCCGCCCCTTGTGAAACATTTCACGGATCTCCGCGGCGATTGCCTGCCATTTTTCGTCTTCCGTTCCGAACACCTTATCTGGCAGCCGTTGGCGTATGCACGGACGATTCGTGGGAACCGGAATAACCCGCATTTTGTAAACCTTGGCAAATTCGCGGGCGGCGGTCATCGCCGTACCGGTCATGCCGGCAAGATGTTTGTAACGCAGGAAAAGATCTTGCACCGTGATGCGCGCGGCTTGGCCGGTGGGAACCGTGACTTCGATTTCCTCCTTGGCCTCAATGGCCTGGTGGATGCCATCCCGCCATTTACGCCCCTCTGCCAGGCGGCCGGTGTTTTCGTCGACGATAACGATTTCCCCGTCCTTGACCACGTACTGGCGGTCCAGGAAGAAGTCTCGATCGACCTTGATGGCCCGTTCGATGTACTGATAAAGGTCGATCAGCCCTGCCGTGCTGAGAATATCCGGCTTGGGGAGCGTGCGGACGATTTGCCGCCCTAAACCGGTGAGTTCCACCTTCTTGTCATCGTGATCATATTCGAAGTGCTCATCCTCTTCGAACCTGGGGACCATTTCCGCAGCCCAGCGATACATGGTGACGATCTTCTCAATCGCCTTTTCCCCCAAGGAACCGATGATGAGTGGTGTGCGAGCCTCGTCGATAAGAATGCTGTCGGCTTCGTCCACCAGACAGAAGTGCGAACCTCGCTGGACGGGCAATTCGCCCCCATCGTCCGCCTTGGTCGCGGTGAGTTCGCCCAGCAGGCTGGATTGCAGGGCCCCCATCCGCCGCAGAAGCAGGCGGTCCCGAAGAAAATCGAAGCCGAATTCCTTGGCCGTTCCGTAGGTAATATCGCAGGCATAGGCTTCGCGGCGCTCGGGTGATTTTTGCTGCGTGAGAATGACCCCCACGCTCATCCCCAAGCGTTCAAATACCGGCCGCATCGTATCGGCGTCGCGCTCGGCCAAATAGTCGTTCACGGTCGCCAAATGGGCACCCTTGCCGGACAGAGCGTGGATATAGAGCGGAAGCGTGGCGGTAAGAGTCTTTCCTTCGCCGGTCTCCATTTCCGCAATGCAGCCGTTGAACAGAGCGATGCCACCGATCATTTGCACGTCGAAATGTCGCAGGCCAATGGCTCGGCGGGATGCTTCGCGGACCAGCGCGTAGCCCTCGCCGACCAAGGAGCCAAGGCTTTCGCCGCTTTTGGCTCTGTATTTGAGAGAGAGGCTCCGTTTTCGGAGCTGAGCGTCGTCTTCTGCTTTCAAGAGGGGCTCGAAGGCGGCAATTTGCTGCACCACCTTGCCCCACTGGGCAAGACGCCGCTGAATGGGACCACCCAGCAGCGACAACAACCCGGCTTTCCAGCCCGTGGGAATTCCGTTGACCTGTGTAGGATCGCTCATTGTGGAAGAAATCATCGCAGTCGTTAAACCTTTGTGGTCTGTAAGTTTACACCCTTATCCTACGCCTGGACGGGATTTTCGTCGCAGGAATTTCTAGTCTTTCCCTCAAAGTGTGCGGTCTAAATCGCAGACAATTGCCGTGACCTTTGTGGCCGTTAGTGAAATCGGACACTCGTTCGACGCGCAGGCGAGGGGATGTCCCGAGGCAGATCAGAAACTCGCGGCAATTCCGTGCCCGCCATGAACTGCTTCGCTTGCCAGTCGGGTTGGTAAGCGAGCTCACTCAGTATCCCCTACAACCATCACACTTTCTCTAAACGGAAGGACCGTCACCTGCCGAATAACAACGAACGAGGAAGATAGGCAGGTTCTGCCGATGGGCCTCGGGAGTTTGTGACAACTGGGTAAGAAGGCTAAATTTTGCCGGCCACGTTGTTTCTAATTCCTTTGCGGTTTAGAGCGATTGTTTTGATTTTTAGGTTTCTACCAGTCGATTCTCTGGTAGCGACTGGCGTTATTTTTCCACGCAAGTGAGCTCTGCCCATGAAGTCGAACTCGATCCTACTTGTCGCGGCGGTGGTGCTCAGCCTCCCCCTCACCGCGCAGGCACAACTGCCGCTGCCGTCCCAAGTTGGGCAACAGGCCGCGCCCTTAGGAGCAGTTCCTGATGCGGGATTTGAAGCCGCCCCGGCGTCCTTCTTAGACCCAACCTGCGCGGACGGCGTCTCGTGCGCTGGACTCGTTGACCCGAGCTGTGCCGATGGAACTTGCGGCGAACCTCGCTGCCGGCGTTGCTGGGATACGTGGGGTAGCGCTGAGTTGCTGCTGTGGTGGATGAAGGGGACCGATATGCCCCCCATCGTCGGAACAAGTCCTCCGGGAACAATTCGCGACGACGCCAGCGTTGTCGGGACGGCCGGCTATTCCACGCTTTATGGCGATGAGCGGGTGGGCCGCGAAATTCAAGCCGGCGGTCGCCTTACGCTCGGTATCTGGCTCGATGGCACGCACAATGCCGGCATTGGTACTCGCTTTTACGCCCTGGACGGCTCGTCCGAGCACTTCGATCAGACTTCCGACGGCAGCACTATTCTTGGCCGCCCGTTCTACAACGTTCAGCTTGGTCGCGAGGATGCACTCTTAGCTGGCTACCCCGGCGAGTTTGCGGGCAACATTCGAGTCCATTACGGGAACAGCCTGGTCGGAAACGATGCTTACTTCCGTGTCATGCTCGAACGGAGCCGGCTTCGGCGTCTGGACTTCATCAGCGGATACCAATTCCTGAGAATGGACGACGATCTCCGCATCAACAGTACCACCGATGTTATTGACCAGAATTCTCAGATCTTTGGGGCCCGAATCAGCGTCTTTGACCGCTTCCGCGCTACCAACGAATTCCACGGAGCCATGCTCGGAATGCAAGGGACCATGGCCCGCGGGAACTGGTCGTTAACCGGCCTGGGGAAAGTGGGGCTAGGCAATAACCATCAACAAGTGATCATTCAAGGAACGCGAGATGTCTCGTTTCCGCCTGGTGCCGGCACCATTACCACTGGTGGCCTGTTGGCACAGCCCAGCAACATCGGCACCCATGTGCGAGATCGGTTTTGCGTCATCCCCGAACTCACCTGCAACCTGGCCTATCACATCCGCCCCACGGTCAGCGTGCACATCGGTTACAACTTGATTTGGATTTCCGACGTGGTTCTCTCCGGCGATCAAATCGACCGCAACGTCAATCTGTCGCAGGTTCCCGGACCGGTGGTCGGTCCGAATGTTCCCGAATTCCAGTTCCGTTCCACGGAATACTGGATCCAGGGTATTAACATGGGCGTCAACTGGAACTTCTAAGGTCTTCAAGGACGCGACTTATTCGTCGTCGTCCTCCTCCAGATCGTCGTCCTCATCGGAATCGACGGCCTTGGATTTTCCTTTTCCCTTCCCTTTCTTCTTGGGCGAGGGCTCTTCCTCCTCCGAGGTGGGTTCTTCGGCGACAACCGGTTCTGACGCCGCATCCTCATCTTCGTCCACGAAGTCCCCAAAGCCGATGTCGGCTTCTTCGTCCTCGGCGAGGTCCTCTTCCGTGACCTCTTCGAGGTCGGCGAGTTCGTACTCGTCGTCTAATTCTTCCTCAAAATCGTCGTCGAACTCGTCGTCGAAATCTTCTTCGTCGAAGTCGTCGAACTCACCGGAACTCTCGTTGCTCGCCGCCATTAACCATCCTCGCGCACTGAAGGGGAAACGACCTTAGTTAGTCGAGCAGGGTGGTTTTGTCAAGGAACCGCGAGAAAAGCCGGCTTTTGAGTCAGGTGATAAACTCAGCCATGGTCAGGGAATGTTTTTGACAAAGCGGCACAGGCTTGGTGCGCAAACACTGTGGTATCAACCACTTACAATGCTCCCCCTGAAGGCATTCGAGATGAAAGCCACCACAGAATGGCTATTTTCGTTCTGTTTCACAGAAGTTTCACTTCGCAGGGCCCCCAAAAGAATTCTGGCCAGCGGCCATAATTCCCTGTAACAAAGTGGCCTAGCACGAGCCACTACTTTGCGGGAGAAACAGGATGATGGAAGGTTCACAGCCACTGGATTACGACGACATCGTTCGGGACACAAGTTCCCACATTCGGGCATACATCGCCGGGATGGGCGTGCCGCGGCACGACGTAGATGACGTGGCCCAGGATGTTTACGTGGAGCTCTACCGCTTCTTTGATCGGATGCCGGTCGATGTTCCCCCCAAGCAATGGCTGAAAGGAATTGCCCGCAACCTGTGCCTCAACTATTTCCGCCGCACCTCGCGTCGCAGTCGATTGCAGCGTGAGGCCTTGGTGGATATTTTCCTGCGGGCCGAGCAGGAGGGAGGGACCTCCCTGAGCGAAGGCCCAGTGCGGCATGCGTTGGATGGCTGCTACGAAAAGCTCCCCCAACAGAGCCGCAAGATGCTGGCCTTGAAGTATGAACAGGAACTGCCTAGTGCCACGATTGCCGAAAGACTCAAATCCACAGCCGAAGCGATACGGGTTGCCCTGTTTCGGATTCGAGCCAGCTTGAAAGAATGCATCGCCAGCACCCTGGCTGCCGAAGCGTAGCCGCAGGCGTCCCGCCTGCCGGCTTGAATTGAAAAAGAACAATGACTCCCAACGAAGAACTCATTCACCGTTTCCTCGAAGATCCAGCCGGCCTCAGCGAGACCGACTTGGAACAACTCACCGCGCACCTACGCGCTGAGCCGGCCAAGGCCGTCGAGCTTCGCGAGCAACTCATTATCGACGACCTGCTCGGGCAGAAGCTCGCTGTGGACCGCAAAAACTTCACCACCATGGTTCAGCAGCGGCTGGCGGATTTTGAGAAGGGGGAAGAGGAAAAGTACGACCAGGTAGCGGACCTGCGGGCCATTGCCGAGTCGGAAATTGAAAAGTCGGTCCGTCCGCCGGGTATCAATCCCTGGGTGAAGTTTGCGGGAGGCATCTCGCTGGTCATCATTCCTGTGCTGTGCTTCGCCGTGTGGCGCTACCAGGAATCCGCTCCTCGGGCCGTTGCCAACGTGGAAGAACTAAGTGGCAAGGTGCTGCGAATTAAAGGGAGCACGGAGGAACCTCTCCGCATCGGCCTGGCGGTTTCCACGGGGGAAAAGATCATCGCCGCGGCTGGGTCGACCATTGTCTGGAAGTACAAAGACGGCACAACCGTTCGCCTGCTTGGCGACTCCGAAACCCAAATTCAAGTCGACAATTCCACGCTCGCCAAGCAAATCAAGCTGGAGCGAGGAGAGCTGGTTGCCAGTGTGGCAAAACAGACGCGGGGTCCCATGGTCTTTACCACACCCCACGCCACCGCAACAGTGCGCGGAACCGAATTGCGGCTGGTGGTGGCCGAAGCAAATACGCAGCTCGACGTGACCGAAGGGATGGTCGATTTTCAGCGCAATGGCGGCAGCCAGGTGTTGCAGGTTGCGGCAAATCAGTCGGGCATCGCCACGGCGGCCAACATCCAGCCTAAGGAAGTGCAGTGGCCCGTCAATCGCATTTCAGCGGCCTACGTCTTTGAAGGACTCGATAAGCCACAGTACGCGAGAAACCCCGAGTCGGCGAACCTGCGGGATACTCCGCTGGAAGTTTCCGGCACGGCGAAGGCTTCCCCGAAATTCGCTCTGCTCCTCCGCGGAGGGAGTTATCGATCGGAGGAGGGAGGCAAGGATGCACTTGCGGTGATTAAGAAGTCGGGTGAATTTGGGTGCGACATCCTGTTCACTCCGGACAAGGCTGGTAATCCCGAGCCCGCCGTGCTGTGCTCTTTCGGCCCAGCCGGCAATGAGAACTTCCTGTTGCTCCAAACGGGCCAAGGTCTTGTTGTTCAACTCCGCGACACGGCGGCATCAAGCCCCATGGTGTTGGAACTGGGTGAAATTGCGCTCGGTACTCCACACTATGTCACCTTGGCTTGCAAGGAAGGGAGGTTCATCGCCGTGGTTGATGGTGTGGAAGCTATCGCCAGCAGCGAATTCTCAAATCCCATGGCCAGTTGGGAAGAAGGACCGTTGGTTTTGGGTGCCGACGCAAGCGGCCAGCGGCCCTGGCGTGGTGAAATTGCGGCCCTGGCCCTTTTCGACCAATTCGTGGACAAGCCGCTTTCGGATGCGAATCGCCACCGATATGGGCAGCTGCACCCCTAGGGAAAAGCAATCTGCTTCAGCGGGTTCAGGCTGCTACGACGGCAGCTTTCCGCTGGCGATCTCGTCTTCCCACTCGTCCATCAGTGGCCACTCGGTGGCGCAGGTCCCCCAGTCGGCCATTTTTAAGTAACCGGTGAGTCGAGCAATGGTCTTGTCGAGCAAGTCATTATCCTTGCGGAACACGGGGCCGTGGCTGGGGCAAAGCCACTTCACATCGCTGGCGCGAATTCGTTCCAGCGATTTGATAAAGGCCGGAATGTCACTGCCGTGATGGGCGTCAATTGCCCCGACACAGCCATCGCGATAGATGTTGTCGCCACTGAAGAGAATGTCCCCCATCCGAAAGCTAAGCTGGCTATCGGTGTGGCCGGGGGTCAGCCAGGCCTCGAGCTCCAGTCCGCCAATCTTGACTTTGTCCCCGTCTTCCAGGGTGTGGTCGATTTTGACAGGAGGCATTTCCAAATGGATATTCTGGGCCTCGATTTCAGCAAACGTCCACAGCTTGTCCCCTGACTCAAGCGGCTTCACGGCCAGTTTGTGGGCATAGACGGGAGCCTTGAGCAACTGTTTGGCCTTGGCCAACCCCTGGGTGTGGTCCACATCCGCATGCGTGCCAATGAGCATCTTGCATTTGCCGAGAGGAAAATCCATCTGCCGAATCAATTCAATGATTTCTTCCACTGTCTCGTCAAAGCCGATGTCGATGAGCATCCATTCGTTTTCATCAAACACCAAATAGACATTGCAGCCAAGCAACTCTCCCGCCTGGAAGTTCATCTCAATCACGCCTGGGAAAATCGGCTTGCGGGCTATCATGGAATCTCTGGGACCTTTTGAGGCAGGCTTGAATCGTTCCGGCTGGATTGTAGGGACGCGAGTTAATGTGTTCAACCTTTACGGGACCATGCCACGCTAAATTCTTTCGGATTCATAAGTTATTGAGAATCCGTCTCACTGCAGACGGAAATATCTTGCCAATAAGTGCAGGAAAGGACGACTTGAGGCCCCGAATTAGAAACTTGCGGGGTATAATTGAGTCCCCTTAAATCCCCGTCGCCCAAACTTTCTGTCATGACCAAATATCCGAGTTTTTCCCTCGTCTTGATCCCCCTTTTTATCTCTGGCATTTTGGCCGGGTGCGGCGGTTCCAGTTCTCCCATGGCGGGCACGACCGGAAATCCTGCCGAAACCGCGAAGGAATCTGGCGAGCTTCCCGCGGATGCCGAACTTCTCAAGCAACTTGACGACGCCCTCGATTTCACGCTGGAAAAGCGGCGTTTGGACGTGAAAGACCAGGCTGCCTGGCAGATTATTCATGGTGCTCTCGCCTATAAGCGGAAATTCCTGGTGCGAGCCGGCGACAAAGACGTCCCCGCGGTCGAATATGCCCTGAGTGGCGGTGAAATGAAGGGTTGGCACCTCGTCGAAGGGGACGTGCTGGATGAAAAAACCGGCCGACGGGGTGTGCGAGCACTTTTGGAAGGGGGCTCGCTCTCCGGGCAAGGACACTATGACCAGTGGATGGGCTATCTCTCGGATACCGGCCTGAAGCTCGACGAAAAAGTGATGGCCGATGGGAAAGAGCACGAGATTGCGGACTACATTCGCCAGATCGAACTCGATGTTCCGCGAAACATGGAACGCGAATATAGCTGGACGATTATGGCCCTGACGGCTTATCATCCCACGGATTACAAGTGGACCGCCAGCGATGGCAAGGAATGGAGCCTGGCAGAACTGGTGGAGACCGAACTTGCGTTCAACATCGACGAAAGCCCCTGCGGTGGTACCCATCGCATGTATGGTCTCGCCTTGGCCCTCAATCGGCATTTGGCGGCTGGCGGCAAGCTGGAGGGGGTTTGGAAAAAGTGCGACGAAAAAATCAAGCTGGAAATCGAAAGGGCCAAGGCCTCTCAGAATGCCGACGGGTCACTTTCCGCCAAGTATTTTCGGGAACCCGCCATCGCACCCGACATTACGGAGTGGATGGCCTCGTCCGGACACGTTTTTGAGTTCCTTGCCGAGGCATTGAACAAGGAACAGCTTGAAGAGCCTTGGATGAAGCGAGCCGCCTGGAAACTCTGCGAGCAGTTCCGCAAGACCAAAGCCGTTGACGTGGAATGCGCCCGCCTGTTTCACGCCACGCACGGGCTCGTGCTCTACCGAGAGAAAGTGTTTGGACCGCGGGAGTA
>CAYUJE010000130.1:0-3524 GCA_964444865.1 uncultured Pirellulaceae bacterium | reverse complement strand
GCGGGCTACTTCTTTTCAAGCTCTCTGAGCTTCGCCGCAATTTCCTGCTGCTGCGTTCCGGTCGCCCGGAGGGCGGCGCGGCGGTATTGAATCTTGGCGCTGGCCGTCTTGCCGGCGGCTTCGTACTCGCGGGCCTTCTGCAGCAGTTCGGCGACCTCGGCTGCTTTGGCTTCTTCTTCGGCGGCTTGCTGGGCTTTGATGGCGGAGACGCTGAGGTCGCCGCGCTCGGCGCTGCTGGAACCGGCAGAACCTCCGCCGCCACTCTCTTGAGTCCGATCAGCTTCGCTGCCGTCAACTCGGGGCGAATCTCCTTGTTCGGCCATTCGTTCCAGTCGCCAGCGGACGGGAGAGACGCCTTCACCGACAATGGGAATCACCCCCATCACAAACGGCCGCTGCTGAACGTCGCTGAAGAAGCCGATGCCGCCATTGGGGACGGTCACACCGGGGGTGGTGGAAGTCATGGTCCGGTCGCTCCCCTGGCCGGCAGTCAAGGCAAAATGCCCGCGGATTCCTTGCCCGCGAAAGCCGACGCCTAAACTCGCCTGAGCATTCGGGTCAAAGCCGCCGAAGCCCGCGGGAACACCACCCCCCGCGCCGCCGAAATTCGCGAACCACCCTTTACCTTGCAGCCCCCAGGAGACGCCAATGTTCTCGTAGAAGCTGTGGCTAGCGGTGTTGAAGGGAGTTTGCGTGAAGGAATACTGAGCGGTCGCGACATCGGCCAGCAACAGGCACGCCAAGCCGGCGATAATTCCGAATATTCGCGCACCAAAATTGGAATTCATGGCTGGCTCTCCGCGCAATGTCGACACCCCTCGAACACTTGCGATTCTAGACCCATCGCCTGTTTGGAGTCAACCAATTCGCGTGGTTGCGAACTGGGCCAGTTAGTAGCGGCTCCACTGCGTATAGGTCCGGTTGATTCCGAACTGCCGCTGCGGCTGGGGTTGAGGGCATGCGCCAAAATAGCCGTAGGCATACCCCTGGGTCCGGGCGTCGAAGCCCCGGGCCCCGCTATGTCCGCCACCGGGGGCAGCGGGAGTTTCCGTCCGCCGCAGGAGTAGATAGGAGGGAGGACCAGCGAACGCAGGCCCCGTGACGAGCATCAGGAACGCCACCGCTAGCAGAAACAACTTGTTTGCCGAACGCATTTTTCGCCTCCGAGGGATTACAAACGCGGACCCGCACACAAACCTGAAGCGCCAGCGAAGGACAGCGCCGCCATATGGAAAATGGCCCAAATCAATCACCCCGATGGCAATGGGTTCCTTCGCTGGCGTTTCAGGCTTGTGTCCCAACAAGAACCATCGAAAGGACTAGTCGCGTTGTCGCACCTATCTCTCGGCGGTGCATGTTGTAGGAGCAGGGCAAGCTTTGCGGGCGACTCTTACTCTTCCATTTCCTTTCCCAAATCCCCACCGATTCGGCGCAGGCTGCAAGTCATCGGTCCAATTCCTACCCTTTTTCCCCATTGCGACTCCGCGCCTTTGCATCTTTGCGATAAAAGAGCCGAATCTGGGCAGGCTGGAAGCCTACCCCACTACGAGAGCACTTCCCTCATCACTTCTCCGTGATCGAGGATCGGCCGTGGGCGGTCTTGGATGTCGTAGACGAAGCCCTTGTGGTTGATGCCAAGAGAGTGGTAGATGGTGGCGGCGATGTCGGCAGGACCATAGGGGTGGGTGGTGGGTTTGGCGGCGAGGCGGTCGGTCGCGCCGACGACCTGGCCCGTTTTGATGCCGGCACCGGTGAAGAAAATGCTGCCGGCGGCTCCCCAGTGGTCGCGGCCGCCGTTGCTGTTGATCTTGGGGGTGCGGCCGAACTCGGTGAGGAAGACGACCATCGTGGTTTCCAGCAGGCCGCGATCCCGCAGGTCGGTAATCAGGGCGGCGAAGGCTTTGTCCATGCCGGCCAGATGATAGCCGCGGAATACCATCTTCTGAATCGGCGGGTGATTCTGCACCGTGGCGTTGTGATTGTCCCAGACGTTGCCGTAATCGGGGTCATAGCCGTAATCGACCATCACGAAGCGAGCCCCCGCTTCCACCAGGCGGCGGGCTTGCAAGCAGCGGCCGCCGATTTTGGTCCGACCGTAATTTTCGCGGACGGTATCCGGCTCATCATCCACTTCAAAGGCCCGGCGGACTTCCGGCGTGGTGAGCAGGCGAATGGCAGAATGAAACTGCCCTTCTGCTGCCACAATGGAATCGTTTTTGTCGAGCGCTCGCAAGGCACGGTCGAACGACTGCCGCAGTTGCATGCGGCTGCTGAGGCGGGCGAGGGCACCGTCGCCGGTGAGAGTGAGCGATTTGGGCTTGAGGTCCTCTTCCATTAGGGAAGGTGGATCGAAGAGCTTCTCGCCGACCGAGAAGTCAGGCTGCTCGGGAAGGCCCCCCAGGCAATACGGAGCATATTGACTGCCCAGCCAGCCGCCGACGAATAGGGCATACGGCGGCGGGCCGGGGCGAGTGATGCCGGGGACGGCGATATAGCCCGGCAGGCCGTTCCGTGGCCCCTGCATGTGCCACAGGATGCTGCCGATGTTCGGCTCGCTGAAGAGCTGCGTCATGTTCACCTTGCGGCCCGACAAGGTGTAAACCTGGCTGAGAAGATGGTCGTCGCTGTCATGCGAATAGCTGCGGACCACGCAAAGCTGATCAGCGATTTTCGCCAGATGGGGGACCGTCTCGCAAAACCGCGTCCCGGCCATGCTGGTCGCCATGTCGTTCAACGTTCCGCGCACCTCCACCGGCGCTTCCGGCTTGGGGTCGAACGAATCAATATGCGTCACGCCGCCGGCCATCCAAAGAAAAATGACCGACTTGGCCTTCCCGTTTCCCTCCACGCGTCCAGACTTCGCCTCGGCTGCAGTGGCGGAACCACCCGCCAGAATCGAGGCCGGGATCGCCGTAGCCGCGACGCTGACGGAACCAACGCGGAGCACATCGCGGCGATTCCAAAGGCCGTCGAGACCGAGGGGCATGCTTTTATCCGCCATAAGACGCTTATCCTTTGTTCGGCAGCTATTTTTTTCGACCGGCGAGTAAGTAAATCAATGCGCCCAACCAGGAGGCGAGCACAATCACCAAAATCCAAATCAGGCGTTCATTGTCCGTCAGTCGGGGATTCTTAATGGCATCGACGAGCGTCCAAATCCAAAACGCGAGAACGGCAAAGCCGATTATTGCCATGACCAGCAGCATTCCGCCGCCCGCCAAAAGTGCACCAGCTCCATTGTCGTTCATCTGCACTCCGAAGAATTGAGGTTTGAATTCTCGTCAACACATTATCAACGACCGACGGGTAAGGTGCAAGACAAAGTAGGCTTTCTGCTCATTTCGAAGTGCCGTCTGCTCGCACTTTCCGCCAATTTGATAGCGGTCGAATCGCGCTCAAACGCTATAATCCCGAACGCTGCTCACGCAACATGGAGGGTGAAATGAAATTGCAGTTCCCAAGATTCAAGTGGCGGCTTCAGTTCTCGCTGCTCACGCTGTTTGGCGTGATGACCGCCGTAGCCG
>CAYUJE010000129.1:6539-17315 GCA_964444865.1 uncultured Pirellulaceae bacterium | reverse complement strand
GGGGATGGGTCAATGAAAATCGCCGGTCCATTCCAAGTCCCATTACGGTCCTTCCGCTTCCTTGTCTTCAATCTGGTGAATGATTTCCGATAGGCGATCGGGAGTGATACCGTGCTCTTGTTCGCGGGCAAGCGGGTGTTCGCTAGGCTGAACTTCTATGTAGGGACGAATTCCGTTGTCTCGAATGTGAACCCTTGTTTTCAAATGGAGCGTATCTGGGTAAGCGGGAATGAGCGTGCATAGCCAACCAAAAAATGGACCGAGATGACTGCGAATCGGGATTTCATAATGGTCTTGCCAGAGACAGAAGTTCTCCTCCTTGAGCGAAACCCAAACGCCCCAAGTGAGTTGCTCATCGGTTCCAATCACTGGAATATCCAGACAGCCACGGATGAAGAAAAACCGGTCCGCAATCACGCAACTGTCGGAAGTAAGGAAAATGTCCGACTCGCGTTTAGCCTCCGGCACGTCCCAATAGGATACAGGGCGGTCCGCATGGTATGCGGGAACACCGCTGTGAACTTTGCCGCAACACTTGCAAGTAAATTCGAATGGCATGACCGCCTCAAGCCGCTCTTCTGGTCCCACTCATCCTCTGCCAAAACCCGCGCACCAATTCAATACCACCGTCCGGCAGTGACCGGGCGAAAGCAATCTGGCAATAGAGGTCGGCGAGTTGTTTGACTTCGCGGGAGACAGAGTTATCGAGGTCGCCG
This sequence comes from uncultured Pirellulaceae bacterium, assembly GCA_964444865.1. Lineage (GTDB taxonomy): Bacteria > Planctomycetota > Planctomycetia > Pirellulales > Pirellulaceae > SXOA01. Next base: position 16,599 of record CAYUJE010000129.1, on the reverse strand, counting down.
AGTTGCTGGGCGAATTCGTGCGGGGTCTGGCCGGTGGCGCGAGGGGAGCCGTGGTCGCGGCCCCAGGCTTCGAGGGCTTCGAAGGAATAGCGGACGAGTTCGGGGAGGGGAATCCGCGCGGCCAGGCCACTGGTGAAAGGATCGGCGTACGACGAGAAAGTGCGCGGAGGAGCGGCTAGGACGGCCTGTTCGGCGCTCTCCACTTGCCGTTTCGCACCAAAGAGCCAGGCCCATAGCTCGCGCAACTCCGCCAAGAGTTTGTTCCAAGCGGCAATGAGTTCCTTCCGATAGACGTAGGCGAAGTAGATGGCGGCAATCGCAATCGCGACATAAAGGAGCCACTTCAAAATCGTTCCGAGGAACGAAGGAATACGCGAAAGGAGGTTGCTGGGATTGAGTTTCGACTGCGGCGGAGTTGAGGGGGGTTTCCCCTGGCTATTTTGCCGTTGACTCTGGGAGTCCTGATTCTTCGAGTCCGACTTGTCATTCTGTGATTTGGAAGAAGGGCCCCCTTTTCCACTCTCTCCTCCACTCTGCTGTTTGCCCGTCGATTGCTTGTTCTTGGGGCCATTCTTTGCATCGTCGCTCTGGTCTCCTTTCTCTCCCTTCTCTCCTTTCCCTTTTTCTCCCTGCTGGCTCTCGCTCTTCTCGCCGCTATTTCCTTGTTCCTTGCCGCCGCCTTTCTCGCCGCTCTGGGAATCCCCTTGCGACTGGGACTTATCATTCTGCCCGTCATTATTCTGCCCTGACTTATCACCCTTTTGGTCGCCGCCCCCTTTGTCGGACGACTGTTCGCCCCCTTTCTGCTCCGCTCCTTCCTTATTCGCCTTCTGCTGGGATTCTCCCTTGTCGGAGCCATCCGGTCCGCCGGGGCTGTACTTGCTGGCGTCCCAATTCTTGGACTTGAAGATGTCGAGTTGCGACAGCGAGTATTCCGGGCTGGGGCTGGGAAGGATGTAGACGGCGATCAGCAGAGCCGCGACCATCACCGTCCCCACCGCCAGCCAGGTTGCCGCCATATCGAGCGGCATCTCCAGTCGCCGCTGCCGCAGGTAGCGGCGGAGGCCGAGAAAGCTGGTGTTGAGCAGGAGCAACAGGGCGCTGGCGACATAAATCGCCATCATCCAAAACGCAAAGCGGCGCGAGCCGAGTTTTTCGACCGGGATGAACCATTGGCCAATCCCAAACAGCGGTAAAGCGGCCAGCGAGTAATAGATCACCCACTTCCCTGGCGCATGCGGCCGTCGGTCGGGCTCCAGCAGTTTTTGGAACCAATCGAAGAGGCGGGCTTCGGGGGTGGTGTCGATTTCGGACGATGCTGGGTCGTCATGCAATGAACCTGCGTCGACTGTTTCAGACGAGCTGGCAACTTTCCCTGCCGGTGCCGAAGTTTCGCCGTTCATCCGGTCGAGGCCGATGGATTGCAGCAGACCTTCGCCGGACGAATCTTGCCCCTCGTCCATGAGCGTGCAGTCCCAGACGAGCTTGTAAGCGCTCCACCAGATCAGGGCCATGAGTCCCAGGTTAATGAACAGACCAAACGGGGCGAGCGGCCCTTGAATCTGAATGAACGTCGCCATGGCAATCGCCACCACCAGTGCCAACCCCGTGGCGTAGAGGAAGGCATACGCCCAGCCCTCTTCCATCGCCATCCGCGAGAGGGCCACGATCCCCATCACAAACATCGCCATCACCCACAGCAGCCGAAACGGATACTGCCCCTGATAGAAAACCTCCACCAGAAAAAAGCAAAGGCTGCCGACAAGAAAGAAAATCAGGGTCGGGCTGAGAGCCACAACCATGTAGTCCGCGGTAGTGACGGGAGGGCGAGAGGACATGGGGGCAAGCAAAAGGAAGATTTCAGAATGACGGAGCGACTTCTATTCTGCAATCTGCAATCCTCAATCTGCATTCAAATCAGTGGTTAAATCGAAACTCGCTACACGTTACCAAAGCCCAGACGACATCTTGCCAGCGGGCATTTTTGCCGTCCCCTTCGCCGGCGAAGGCTTTGATTTTCGCCACTTCTTCCGGCGTCGGCCGCCGTGTGAGTGTGGAGAGATAGAGCCGCTCGATGCGGCTTTCGAGGGGGTCGGTGGAAGTCGCCAGCCAGTCGGAGAGGCTCCCTTTCTGCCGTTCGACCAGTTGCAGGAGAGGTCCGTTATTCAGAAAGAGATGCTCGTGCAGTCCGCCTTGAAAATCTCCGGTCCCGCTGCTGGGGGTGCCGAAGAACTGCATCATATATTCCTTGTGGATCGGGTGAAATCGGTTTTTGCTGCGCTCCTTAGTGGAGTCCTTGTCTTTCCGCTCGGCTTCCACCGCTTCATACCAGGTTGCCGTCCTCCAGACGTCCATCAATTCTTCCGCCGCCAGCGGGCGGACGCGGCCGTATTCATGAAAGATCGGCAGCGGCTCGTCGGAAAGGCCGCGCGAGGATAGTTGATACGTGCGGCTGCTAACAAGTTCCTTCACGAACCACTTGAGATCAAAGTTGTGGGCCTTGAGTTCGGAAGTCAGCTTGTCGAGGAGTTCCGGGTGGGTCGGCTTGTTGGATTCGCTCATGTTATCGACGGGGTGAACCAAGCCACGTCCCATGTACTGCGCCCAGAGGCGGTTGGCGATTGCCCGAGCGAAGAAGCGGTTGTCGCCGCTGGTGATCCAGTCCGCGAGTTGATCCTTGCGGGAGAAGAGGGGCTTCTCCGGCACCTTGTTGTCCTCGAACTTGGGCTCTTTGAAATCCGTGGGAACCGCCGGCTCGGTCAGTGGCTCGCCGAGGAGGAACTTCGGCTTCACCGGCTCACCTTTTTTGCCGGCGGTAGCCTCCTTCGCCGGGCCGGTGAAGAGAATGTCGCCGGTACTTTTCTCCGCGACCATATATTTGGTCAGATTCTCCTGCTTCCCCGCGGAGACAATCTGCAGCCGCGAGAGGAACGCCGCCATGCCATAAAAATCGAGCTGCGTCCAGGCTTCGAACGGATGGTCGTGACAGCGGGCACATTGCAGTTGCACGCCGAGAAACGTCTGGCTGATCGCCTCGCTCGCATCCTCCGGCTGGTTGCGATATTGGTTGAAGTACATCGGCGGACCGTCGTCGACGCTATTCCCCTCGGCCTTGAGGAGCGCTTTCACCCACTGGTCGTACGGCTTGTTCTCTTGAAACTGCTTCTCCAGCCAACGGACGATCCCCTCTCGCCGGTCCGTTTCGTGTCCCGGCGGATGTCGGCCAAACAGGACCAGATCCCACACCTCCGCCTGATGGCGGGCATACCGTGGGTCCGCCAGCAGTTCATCAATGAGCCGAGTTCGCTTGTCGGCAGAGGCGTCGTCCAGGAATTTGGCCGCTTGTTCATGGGTGGGAATCGTGCCAAGGACGTCCAAATAGACGCGGCGAAGAAACTCGGCATCCGTCGTGAGCGGAGCGGGAGTGAGCTTTTCCCGTGGCCAGGCGGATTCGACCTGAGCGTCGATGAAGACCCGCAGTGCATCCTGGGCGAGAGTGGCCGTTTGTCGGCAGAGCAACAGCGTGACGGCCGCGAACAAAAGTTTAAGCTTTAGACGTTGCATGGATTGGCTCCGTGAACCCATTTTGGCGGGCGGATTCCTATTCATACACTAACCGGGCTTTCTGGAGAGTGAAACTAGCCGGTCATTTCAAGAGGTCGTCTTGGGGGAAGGTGTTTACCCTGTTTCCTTCCGTTAGAATCATCCTTCTTGGCCATACCGGCTCGGTTGATTTCCGGAAAACTAATGTTTCGAGTTTAGTTTTAGTGAGTACCTACTGCAATGTTATTTACAACAGTGTCTCCCCAGGCTGCCGCTCGCGTGATGAGTCGATTGAAGCGACTGGCTTTGGCAACTCGCATTTCTTACTTGGTACTGACCTGGCTCGTTGTCGCTGTCTGGGCATCCGCGGCGCGTGCCGATGTGGGCGATCCGCAGGTGTCCACCGATCATCTTTGGTATCCGGGGGAATTGGCCTGCTCGACGTTCGAACGATTGCAGGAGTCGCAGGCTCGGGTCTACGAACACGTCACCGGAGCCCGGCCAAAGAACGACCAGGAGAAGGCAATTGCGGCGTGGCTGTGGCGAAACACGCACTATGCTCACGGGGAAGAAGGTGCGGAAAATCTTTGGGGACAAGGTTTCACCAAGGGTATGGACCAGCGGACGCGGGAATATTGGACCGGCATGTTTGCCCACGGCTTTGGCCTCTGCGGCACGACCCATTCGCAGTGGACGGCGGAAATGGAGGCGTTATTCGGGCACAACCGGGGGCGCGGGGTTGGCGTAACGGGCCACAACTCGTTTGAAGTGTTTCTCACCGGCGGACCCTACGGCAATGGCAAATGGTGCCTGCTGGATCACGACATTTCCACGTTGATTTTCGATGCCAAGGGGGATTCGCTCCTCTCGCTGGCCGAAGTGCAAAAGGACTGGAAAAGGCTGACAAGCCGGGACTACCTGCCGCAAAAGCAGCACGGCTGGCTGGTTTGCGGGTTGCATCCCGGGGATGGCGCTTCCTACGACAGCTACCAGGTCGCCGAGTATCTCTCCGGCTATAGCGGCCCGCCGCCAATGGTGCATCTCCGCAAAGGGGAACGGCTTCGCCGCTTTTTTCAGCCCGGTCTCGACGATGGGAAGACGTTTGTCTTCTGGGGCCGCAATTACAACACCGGCGGAATCCCCGGCCCCGAGCGAAGCCAGACCTGGGTCAATCAGCCCGAGAAAATGCACAACTCGAAGGACGGCACTGGTTACCAACCGGGGCAGGCGCGGTATGGAAACGCCGAATATCTCTATCGGCCAAACTTTGCCGACGGCAGCTACAAAGAAGGAGTGGTATCAGAGGACCAAAACCATGTGACCTTCGAATTCTATACGCCCTACATCATCGGAGCGACGCCACCGAATGATCAGCCCTGGGGAGTTTATGACGCAGGGGGTAGGAACGGCCTGGTGGTCGAAGGAGAAGCAGACTGCACGGTGGCGGTTTCCGTCGATCAAGGTGCCAATTGGCATAACGGTGGCAAATTACGGAACCTGCTCGACTTTACGGGAATGGTCAAGGGTCACAGGCAGTACTTCCTGCGGTTTGCGGCGAGTGGAAAGGCGCTCGAGAAATCCAACTTCACGATTCGAACCATCTGCCAATGCAACGCAGCCATCCTGCCGCGACTGAAAGATGGGGGGACGGAAATCCGCTTTGCGGCCTCGGACCAGGCGGTGGTTTCGGCTGGCCCGAATTTGCCGCAGGCTCAGAGACATGTCGTGGACGGCAAATTCGGCTCGCGGACGGTCACTTTGGAACTCAAAACACCGCGAGGTGAAGAGGCAGTCGGTATCTACGCCGCCGCTCATATCCAGTCGAGCAATCCCCCCAGCCCAGACGTCAACTACGCCATCGATTTCTCGCTGGACGGAGGCAAGTCCTGGCAGCCGATGGTAAAGGACTGGCAGATCACCCGCCGGGGCGACGAGCCGGCGGACTTCTGGTCGCAAAGTTTCTGCTGGGGGTCCGCGAAGTTAAAGCAGTCTGGGGGAACGCCCGTGCGAGTTCGTTTTCAAAACGACGGGGGGAAGAACATCGCGAGAGCCGAGGCTCATTTGGTCTATCGCACGGAGCGCCGCGACTCAACCCAAGTCTGTTTTGCATGGAAAGACGAGGGGGGCGAACATGCCGACCGGCGTACCTTTGAACCGAAGGACGATGACCTTGGGGGAGTCTGGAAGCTTCCCACCGGCAAGGGAACCGTCACAAAATGGGTGGAGTTAGAGGTGGTCGGGAGCAAGTGAGCGGCGACCAAGAGTCGAATTCGCACAAGGTTGCCCAATTTTGCAAATTCCAGACGGCATGTCGCAAACCACTGCCCTATAACGACTTGCGACGTGCTAACTAATCTTGACGCGATGTGACCTGCCGCTATAATGCCCCCAGTTGTGAAGCTTGGTAAGCCTGGGAAGCATCGCAGGTGACGCCGAGTCTAACAGCTTCGCAAAGCCAGTAAGGCAGCGGGCTTGCGTCCATGACGCAGCTTTTAGGTTTCAGGGAGTTTAAGACCAGCATCGACGTGGCAACACACGGAGGTCTGGGGGGTTCGGCGGCCCGAGTTTTCGGACCAACAGCCCCTCGCTGGTCTAACCATCGAACAGGAAGGATGGTTTGAGCCATGTCAACGAAGACAGTATTTACCACGGGCGAAGCGGCCAAAATCTGCAAGGTTAGCCAGCAGACGATTATCCGCTGCTTCGATAACGGTAGCCTCAAGGGATTTCGCGTCCCCGGCAGCCGATTTCGTCGCATTCCCCGCCATGAGCTGTTCAGCTTCATGCGGGACAACGGCATTCCGACCGACGCCCTGGAAAGCGGCAAGCGGAAGGCCCTGATTGTGGACGACGACCAGGATCTGGTCGAACTCCTCGCCGACGCCTTCAGCCGCGACGGCCGCTTCGACGTCAAAACCGCCAACAACGGATTCGACGCCGGCATGCTGGTCAAGGAATTCCGCCCCGACGTCGTGGTGCTGGACATCATGCTGCCGGACATCAACGGCAAGGAAGTCTGCCAGCGGGTCCGCGGCGACAGCACGCTGGAACAGGTGAAAATCATCTGCATCTCGGGCATGGTGGAGCAGGACAAAGTCGCCGACCTGCGAGCCGCCGGTGCCGACGACTTCATGCAGAAGCCTTTCCAGGTGGACAAACTGATGGAACGGGCATGCGACCTTTTGGAAATGGAACGGCCGGTCTCGACTTAAGAAGTGGGGTAGGCTTCCAGCCTGCCCAGAAAAAATGGGGTTGGGCAGGCTAGAAGCCTACCCCACGGCTCTATGGACGACGCCAAATTCCAAGCCGCAGTGCAGCGTGAAAAGCTCGCAGCGTTGCGCGAATTGGCCTACGGTCTGAGCCACGAGATCAACAATCCCCTGGCGAACATTGCCACGCGGGCTCAGACGCTGCTGAAGGACGAAACGGATCCGGACCGTCGCCGGGCGCTCGCCACCATCAATGTGCAGGCATTTCGTGCGCACGAGATGATTGCCGACATGATGCTCTTCGCCAAGCCGCCGGCACTGTTGCCGAAGTTGGTGGACGCTGTGCAACTCGCGGATACCGTCATTGCCGAATTGGCGGAGGAAGCCAAGGAGCAAGGAACGGTCCTCGTTCGCAGCGGCAGCGATGGCCCGCTCACATTCATTGCGGACCCCGTGCAACTCACGGTGTCCCTCCGGGCAATTGTGCTCAATTCACTGCAAGCTCTTGGTGCCGGCGGGCGAGTGGAGATTGCACTCGAAGATGCCGCGGAAAGCGTTCTGTTTCGCATCACCGACAACGGCCCCGGCCTCTCCGATCAAGCCAAGAAGCACATGTTCGACCCGTATTACTCCGGGCGAGAAGCCGGTCGCGGATTGGGGCTGGGGCTTTCCAAATGTTGGCGGATTGCCGAGCTGCACGGGGGCAGGATTGATGTTGCCTCGGAACTCGGCCAGGGAACGACGATCCGTTTGCACTTGCCGAAAACGAGAGGGCTGGAAAAGAGTTGACCCTTCGCGGGAGCTCGCAATCTATTCGTCCTGCTCACGGGCATCGACGATGTGCGAGTCGATGACTTCCGTTCGCCCCGTGGACGCGAATCCTTGCAATTGAAACCTGGACTTGAACCAGCGGACGAGCCAGAACTTGTAGAGCTTGCGGATTGGCGGAATCAGGATGGTGAGACCCACGATGTCCGTCGTGACGCCGGGCAGTATGAGGAGGACGGCCGCGACAAAAATGAATACCCCGTCCAAGAGCGAATCGGCCGGCATTCGCTTTTCTTGCAGATCCCGCTGGATGTTGCGAAAAGTTTGGACACCTTGATAACGCAGCAGAATCGCGCCGGCGAAAGCAGTGAGTATCACGAACGTTAGCGTGAACGTCACACCCGTATATTTGCCCATCACGAGCAGCAGCGCCAATTCGACCAGGGGCAGAATGGTCAGCAGCAGGAAGAGGCGGAAAAGCGTCATCGGGTCCTATCTATCCCTCGTGAACGCCTGCCGGAGGCAGGGGTTACGCGCCCGCTTTAAGTTCCGCCAGATGCTGGGCGGTGCCGACAAGGCGGTCCCAATTTGCATGAATGTATTCCGGCGGGCCGCCGATCTGGGCAACGTACTGCGCCACGTGCTCCGTCGGAACCATCTCGATGGCATTCCATGGGCAGACGGTCAATTCGTAAGGATTGCTGGCCTTTTGGGGGATATGGACGCAAACCTCGCAGCCCACGCAGCGTTCCAGATCGATCTCGCACCAGGACTGGTTTCCTTTCACGCCGAGCTTCATCTCCTTGAGATTGATGCAATCGACGGGGCAAACTTCCAAACACGACTCGCAGCCGGTGCAGTTATCGGCATTGATGACCGCGAGGGCCTTGGGGAGCTTTTTGCGGGGGCCTTGCTTTGCCATATCAAAATCCCTTAAATCGCACCGTTCTGAGGGGGATACCGATGCGTGATTTTTTTCACGAAGTCACTGAATTATAGGTGGCTATCGGTCTGGAGCCAATCGCGGGAGCAAAGAATTCGGGACAGATTCCGTGAAGCCGTGAAGATAAATGTCGTCCCCTAAAGACTTTACCTGCATCTCTTGGAGCCGAACTGCTGCGGTAATGTCGCTGATTCCCGCACCGCCGATGGGGGAAGGAGCTTTTTCCCCGCCAAAGATTTTGGGGGCGATGAAGACGTGAATTTCGTCAATCTGGCGAGCGTCAAGCAAGGTGCCGAAGAGCTGCGAACCTCCCTCGACCAGAATATTCGTCATCCGCCGGCTGCCGAGTTCATCGAGGAGTTGGAGCGTCCGCTCGTAGCGGGTTTCCGCTAAAAATGGCAATACTTCAACCCCCTTGCCTGCGAGTCGCCGCATGTCGCGCTTCTGAGCATCGGGGCCGCAAACCAGGAGGACCGGAAAATCCTTGGCGGTTTTGGCGAGTTGGCTATCGGCCGACAAACGAGCCAGAGAACTGACGACAACCCTGGTCGCGACGCGAGCGGGAGTGCCGCTCTCTGGCCGCGCGGTGAGCAGCGGGTCGTCCATCTCCGCCGTCCGCCGGCCGACGACGATGGCATCAACCCGAGAACGGAGTGCTTGGACAACTTCACGCGCCGCACTGCCGGAAATCCATTTGCTGTAACCGCTGCGGGTGGCGATTTTGCCATCCAGCGTCATGGCCCATTTGGCAATGACCCAGGGCTTGCCCGTGGAGAGTAGTTTGAGATACGGCCCATTGAGCCGGCGAGCCAGGTCTTCGTGCAAGCCAACTTCCACTTCGATCTCCGCTTCGCGAAGTTCGGCCAGCCCCTGACCGCTGACTTCGGCGAAGGGGTCCTGCATCGCAGCGACGACGCGAGTAATCCCCGCCGCGATCACCGCTTTGGTGCAGGGAGGAGTTTTTCCTTGATGGCAACAGGGTTCGAGGGTGACGTAAAGAGTGCTCCCCTTCGTAGGCGAGCTTGCCGCATCCAGTGCGGCGACTTCCGCATGGGGACCGCCGAACCGAGCATGAAAGCCTTCGCCGACAACCTGGCCATCCTTCACGATGACGCAGCCGACCATCGGGTTCGGCTCGACGAATCCCCTGCCGCGCTCGGCCAGTTCGAGCGCCCGCAGCATGTGGCGGGAATCGGTGTCGGTGAAGGACATGTTTTTTGGAAACTCATTGAACAAGCTAGCCCCCGCGTCCACGTGAGGGGAGTCACCGCGTGGTCGCGGTGGCTAAGCTCTAATCCATTCCCGGCACCCACAACTTGCTCTTGCCGCCAGCAGCGGGAGCTGCCGGGGCAGCGGCAGAAGCGCCTTGGTCGGGTGTCCAAAGGCCAGCCGGAGCACCTGCGGGAGCGCCGGTTGCCGCGCTCGGAGCCGCCATGCTGCCATCCGGACGCATAATGCCAAGCTGATACAGGAGCTGCTGCAGCGCCTGCGCGACACCCGGCTCCTTGACATGCTTGGTGCTGAGCCTTTCGAAGAGCCGGCGGAATTCGTCGACCTCGCGCCGCTCCAGTCGCAGCGGGATTTCCGCCATCAAATA
>CAYUJE010000129.1:2792-6439 GCA_964444865.1 uncultured Pirellulaceae bacterium | reverse complement strand
GGATCGAGCGTTTCAACCGTCGGCAGGCCGAGCGATTTGCGGATCTGATTGAACTCCGATCGCTCTTCGGGCTCCGCCAAATCCATCAGCAGAATGACCGCCAGAGCCCTCGCTTGCAACGAAGCATCTCCAGCCGCCTGGCGCAGCGATTTGCCATCCAGCACACTTTGCGGCAAGTCCGGAAAGACGTTCAAGAGCACATGCGTGCGATGAGTTTCCAGCAGATTCTTACGTTCCTGAATCGGCATGGCATCCGGCAGCCGCCAATTGCTGGCGAGTGCGACTCCGAGACGGGTGATCTTGCCGGTGACTTCCTCCCCTTCGCGCTCGGCTGCCCCCACGATCGCCTGCAAGGCGGCGATTTTCGCATCGAAATCAGCCGTTTTGAGCGTGCTGAATTCCACCCGAGCCGAGCGGTCCGTCTGTTTTCCAAAAAGTTGTAATTCGCCCAGGATGAGGGGAATTTGCTCGGCCGTAACGCCCTCGACATAAGGGGGTACCTCTCGGTCCAGCAGCAGGAAAGTCGAGAGGGGCGGCACTTCGTTTGCCTCGCGAAATTCCGCCGGATCGAACGGAACATTCTCCAGCCGCTTGTTCGATAGAAACTTCTCCTGCAAGGCTTGGACATCCGCCACCGCGAACGCGGTCGTGATTTCCGGCGTCAGATCCTCTTCGGCGAGCGGGCTGAGGAATTGCACGACGGCTTCGGCTTCGACCGCTTCGTCGCGGGGAACCGAAGCAAAAGAGGCATACCGCCGGAGCGCCGCACGGGCCTTGTCTTCCTGCCCCAGCCAGGCTCGGAGCGTGCCGATGTTTTTCCACGCCGCCGGTTCATAGGGTTCGCGCTCGGTCAATCCGTCCAGCAGTTCCACGGCCTTCAGCCAGCAGCCCATGCCGGCCGACTTCGTCGCTTCGGTCATTTCCGCAATTCCCGCCGCACTCAAACGGCCATTGGCATCGGCGGAAGAGAGACCTTCCAGCCCCAGAGCCGGCAGAGGAATGTGCCCGCTGCCGTCGAGTTCAATCAATGCCTGCACCGCCCTCTGGTCCTTGCCGCCGGTAACGGAAGTTTGAAACAACAGGTGCCCGCGAGCGCCCAGCAGCAGTCCCTGGGCGGCCAGCGAACGCCCCACAAATCCGATCGCGTTATAAACCTGCGGCTGGAGCTTGCCTTGGGAAGCCTCCAGCGCCGATTGCAGAGTATCCACGGCTTCGAGGGCGTCACCGGTGGCGGCTTCCAGAATGGAAAGCATGCCCAGGCCGGCCGGGTTGCTCGGCATCACCTTAAGCAGTTCGTTGATGGACTCCCGGGCCTGTTCCAGCTCTCGCAACTCAATCTGCACCTGGGCCTTGAGCAGCAACAGGCAGCCGCGATCCGGCTTTTGGGCGAGCGAGCGATTAATCTGGTCGAGAGCCGCCAGTCGCTGCTCTCCGGTGATGAGTTCCTCGATTTTGTTGTAGTCGTGAATCAAGTCATTGCCGCAGCAGAACTTGACTTTCTTTTCGGTTCCGCAGGGACAAGGCTGATAGGGGTCGAGAGGCATGTCAAGGCCTTAATTTGCAATGGGAAGCGGAGGCTGGCAAGCAAAAATACGAATCGAGTATCCTACCAGAGAGGGGAAAGATTGGGGAGCGGCAAGGGACCTGGACAGGTCAGGTTGGAAGGGGCTACTTGGGAAGTTAGTATCAGGTGCAGTTGCCTCTGCTCGCCCTTTTGGAAATACCATGAAAACCGCCATTGCCATTGCCGCCCATCCGGATGATATCGAGTTCCTGATGTCCGGCACGCTCATGCTCCTGCGTGCCAATGGATATGAAATCCATTACTGGAATCTGGCCAACGGCTGCTGCGGAACGACGAAATATGATCGCGCGACGATTGCCGGGATTCGCCGCGAGGAAGCGATGTCCGCCGCGACTGCGATTGGAGCGACGTTTCACGAAAGCATCTGCAACGACCTGGAAATCTTCTACGACAAACCGACGCTGGCCAAAGTCGCCTCGGTGATTCGCGATGTCGCGCCGGAAATCGTGCTGACGCATTCCCCGAGCGATTACATGGAGGACCACACCAACACCTGCCGCCTGGCGACCACGGCGGCATTTGCGCGGGGGATGCCCAACTTTCCCGTCGATCCGCCGCGGGCATCCATTGACGGCAACGTCACGGTCTATCACGCCCAGCCCTACTCTCACCGCGATCCGCTCGGCAAACTTGTCGAGCCCGCCATCGTGGTGGATGTGAGCGATCTTGTCGAACTCAAGAAGAAGATGCTGAGCAAACATGCCAGCCAGAAGAAGTGGCTCGACGAGAGCCAGGGGCTGAATTCCTATCTCGACACGATGGCCGCCTTGGACGAGGAACTCGGCCGGATGTCAACGCTTTTCAAGTATGCCGAAGGTTGGCGCAAGCATTTGCACCTGGGATTTTGTAGCGAAAAGGATGACCCGCTGCACGACGCTCTCAAGGAGCGCGTGCTGATTGCCCAGCAGGCCAAATAATGTTTTTGCGGACAAAGATAGGTTCGCTAAAGATGCCTCCCATGCCTCGATTTGTCATTCTCCGCCATGAGCTGCCGCCCAGTCAGGATCGCACTTCGCATTTCGATTTTATGCTCGAAAGGGGAAGCGTTCTGCGAACGTGGTCGCATCTCGAAATGCCTGCGGAGGGGACCACGATTCGGTTCGATGCACTTCCCGATCATCGCCTGGCCTATTTGGAGTATGAAGGACCGGTGAGCGACAATCGGGGCTCGGTAAAGCAAGTGGAAGCAGGTAATTATGAGACAGTCGAGGAGTCCGAAACGCTGTGGCGTCTGCGGCTGAAGGGCAGGTTGCTGAGCGGGCTGTTGTCCCTCCAGCGGGACGTTGCGGTGCCCCACTGCTGGAGTGCGACTCTTTCCGCCGAATGACCGGCTATCTCTTGCGCAGCAAGACGGGCGCATAGCCGATGGCCGCGCCGACGATCAGACCCACGACATGTGCGGTATTGGCGATGCGATCCTTAATCATTCCCCCCAATAACGAATCGAAAGGAGGGAAATCTCGCAAGATGCACAGGACCAGCCAGACCATCATGATGAACACGGTTTCCTTGGCGATCATGAAACCAGCCGCGTTATCAAACTTTGCTTTCATCCAGACGTAGCCGAATGTTCCGTAAACGACGCCGGACATTCCTCCAAAAAGGGCCAATTGCGCCGGCAATTTGAGTTGCGCCGCGACCGACTCTCCAAGATTGGACGTAACGGCGAGAATGAGAACGAGCAACAAGAAGCGGAATGTGCCTCGGCGATCTTCAATTTGGCTCCCCAACACAAACAGGGCCCACATATTAAAGATCAGGTGCATCAACCCGTAATGAATGAAGATGGGGGTCACCAGCCGCCAAACCTGGCCGGACAGGATGCTCGACCCGAAATTCGGCTGCTCCTGGATGTGGGCGGCGGTGAACAAGATGGGGTCGACGAAGAGCAGCTTGTCCAGAATTGCGCTGCCATTGGGTTGCCGGCCGCCGTTGGTCAGGATGGCGACGAGAACCGAGATCGCAATCAGGACCAGAACAAGCGGCCTGCGTCTGCTGTTCCCCGCTCCAGTTCCCCAGCGGCCTCGCATCTCTACGACATTCGACAGCTTCTCACGGCGGA
>CAYUJE010000129.1:0-2692 GCA_964444865.1 uncultured Pirellulaceae bacterium | reverse complement strand
TCGCGGTGCAGTTGCAGTGCCGAGGCTGTGATTTGAGAGGTGATGGGACCCTCCACCGTGTCGCGGACGGCTGTCGCTTTGTGTGGACCGAAGGCCAGGAACAAGCAGCGGCGGGATTCCAGGATCGTCCCGATGCCCATCGTGATGGCCAGCCGCGGCACTTTATCCTCGCTGCCGAAATAGCGGGCGTTGTCTCGAATGGTTTCGCTCGCTAGAGTCTTAAGCCTGGTGCGGCTGCCAAGGGAAGAGCCGGGCTCGTTGAAGGCGATATGCCCGTCGCTGCCGACTCCGAGAATCTGCAGGTCAATGCCCCCCGCATCCTTAATCTTCTGCTCGTACAGCCGGCAGTGAGCATCAAAATCAAGCGCCCGGCCATCAGGGACGTGCGTGTGGTTGGGTTCGATATTGATGTGCGAAAAGAGATTGTGGTTCATGAAGAACCGGTAGCTTTGCGGGTGCGTCGGACCCAGCCCCACGTATTCATCCAGGTTGAACGTCGTCACCTGGGAAAAGTCCAGCCCCTCTTCCCGGTGCAAGCGAATCAGTTCCTGGTAAAGCAACAGCGGCGTACTGCCCGTCGCCATCCCCAGCACGCAGTCCGGTTTCTTGCGGACAAGTTCCGCAACAAAACGGGCCGCTCGGCGAGAGGCGGACTCGGAATTGGGTTCGATGACGACGCGCACGCTAAGACACTCCTGCAATTCCAGGATCACACTTGCCCTACAAGTTAACGACAACCTTTCGCCGCCTACCAATCATCGGTGCGAAACGGAGAGGCAGGGATGCCTTCCTTGTTGTAAAGGTTGGCTCCCGTGGGGTTCATCGAGTAGGCGTAACGGACAGCGACCGGTTCAGCGACCTGCGCTGACTTCACGACGACATCGTTGCCGTCGATGGTGACATCCGCCCAGTGCCATTTCTTGTCGGCACCGGCAACAGCAAATCGTTCCAGCTTGCCACCCTTTACCTCTTGAGTCGGCTCCAGGCCTTCCTTTTTGCCGACAATCAGCCCCCCTCCCACGTTCGTGAAGGAAACGCGAATCGAGTTACCTTCGACCTTGTGGCTCTTGTAAAGCGGCCCGCTGGCAACCACTTCCTTCATGCCATAAGTCTGGTGCAGCGCCCAATGAGCCAGCCGGAGTCCGACGTCTTGTTTGTTACGGGGGTGAATGTCATTGGCTTCACCGATGTCGATAATCACGGCCATGCCGGTGTGCTTGATGTTCAGCGACTTGCGCTGGGCTTCGCGAATCCTGGCCCAGCCATCGCCCCCTTCCGGGTTGTCATTCGGCTTTTGGAAATTGGCGAGTTGCACCCAGTAAAACGCCAGGTCCGGGTTAAAGAGTTTGCGCCAGCCATTCACCAGTGCTTGCGTCTTGTGGTAATAGGACTCCCCTTCGCCGCCGTTGGATTCACCCTGGTACCAGATCGCGCCCCGCATCGCGAAAGGGGCGAGGGGGTGAATCATGGCGTTATAAATCGCCGATGGTGAACCGCCCCCGACATTGGTTTTTTCGTTGTAGGCATCCACCTTGTCCGCAATATCTTTCAGTTCAGGGACGCTATGAAAACCGTCGGGCGAAGTCCAAGGCTCGATGAGGGTGCCGCCCCAGTTCGATCCAACCAGGCCCACCGGCACCTTCAACTGCTCCTGCAACTTCCGGCCGAAGAAATAGCCGACGGCTGAGAACCCGCTCGCCGAATCCGGCTTGCAAATCTGCCAGTTTCCAGGGCAAGTATCCTTCGGCACCGGCGAGGTGAGATGGCCTGGAACATTGAACAGGCGGATTTGGGGATGATTCGCAGCCGCCACTTCCTCTTTGCCATTGATCGACGAATTCAGGGCCCATTCCATGTTAGATTGGCCGGAGCAAATCCAGACTTCGCCGACGAGCACATCCTTGAGTTCGACGGTGTTCTTGCCACTGGCCTTGAGCGTCTGGCCATCGGCATTCGCCTTGAGAGCGTCGAGCTTGACTTGCCAGCGGCCATCTTTGCCTGCCGCGGCTTTCTTGGTCTGGTCACCGAAGGTGACCGTTACCTCCTCGCCAGCTTCGGCCCAGCCCCAAACAGGGACAGGCATGTCGCGTTGGAGAACCATCGAGTCACCAAAGATCGAGGCCAGCTTCACATCGGCATTCGCCGAGGTGGCCAGGCTGGAAAGAACCAGCGTAACCGTCAACAAGACTAAACACTTGCGGAAAATCATTGTGTACTCCTTGGTATTTTTAAGTTCGGAGTCCTCGCTGAAGACGCATTCTTAGCGAAACTCTTACATCAAGAATCAAGATTCTTTGAGCCAAAATCATAGTCGATTTGGAACTTGCAAGCGACCGGACGTGCGGCGGGGCTCAAAATCGGCCAGATCTCAAGGAAACGAAAATATCGCGGTTGCATGCTTCCTCGCGGCTGGTTACTTCGTGGCATCCTTGGCATGAGCCCCTAGAATCTTGCGGGCTTCTTCCTCGCCAATCTCTCGAACAAAGATGTTTCGCCAGCGTATTTCACCGCCGTGCGTCTGCAACTGAATTGGTCCGGTGCGCGGAACAGGACCCTTGCGATCTTTGGCGAAGTAATTCTCCAGGATGGCGTGGTCGACCACCAGTTTGTCGTTGAGCCAGACGCTGACGCGAGTATCTACCATGAGGATCCGAAAATGGTTCCATTCGCCGAACGGTTTGTCGGCCACCAC
>CAYUJE010000128.1:0-17328 GCA_964444865.1 uncultured Pirellulaceae bacterium | reverse complement strand
TCCCGTGAAGCGTGTTGGACTTGTCGGTTGGCGTGGCATGGTCGGCTCCGTATTGATGGAGCGGATGCAGGCGGAAAATGACTTTGCACACATTGAGCCGGTGTTCTTTTCCACATCGGCGGCAGGGGGTGCAGGACCGAAAATCGGTGGCCAGGAGTCGGGTAAACTGCTCGACGCAGGTAGCGTGGATGCCCTGAAGAAGATGGACGTGGTTATTACCTGCCAGGGGGGTGACTACACCAACGATGTTTATCCCCGGCTCAGAAGTTCCGGCTGGAACGGCTACTGGATTGATGCTGCTTCGTCGCTCCGGATGAAGGATGACGCGGTGGTCATCCTGGACCCCGTCAATCTGCCGGTCATCAAGTCCGCCCTGACCAAGGGGGTGAAAAACTACATCGGCGGCAATTGTACGGTCAGCCTGATGTTGATGGGGCTCGATGGCTTGTTCAAAGCGGGCCTCGTCGAGTGGCTTACCAGTATGACCTACCAGGCCGCCTCCGGTGCTGGTGCCAACAATATGCGAGAACTCCTCAAGCAGATGGGAACCGCGAACGATTCCGTCGCCAGCCTGCTCGCCGATCCGGCATCTGCCATTCTCGAAATCGACCGAAAAGTGGCCGCAACGCTCCGCGATAGCAGCTATCCGACCGAGTTTTTCGGAGTGCCGCTTGCTGGCTCGCTGATTCCCTGGATTGATAAGGATCTTGGAAACGGCCAGAGCAAGGAAGAATGGAAAGGGCAGGCGGAGACGAATAAGATCCTCGGACTCTCCGGAGACGGCCTCATTCCCGTGGATGGGCTATGCGTTCGCATCGGTGCCATGCGCTGCCACAGCCAGGCCCTCACCATCAAACTGAAGAAAGATGTGCCGCTTGCTGAAATTGAAGGCATGCTGGCTGCCGCCAACGGCTGGTCCAAGGTTGTTCCCAACGAGCGGGAAGCCTCCATCCGCCAGCTCACCCCAGCCGCTGTCACCGGCACTCTGAACGTGCCAGTCGGCCGCCTTCGCAAGCTCGACCTCGACAAAACGGCTCCGGGTCGCTTCCTCTCCGCCTTTACTTGCGGCGACCAGCTCCTTTGGGGAGCAGCCGAGCCTTTGCGGCGGATGCTGAGAATTCTGCTGGAAACCTAAGATTCCCGTGCCTTCACGGGGCTAAAAAACCTTCTCGCCAGTGAACAGTTCCAGCGCTACCACCAAACGGTCCATCTCCTGCTTGAATTCCACCAATAATTCCTGCGCACCACTTTGATCTTGGCGACCAGCGGCGTCCTCGAGTTGCTGCGCCAAGCCCGCCAACCTCGGCGCGCCGAAGGCCTGGAGCGCGACATTGAGTGTATGGGCGGCAATACGCAACGACGGGGGATTCCATTCCGCTGCCGCGGCCAGAAGGTCTCGCTGCACGCGAGGGATCTCCTGCTGAAGGAGCGAAACTCGCTCGGCCAATTGTTCGTGATGACCGCCAGCCTGTTGCAGGGCTGAAGACCAATCAACCGCTCCACGAGGAATCTCGCCGGCAGGTGCATTTCGATTTGGCAGAAACGAGTGGAGCGTGGCTAACAGGTGCTCGGAGCGAACCGGTTTCGAAACGTAGGCATCCATGCCAGCGGTCAGGCAGCGCTGAATATCCTGAATCGCATTGCTGGCGGTCATGGCAATGATCGGCAGATGCTGCTCCGTTCCTTGCTCGCGTTCGCGAATAGCTTTGGTCGCGTCCAACCCATTCATCTCAGGCATCAACACATCCATTAGCACCAAATCAAACGACTGACGCTCCAGTGTGGTCAGCACCTCTTTCCCCGTGGTCACGACGGTAACCTGGTGCCCTCCTTTGGCAAGATGAGCGAGCGCCACCTTTTGATTGACCAGACCATCTTCTGCCAGTAGGATTTTCCCGCCAGAAAAGGAACCCACCGCGTCCGTCGGCACTTCGGTTTGCGTTTCCTTGGCGGCCGCCAGTGGCAATATCGGTACATCTACGGAGTCTGAGTCTGCAGCCAGGGTGCCGTCCAGCAAAGAATTGAGCAATTCAGATGGTTTCACCGGTCTGAGCAGGTGCGGAATCCGCAACTCTTCGCAGCGAGCCCCTTCGCCGACCAGGTCCGCGGTCAAAAGCATCAGAGCGGTCAAGTTTCGCGCTTCGCGGATTCTTTGCAACCAGGAAACGCTTTCGGGAACGCGGACATCCATCAACAGAAAAGAGAAGGGGCGGTCTTCGGCAACTCCCCTCTCGACCTCTTGCGCACCGGCGGCTCCGCTGGTGACAGTCGCCACGTTCAGGCCCCATCCACTCAGCGTTTCCTCCAATAATCTTGCCGTCGTCGCCTGCGATTGCACCAGCAGAGCCCGTTTGCCGACGAGGCCCGGTTGCCCTGAAAGTGTGGGCGACTCGCTGGCAAAGTGATCAATCTCCAGCTCGATTGCAAAGTGAAACTCGCTGCCTACTCCGAACATGCTATCCACCCAAATCCTGCCCCGCATTCCCGCGACAAGCTTTGCTGAAATCGAGAGCCCCAATCCCGTCCCCCCAAACCGCCTCGAAATGCTCGCATCGGCCTGCGTATACGGCTGGAAGAGTTGAGCCAGTGTTTCCTTGGGGATGCCAATCCCCGTGTCGCGAACGGTCACTTGCAGCGTAACGGCATTCGCGGTTCGTTGCGGACAGGTTACCTCGACGACGACCTCTCCTCGCTCCGTAAACTTGATGGCATTACCCACCAGGTTGACGACAATTTGCCGCAGACGAGCCAGGTCTCCCCGCACACGATCAGGAACTTCCGGGGCAACTCGGCAAGCCAATTCCACTCCCTTACGATGGGCCCGCACCGCTAATGTCTTCAAAGTCTCGATCAGTCGGTCGCGGAGATCGAAGGGTGCTATTTCCAGTTCCAGTCGCCCCGCTTCAATCTTCGACATGTCGAGCACATCGTTAATGAGCGCTAGCAGCGACTCGCCCGATTCGCGCACTAGATTGAGAGACTCTCGCTGCGAATAGGTCAGGCTTGTGCCCAACACCATTTCCGTCAGGCCAATGATTCCGTTGAGTGGCGTGCGCAGTTCATGGCTCATGCTAGCTAGCAAATCGGCTTTGACGCGAATGGTGGCATCCGCGGCTTCCTTGCTTCTGCCCAATTCTTCCGCCCGCTGTGCCAGTACCGCATGCTGTTTTCGCAATTCCGTCTGCCGCAACCGCTCGCTCATCATGGCGAGCATGTTGACCCCCAGCGAGGGTTGCAGCAGCAACAGATCGCGGAATCGCGGACCCGGAATGACCAGGACGCCTGCCCCCAGTTGACCGGCAATAACGGTGGCACTCCGTGGATGGCCGGTTAGCGCGGCCATTTCTCCCACACACCCGCCACACGGAACGAAGTCGGTGGCAACCAGGCGACCGTCCTGCTCAATCTGTATGACGACATCTCCCCTCGTCACCAAATAGACGTCACTTGTCGTATCCCCTTGGCGAAAAATCGCTTCGCTTGGTTCAAATTCTCTCGCGAACATCGCCGGCACAAAAAGTTCAAGAGATTTGACGGCTACGTCAGCGAAAAGCGGAAGCTGCTTCAGCCACAAGACCGAATCGAACATCGCTGCCAAATGGAATGATCCAGACGTGGGAGTGTTCCTTAATTTCGGGCGTCTCGAAATCAAGTGTCGAGACGTCAACTGGGGACAAAGTACTGGAAGTGGCCATGCCAGCGGTCTGATGGGACGGTATCCGAAGCCGTGCAGCAGATCCCAATCAGGATCGTGGCAACAAGCGGCCGCAAGGCCGCCTGATGAAATTTGCGCGGCCTGGAATCTCCTTTCAACAGGACCTGATTCAACGCCGCATTATCCGGTGCGGGGAAGAAAGATTCCAGAGAACCGGCTATGATTCTGAAAGGATTTCTGAATTGCCGATATTCACAGATGCTTCTATATGCGGGGACGAACTGATGGCCAGCGGTGATTTTCGAGATCGGCTCCTGGTGGGGCTCGGCGGCGAGTGGCCCAAGGGAGGCGATCTCAATCTGCAGGTATTGGAAGAGAAGCAGGAAGTCGGCTTCCGCCGCCTAAAGGTGACTTACCAGGCGGAGCCGGGTGAAGCGAGCCACGAAACCGTCATCACGGCCTACCTGCTGATTCCAGATGGCGTGCACGGCTCCAAAAAGGCTCCTGGAATTTGCCTCTGGCACCAGCATAACGGAGCCTGGGGACTCGGAGCGTCGGAACCGGCGGGACTGGCCGGCATGAAGGAGCACCATACCGGGGTTGCACTCGCGCGGGAGGGCTATGTCGTCCTCTGTCCCGACGCCTACGGCTTTGGCGAGCGGAGCAAAGGTTTCAAGCAAAGCGGCGGAAATCTGGAGCGGTTCCTGTTTCTCAAATATATCGTTGCCGGCAAATCACTGGCCTGGAAGCACATCCTGGACATGCGACGTGCCGTCGATATTCTCTCCAGCCGGCCCGAGGTGAATGCGGACCGCCTCGGCTGCTACGGTCATTCGATGGGAAGCACGCATACCTGGCTCGTTGGGCCCTGGGAGCCGCGACTCAAGGCGCTCTGCGGCAACTGCTGCCTGCCGACTTACGCCGGCATTCACCGCGAGCAGATGCTGCACTGCTTTCCCAACTTTGTCCCGGGCCTTCATCAATACGGCGACACGCCCGATATCGCCGCCCTCATCGCCCCTCGCCCGCTGCACCTCAACTTCGGCGAACTCGACGGCGGCAGCCCCATCGACGAAGTCCGCCGCGGCATCGAAACCATTCGCAAAGCGTACCAGTCGATGCACGCAGACCAGAACTTCACGTCCTTCATTGAAGAAAAGACGGGGCACGTACTGAGCGAAAAAATGTGGGCCAAGGTGAAGGAGTTTTTCTCCAGGCACCTAAAGACTTAGCCGCAGGCGAGGCCGCCTAAAGCAACATCAGTCTCCCTTCGCATCCTTCTTGAGCGGTTGCTGGCCGTACTGCGGCTGCTGCAATTCGAATTTTTCTCCGAGCAGGTCCTCGAGCTTCTTCTTCTGAGCGGGCGTCAAAACGCTCATCATTTCTTCCCGGGTCTCTTCGTTGAGCTTTTTATAGAATTCCTGGTACTTCTTCGTGAGTTCCGATCGGATCTTCTCTTCTTTTTTCTTCAGCTCTTCCCGCTGGGTGTCGGTGATGCCGAGCTCTTTGCCGACGTCGTCACCTTCCAAGGCACCCGCAAACCCGTAGCCGTAGCTGGACTGCGAGAGCTTCATTTGCAGCATGATCTGGTTTAGCCGCTTTTTTTGATGGGGGAGCAGGATCTTGGCGACTTTCTCTTCGGTTTCCTTGGCCAGGGACTGATACAACTCCATGTATTTCTGCTGGCGCTGCTGCTGGTCGCCTTCCTGCTGGTTATTGAATGCCTTGTAGGCTTCCGTCATCTTGGCGGTTGATTCCGCCTGAATCTTCTGCAACTCCGCCTTCTGATCGTCAACGATTTCAATTTCCTTCTGGAATTGCGGATAATACAACAGGTACATCAAGGATTGGCCACTGGGATAGTAGGCCCGTGTCCCGCCACCAGTCCCACCCTTAACGACGACCTGAGCCGAGGCCTGAGTTGCCAAAACCAAGGCCATTGCGGCCACGAGTGCGAGCAAAAATGCGCGGAACATGGGGGAATTCCTGGAAGGCGGGAAAGGCGGGACCAGAGGTTAGTCTAACTTGGAGCTGTTTTGGTTCAAAGTCGAGGAATTTCGTGAAAAACTGCTGCAGGGAGCCCGAACCCGTTTAGGACTGCGTCCGCAGCGGGTTGTCCGCGGACATATTCCGGGAATGAAACTCCTGGGCAGTATGAACGAAGGTCTGAAAATCATCGTCGGAAGCAAACGCCCGGCGAGGGATAATATGGGCAGCATTCGAGGAGACGTAGATGTAAAGGGCGACCGCTTGAGGATCCACCTTCTCAACCGCAATCCACCGCACAGCCGACTGAGTGAACGGCGAGGAATGCATTACGAATTGAGAGGTCAAGGTCATGCGGCGAGGTCCAAAGACCGCCAGATTGCGGCCACCTTGAATAACCGCCTCGGAACTTCTCCGCAAACGCCACGCGTAGATCCAGGGATACGCGCCAACATAGGCAACCGCCGCGACTACGGAAATTATCAACGCTGGGGACAAACTCGGCAGCAGACCCCGAACAGAAAAGAGGTAACACACCCCAGCCAACGCAAGGACGACCGATATTCCGATGAGCAGCCAGCGTCTGTAAAACTGACGCCTACCCAAAGCGGAACGCGTGTAGTGATAGATGTTGAATGCGACGATGTCTTCCAGTTCAATGGAAAAATCCACATTAATCGCACCGTCTTCCCCGACCACAATCGCCAGCACCAAGGGCTCCTGGCGGAGCGCCGGATCAGTCTTAGGCGGATCGTAAGGATTGGGATTCATAAACAATGAAAGGGCAGGGGGGCTCCCATCACAATAGCCGCCCCGCATTCAGAAAGCCAATTGGCTGAGGGCTAGTCCCTGTGAGCGCCAAATCCGCCATCACTTCACCCAAGACGCTGCTGAACTTAAAGCCGTGGCCGGAAAGACCGGCGGAGAAAACGACATTCTTGTGATGAGGATGGGTGTCGATGATGAATTGCTCATCGGGGGACATCGTGTAATAACAGACTTCGTGCCGCGCGTGTCGAGCAGCAACCCCAACACCAGGCATTTGTTCGCTGACGAATTGGCGAACGCGGGCAAGATCTGGTTCCTCCAAGGGACGCGAATCCGTGAGCGGATCTGCCACCTCCTCGCCGCCGCTGTGCTCGGCGACTTTTACACCCAGTTCGTCCACCGCTGGAAAGCCGTAAAACAGCCCATGCGGCAGTTCATAGAAGAACGTCGGAGCGTGCGGCCCGCGATAAACAGGATTGGCGCACTCAAACCAGTGCAAATGCTTCCGCCGCACCGTCATCCGGATACCAAGGTTCGCCAGCAGTTGCGGTGCCCAGGCCCCAGCGGTGATAACCAGCTTGTCGGCAGAGTACGAACCTTGGTCAGTGTAAACTGTGGCCCGGCCATTCTCTGCTTGCCAAGACTGAACTGTCACACCTGTTCTTAACTCCGCACCGTGCATCATCGCCGCTGCCAGATGCGCGAGAACACATCGCTCCACCAGCAGATACCCGGCGGCAGGTTCAAGGACGCCGACCATTCCTTCAGGGATCCGAAAGCCGGGGAAACGAGCATGTGACTGAGCGGGCGAAAGTTCATCGACCGCGAGGCCGTGCTGCCTCGCGGCGTTCATCACTCCGCCGATGACGTAACCCGCTGGCGGACCAATCTGCAGTAGCCCGACCTGATGAAACAGCTTCTCATTCGCCAGCCGTTCCAACTCGGCCCACAATTCATAGGCTCTTCGCAACAGAGGAACATAGTCGGCATGTTCAAAATAGGCCTGGCGGATGATTCGAGTTTGGCCATGCGAACTCCCCCGGTCATGACCACCGGCAAAGCGGTCCAGCCCCAGCACCCGCGCACCTCGCCTTGCCAAATGAAACGCCGCCGCGCTCCCCACGCCACCGGTGCCAAGAACTATTGCGTCGTAATGGGACATGGCTCTGCTGGATTACAGGGGGCGGATTAGCGGCAGATCAAGGAGGAGTTGTTATCCCGCTCGGTTCTCCACGGCGGGCGTTGCGGCGAGCAAGATACATGGTCAGCATGCCCCCCAAAGTCGCCCACAGGGCCGTCAGCAGCGCGTGGGCGACGTCTCGAAAGCTTTCCCAAGGAATATAACGAATGGGCTTTAGGGGAGCAGGGGGCGCGGTAGGCACGGGAACGCCGCCAAAGCCTCCGCCCCCTGCAGGAAATGGTGCCGCTCCGAGCCCACCCCAGCCGCCGCCGCCGCCGCCAGTAAGAAATGCCGTAGCTGCGGGAGGACTATAAATACCACTGTCGTATTGGGACGCAAGGTTTTGGTATTGCGAATCTGGATCTTCGCTGCTGATCATCATGGAGCCCGGGGGAACGACCCACTTATAGATGATAAAGATTCCATGCTCGATGAACATGTGGGGAAAACGGACGGGCGAAGTCGCCCTCGTCGAACTCGGTCCGAACGATACCGGCATGTGCGTCACAAACCCAAACATGAAGACCAACGTGTAAATCCACCCGAACCAGGCGAACCCCGCATAAAACGTCCGCCGCTCCGGCTTTCCCAAGTACGCTAAAACAGGTGTTGCCATCAGAACTAAGAGCAAGAGTCCCCAGATGATCGTCACCATCGGCAGCGAGAGCCCGAACTTCAGAATACACGCCAGCGCGATTCCAAAGATGGCAATCGCACTGAGCAAACCGCGCAGGCTGAATTGAATTGTCGGAAGTCGCATTGTTGGCACCTCGTTCCTCTGCGAACTGCCCCTCATCCAGTCTAACAGTTACATCAAATCCATCGGGTCCACATCCACCACCCACTGCACACCTTCAGGCGGATCATAAGTCGCCACGATTTCGCCCACGGTCTTGCGCACCTCGTCGGGGGTGGTCGTGAAAAGCAGGGCATGATACCGGTATTTGCCGCGGAGTTTGGCCATCGGGCAGGGGGCAGGGCCGAGGAGGCGAGCCGGGGGCTGGGGACTAGGGACTGGGGACTGGGAAGACGAGATTTGGGATTTGGGATTTCGGATTTCGGATTTGTCGCAGTGCACCTCTTCTCCGCCTTCCGTTTTCCGCTTTCCGCTTTCGTCAAGCGCAGCTCGCAACATCTCCACCGACAGCACTGCAAACCGCTCCGTTGCTTTCTCGTCGTCCCCGCGGAAAATGAGGCGGATCATGCTGGTGGCCGGGGGATAGCCGTGGTCGCGGCGGGTGGGAAGCTCAGCGGCGGCGAAAGCGTGGTAGTCGTGCGTGAGGGCGGCGACGATGGCCGGGTGATCGGGAGCAAAGGTTTGCACCAGCACGCGCCCCCCTTTGTCTCCGCGGCCGGTACGGCCGGCGACCTGGGTGACGAGTTGAAAGGTCCGCTCGGCGGCGCGGAAGTCGGGCAGATGCAGGGCCGTGTCCGCATTGATGACGCCGACCAGCGTGACGTTGGGAAAATCCAGCCCTTTGGCAATCATTTGCGTGCCGAGCAGGATACGCACCTCTCCGGCGCGGAATCTCGCCAGGGCCTCTTCGTGGCTCCCCGGCTTCTGCATGGTGTCGCTGTCCATCCGCAGCGTCGGATAGTCCGGGAAGCGAGCCTTGATTTCCGCTTCCAACTTCTGCGTACCGAAGCCGGAAAAGCGAATGCCGTCAAACCGACACTGGGGGCACTTGGCGGGGGAAGTCTCTTCATAGTCGCATTGGTGACAGAGAACTTTTTCCCCTTCACGGTGATGCGTCAAAGCCAGGTCGCAGTTCGGGCACTTTACGACAAAGCCGCAGGCCGGACACTGGATGTGCGTGCTGAAGCCGCGGCGGTTGAGGAGCAGGATCACCTGCCCATCGTCCCGCAACGCTTCTTCCATCGCCTTTCCCAGTTGCCGGCTGATGGCGGTGTTGCTGCGGCGATGGCGGGCCTCGTCCCGCAAGTCAATCGTGTTCACATCCGGCAGCGGACGGTCGCTGACTCTTCGCGGCATATCCACAAGACGGAATTTGCCATCTTTCGCCGCCTGCCAGCTTTCGAGCGACGGAGTCGCCGAGCCGAGCACCACGGGGATCTTTTCCAGCATCGCCCGCTGCAGCGCCACATCCCGCGCGTGATACCGCGGCTGTTCGTTCTGCTTGAACGAATGGTCGTGCTCTTCGTCAATGACAATCAGCCCCAGGTTCTGCACTGGCGCAAAGACTGCACTTCTCGCTCCAACGACGACTTGTACCTCGCCAGCAGCAATCCGTTGCCAGTGCCAATGCCGCTCCGCGTCCGAAAGATGCGAATGGAGCACGGCCACCTGTGAAAACCGGCTGCGGAACCGACTGCGGGTTTGCGGGGTCAGGCTGATTTCCGGTACCAGCACAATCGCCTGTCGCCCGTAGTGAATGACTTCTTCGATCGCCCGGATGTAAACCTCAGTCTTACCACTGCCGGTGACGCCGTGCATCAGAATCGTCTCGTGCCGCATTTCCTTGAGTGGACGCAGAATCGTATCGAGTGCCAACTGCTGGTCGGCGTTCAGAATCAGATTCTCTTCCCGAGCCGCCGGCGTCTCATTCACTTCGAGCTGCTGAATCCGCCGGACCTCCGCGGTCACAAGGTTCTTCTTCCGCAGCCCTACCACCGGCCCAATTCCGCACTTCGCGGCCGCGGCAAGCTCCGGCGGCGTCAGCGGCCGGGGCGACTCGGCCAGCACTTTGAGTGCGTCCGCCTGCTTGGGCGGCAGTTTGATTTCCCCAGCCGCCAGCATGGCTTTGACCTTATGCGTCACGCTCAGAAACGTCATCTCGCGAGTCCCCGCCTGGCTCTTCACCCCCGCGGGAATCACGCTGTTAAGCACCTGCCCGTGCGTGCAGAGATAATGCTCCGCCATCCAGGCCGTCAGTTCCAGCATGGCCGGCGACAACAGCGGCTCCTCATCAACGATCGCCTCAATCTCCTTCAGCGGCCGCGTCCCCACTCGCTTGCTCGCCAGGCCAACGCAATATCCCTCAACCAATCGGCTCCCCCGTCCCAACGGCACCCGCACCCGTTGTCCCGGCTGCAATTTGCCCCGCATGGCCTCCGGCACCCGGTAGTCGTACGGCCCGTGCGGCGGCTCATGAAACACCACCTCCGCCGCCAACTGCTCGTCGGCATTATCCAGCTCCCAAGGGTCGGGAGCGGAATCGAACAGGGATTGTTGCTGGGCGTGGGACATTTGGTATTTGGGAATTCACGGACTGGGGGTCATTCTAACACCAGACCGCCCCCGCTTGCTTCTTTCCCGACTTGGGTATGTTTTATTCATTATTCACGAGTACTTTTTACACAACACTTACGACGAATGGTATTATTGCAACTTACGGCACGGCTTAGGCTTGCGCCTTGGCGTCGCGACGCAAGTCCGTAAATAAACGGCAAAAATGGCGTTTTCTTATTCATGACTTTCGTTCCTGGCCGCGCGTTCGATTCCGCCGCGCTCCAAGGCTCCAAAGCGCAGCAATTCACCGTCATTACATTGTATACAATTGTTCCGAGTGGTCAAGGGGCTCAGGAAAGTCTACGGTGGTTTGAGCGACGCCAAATGAGCCAGAATCAGTCCTGATATGTCCCTTCACGACTACCTCATCGACCATAGCGAATTAGACTGGGCCGCGTTGTTGAGAGACTGGACCTGGCTGGTGCCTAACACACTGACGGTCTGGCTGATGAACCGCTTTGGTGATCTGGTGATCGTCACAGACGACGAAAAAGTACACTTTCTGGACCTGGGCGGCGGCACCCTGGTGCAAATAGCCGACAGTCGTGACGACTTCCGTGACAGAATTGATGAGGGAGATAACGCCAATCAATGGTTGATGATACCGCTGATCGACAAACTGGTTTCGGCAAACATCAACCTAGGAAAGGGGCAGTGCTATGGATACAAAGTGCCCCCAGTTCTGGGCGGCGATTACACCGTGGAGAACACCTGCGTCTTGCCGATTCCCGAACAATATGGCATTTGCGCCTCGATCCACCAGCAGATTAAGGATGTGCCCGACGGGACTAAGGTCGAAATCGAAATAGTCAACGGTCCAACGCAATTCGCTGCAAACGAAGACTAATCAGGTCTTTTGGCTGTGAAGAATTAGGTGGTTTCCATTGCGACTTTGTTCGCAGTAGCCGATAATGATTGCAGGTTGCCAATTGTGTCGGTTTGCCAGTACTTAGTACCGAGTGCTCAGTACGGAGTCGAGAGTTTGCAAAGCGAAGTGCCCAAGCCACAGGAATAATCA
This sequence comes from uncultured Pirellulaceae bacterium, assembly GCA_964444865.1. Classification (GTDB taxonomy): domain Bacteria; phylum Planctomycetota; class Planctomycetia; order Pirellulales; family Pirellulaceae; genus SXOA01. Next base: position 5,471 of record CAYUJE010000128.1, on the reverse strand, counting down.
TGATCGTCTCCCGCCGCCACGCTCTTCAATCCCTTGCCGCTGCCGGAGCAACTTTGGCCGTTGGTTCTACCTTCCCTCGCCCGGCCCAGGCCGCCAAGAAAGATCCCAAATGGGAAGCGGCGATTGAAAAGGGGCTGAAGTGGGTTGCCAAGACCCAGTCCTCCATCGGCCACTGGACGGCGAACGGTACCTATCCGACCGCGATGAGCGCCCTGGCCGGCACCGCTCTCATCTCGTCCGGCTCGACGACGACGCAGGGCCCGTACGCCAAGAATGTCCGCAAGGCGGTCGATTTCCTGCTCAGCAAGCTCCGTAGCAACGGCCTCATCGGCGACCCGATGAATCAAGACAATCGCTACACCTACGGCCACGGCTTTGCCATGCTATTTCTGTCGCAGGTGCTCGGCGAAGAGGAGGACAAGGAACGCCGCGAGGAACTCGTCGAGGCCCTCACCAAAGCCGTAGATTTCAGTTGCAAGGCCCAGGCGGCCAGTGGCGGCTGGGGTTATGTCAGTGCCAAGGACCAGCCGAACTTTGACGAAGGCTCCACCACCATCACCCAGGTGCAGGGGCTCCGCGGCTGCCGCAACGCGGGGATCGTGGTGCCGGGAGAGGCCATCGATAAGGCCAAGGAATACATCTACGGCTGCAAAAACGCCGACGGGGGCATCTCCTACAGCAGCCGCAACCGCGGCAGCAGCCGGGCGGCGATTACCGCGGCGGCCCTGGCCAGCCTCTACAACGCGGGGGACTACGACAGCAAGCACGTCCCCGAGATGCTGGAGTACTGCAAAAAGAACCTCAAGGACCTCGGCGAAGGCCCCAACGCCTTCGGTCACTGGCACTACACCTATCTCTACTACTCGCAGGTGATGTACCGCCAGGGTGCGAAAACGTGGGAACCCTTCCGCGACAAACTCTACAACCGCATTGTGAGTGAGCAACAAGCCGACGGCACCTGGACCGGCAGCTACGGCCCCATCTACGTCGGCTCCTGCAACCTCATCATGCTGCAGCTCGACAAAGGATTCCTGCCGATTTATCAGCGGTAGGTTTTGCCGACTTACCGCCGCAACGCCGGTTGCTTGGGCACCAGGCCCAGGACGGGGGCATCGGGGGGAGCCAGGTGGATTTGCACGGGACTGCCGGAAGTCTCCTCGATGGCCAGACTGGGACCGCCAGTGCCGACGACCACGAGGCGGTCGGCGGTGATGCCGTGGCGGTCGAGGTAATCAGCCACCGCGCCGGCACGGGCGGCTCCGAGCTGCCGGTCGTTGGCAAAGCGAGGTTTGTCGTCGCCCGGCTTGGGCTTCTTCATGCCGGTGGAAGAACCGGAGACGAGCACTCGCAGCTCCTTGGTCTGCTCCGCCTTCAGCCAACTCGCCAGATCATCCAGCCGTTTGCGACCTTCGGCCGTCAGGCCGGCACCGTTGTCTTCGAAGGGGACATCCAGTTGGTAGCGGGCAGTGTCGGTGGCGGCGTCGTACTGCAGACGGCTGTCCCGCTGGGCGAGAGAGCGGAGCGTGGGAGTGACCTTGGAACTGGTCCGGGTGGGGCTTTCGAGCTTGGGAGATTCCTTCGGGGGCGTGGTGGAAGGTTTGGTCACTGGGCTGCGCCAGGGGAGTTTCTCGGCGGGCGAATCCCTCTCTGGCACCGACAGGGGCGGGGATGGTTTTGAATTGTCGGAGGGTGATGCAGAGTTCTTGGAAGACGCAGTTCGGGTCTCTTGGGCCCAGGGACTTTTGCGTCCCGTCAGCCGAACGATTTCCTTCTCCGACTGATCGAGCCGCTGTTCGAGGGAAGCGGCTCGGCGCTGGAGAGCTTCCTGCTCATCTTTCTGGGCCTTGAGGGTGGAGATCAGCTCCTCTTTTTCCGACTGAATCTGGCTGACCTGGGCATTGGGGCCCGCGCAGCCGGCTGTGAGGATGAGCGCAGCGGCAAGGGTGATGAGGACGAGGTTCGCAGATGTGCGAGTCATTGATTCGACTCCTTTCGAATCCGTATTCCTAAGTAGCCTGCACACTCCATGTGCAGGAATGTCCGCTCACGAAGTGAGCGGACTCCATTGGCAGAACTATCCCTTGAGTCCAAACGTGCTGATGACCGCATCCATCAGGCTGGTGGATGCCGAGCCGGAGCCGTTCCAACTCCACATGTTGAGCATCACATCGGTCATGAACATTCCCGTCACAGCCAGGAGCATGGCAATGGCGAACAGGCTGAGCACATTCCAAATCGAGTACGGTAGTTCGGCCTGCTGCATGTACATGGGCATGCCGGCTCCGGCCGGGACCATGCCTGGCGAAAGCGTGGCGGCAGCCAGCGGATCCGCCGGCCCGGCCATATTGGCGGCCGCGAAAGCGTCGTCGGCCAGCATCGCCGGCTCGCCGGCTTTGAGCATGGTGGCGGCGTTCTCGTCGAAGGCCTCCGAATCTTCGAGGGCGATAACTTGCGAACCACTATCCGATTCGTCTTCCATCAGCGCATCGCTGGCGGAAAGCATGAATTGGTCGTCGGCCTTGAGCTGAGTCGCTTCTTCGGGATCGGCCGGTTCCTCCTCAAGAGCGATCACGTCGTCATCTTCAGGCAATTCCAGCGAATCGACCGCCGAGCCGCCCAAATCAAGAGGCTCTTCGTCGAGGTTGAGGCCGCTGTCGCTGGGCTTGAGATTGATGCCGCTATCGCCGGCACCAAGAGTGACATCGGAACCGGTGCCGGTCTTTTTTCCGCTGCCGGCCAAGCCGATATCTTCATCCAGGGCGTCGTCGCTGCCGAGTTCCAGGTCGTCATCGGCCATTTTCATTTCGTCACCGAGCGAAACTTCGCTCCCGCCGGCCGCTTTAACTCTGGGCATATCTCCGGTGCCACTGCCAGGCTTGATAGGCATGTCGCCGGTGCCGGACCCACTGCCACCCGAACCTTTAAGATGGGTGCCGCCGAGAACGTCGGAGCCTTCGCCCCCTTTGAGCCGTGCACCGGGAGCTTCGAGAAGTTTGTCGCTGCCGCCATCTTTGCCGGAGCCCTTGGCTGAGCCTCCTTCGCTCGCCAGTTGCAAGTCGCTGTCGGCGGGAGATTTTTTCCCCTTGGCACCGATGATCGTGCTGCTCGTCCCTTCGGCACTGTGACCCAATTCCTGTTCCGTCACCAGAATAGATTCGGGGTCGTCCTTGCGATCCGCAATGATTTTTGAAGAGAGACCGCTGATAAGGTTGTCAAACTCCTCGTCGTTCGCGGCGAAGATTGCCGAGCCGGCCCCAGAGCCGACTGCAGAGCCGGCCCGTTCGGCCAAAACCCGCTCGACTTCTTCCATCTTGAATTTCCAACTTGCACCGTCGCGATAGCCGAAGATGTCTCCGCGGGAGCGCATCTCCACCAGCTCCTCGGCAGTTACGCCGATCATCTTCGCAGCGTCTTTGAGATCCACAAACTTGCCGGCCATCGGAGGCTCCAGTGCAGCGACTTACGGGGATACGGCTGATTCGCGAGGAGCGAGGCCGATTATTCCGCAAATTGCTTTGGTTAGGCCGGCGGGTGCCGGCTTATCGTTGTTCCGCGAGCGCGCGAATTTCTCGCGGCGTCGGGCTGCCATGACTCGTATTGAACTCCTCCATGAGTAAATCCCAGTGAACATTTCGCACGCTCTTCAGAGCCAGCGAACCGTTCACCTTATCCACCTGATAGACGGCAATGACGCGCGTCCTCGGGTCCACTATCGTGATTTGTTGTTTGCCATCAGCCGCATCAAATGGAAGCGCGATCAGCTGGTCTGCCGAAGGGGCTCGCTCGGCGGGCACAGTTCGCTGCGCCTGAGCCTGAGGAAACTCCACCGCCAGCGCCACAGCGCCAACAGCAATGCCAATGACTAGTCCGTATCCCGCGATTCTCATCGGTCACCTAAACCTTGACGAGGGTGCGGAATATGGGGCCGTCAGACTCTATTCTAAAAGCCCCAAATTCCGTTTCAAGCATGAATGCACACATTCCTTCCGCAAAAGACAAGATTCTTGAACCTTGCCCGGCGGCCCTAGCGATAGTAGGGGGCGGAGTTTAGCGAGTTGGGGCAGAAGCCCAAAGGCCGGAAACGACAGAAAAAGCTTGCACCCATCAGTCTGCGCTGATATTTTAAGGCCAAAGTCCACGTTTTGTTCCCTTTTGGCGGCTGGAGGCGGAGATGCTCCGAATCGTAGGAGGCGATACTGGCGGGCTCGCATCCCGTCGGACCTTGCTGCAAGCGGCTGGGGCCGGGTTGTTCGGCCTGACCGTTCCCAAGCTCCTGGCGGCAGAGCAGGGGGGAGGGGGTATTGTTCCTCTCAATTCCCCTGCCAAAGCCAAGTCCGTCATCTTCATGATGCTCTTTGGCGGGCCGAGCCAACTGGAAACTTTCGACCTCAAGCCCAACGCCCCGAGCAAAATCCGCGGACCCTTCAGTCCCACTCCATGCAAAACGCCCGGCCTGCTGATCAGCGACCAGCTCCCGCGACTGGCGAAGATTAGCGACAAGTTCTCCGTCATCAAAACCCTGACGCACACTTACAACGACCACAGCACCGCCGGCCACTACATGCAGACCGGCCACCCCTGGCATGTGCCGATTGGGCAAGGTTTCAATGCCACGCCGCGGGATTGGCCGTCGATTGGCTCGATTGTGGAGTACCTCGGTCAGACCGGCGGCATTCCCACCGACGGTCGGCTGCCGAGCTACGTCGTCACCCCCAACTTTCTCGGCCGCCTGGAAGAGTACAGCATCCAGCTCCGCCGCCCTGGTGAATACGCCGGCTGGCTCGGCCGCGGCTATGACCCGCTGACGACGATGATTAACAAGCGGGATGCGAAAGACAATCCTTACTTCCGCGAGTGCACTGATGAAGAGCTGAACTTCCAAATCCAAGGGCTCAAGTTGCCACCGGAAATGACGCTCCATCGGCTCGACCGCCGCCGCTCGCTCCTCGCTCAGTTTGACGACCAGCTTCGCACCGGCGGACAAAACTCCGCCATCACCGCGCTCGACAAATTCCAGACCCGTGCCTGGTCGCTCGCCACCTCGGAGCAAACCCGCAAAGCCCTCGACATCAAGGCCGAATCCAAAGGCCTCCGCGACAAATACGGCCGCAATCTGTTCGGCCAGGCGACGCTCATGGCCCGCCGCCTGGTCGAAGCCGGCGTAAAGTACGTCACGGTTCATTATGAAGCGGTTGACGGTTACAGCTGGGATTCGCATGTCCATAGCGACGACGTGAAAAAACACCTGCTGCCGGGGCTGGATAACGCACTCGCTTCGCTGCTGGAAGATCTCGACCAGCGCGGCCTGCTCGACGAGACGCTCGTGGTCTGCCTGGGTGAGATGGGACGCACGCCAACCGCCAGCGACCGCTGGGGCCGCAGCCACTGGAGCACCCTCTTCCCCGCCGTCATCGCCGGAGCCGGCATCCGCGGCGGCACGGTCTATGGCACCACCGACAAAGACGCCGCTT
>CAYUJE010000127.1:0-17441 GCA_964444865.1 uncultured Pirellulaceae bacterium | reverse complement strand
TTTGCGTGGGCGTGATTAACCAGTGGCATGAGGACTTCAAGCAGCCTTAGAGTCACACTTGCCTTGTGATTTTTCATGCATCGTCTCCTTGCCGTACTCGTCCCCCTGGTGCTCGCACTTGCCGGCTGCTCGTCCGGCCAGAACGAAGTCGTCGTCTACGCCGCACTCGATCGTGAATTCTCCGAGCCGATTCTGAATGATTTTACGAAGGCATCCGGCATCGCCGTCGTTGCCAAATACGACGTGGAGAGCACCAAGACCGTCGGCTTGACCCAGGCCATCATCGCGGAGAGCAACCGTCCCCGCTGCGACGTATTTTGGAACAACGAAGTTCTCAATACTTTGCGACTGGAAGAAAAAGGATTGCTGGCCACGTACCGCTCTCCCTTGGCGGAGAGCTATCCCGAGCAGTTCCGCTCCCAGGACGGCACCTGGCACGGTTTCGCGGGGCGGGCAAGGGTCCTGCTGGTCAACACGAAGGTCGTGCCGGAAGCGGACCGGCCGAAATCCATTTACGACCTGGCGGACAAGAAATGGTATGGCAAAGTCGGCATCGCCAAGCCTCTCTTCGGCACATCGGCAACCCATGCCGCGTGCCTGTTTGCTGCCTTGGGTGACGAGAAGGCCAAGGAGTTTTTTCGCAGCCTCAAGGCGAACAAAATCAAAATCCAAGGGGGCAACAAGCAAGTCGCCGTTGCCGTGGGAAGCGGCCAGCTGGCCTTCGGCCTCACCGATACCGACGACGCCATCATCGAGTTGGAACGGGGAGCGCCGGTGGTGATCGTTTACCCCGACCGCGAGAAGAGCGACCTGGGGACCCTCTTCATTCCCAACACGCTCTGCATCCTCAAGGGCGCGCCGCACGAACCGGCCGCCCGCAAACTGGTGGACTATCTCTTGTCCCCCGCCGTCGAAAAAAAGCTGGCCCTCGGCGAAAGCGCCCAGATCCCGCTCAGCACTGAAGTCGAGCTAAAGCCGCGCGTGGAAACACCTCACACCGTGCACGCCATGCCGGTCGACTTCGCCGCAGCCGCCAAAAAATGGGACGCGGCGGCGAAGTTCATCCATGCGGAATTTGCGGCGGAGTAGTCTTTTGCCGACGCTCGGCATTAACCCGCATTTCTCACGACGCGGGACAATTGACGACAGATTGGTAGTGACCGGCGAGCGGCCTGCGTAAGCTGGTCGGTCACGTGGAATCGTAGGAAGCGGCTCTTTCGGTGCGCGACCTTACCGGCCAGCTTACGCAGGCCGCTCGCCGGTAAGAATTGTGGGTGAACACCCCGTCGCCAACAGCCGGCACGATTTTGGGAAAAATTTCAGGCGGCTTGTTGACAGCAGTAGGTTCTTTTGTATACTATACGCCTGTGATGTATCTCGTGTGGACCTTTTTTGCAGGAGATTTCCCATGTCTGTCACGGCAACGCTCCCTTTATCAACTCCTGTTCAGGAAACAGGATTCTCGCCCGATTCCCGGCCCGTCCGCCGGCAGATTCCGAGTCAGCGGAATCGGGACATTTTTGAGGCCGTGACGCAGGGAATGTCCCACGCGGCGGCGGCCGAGAAATTCGGCGTGACCCAGCCGCGGGTGACGCAGATCATGGCCCAGGTGCGGGAGTGGATTTATCAGACCAGCCCCGAGGTGCGCGAGGGAGCGAGCGAATGTGGATTGCTCCGCCTCGCTGAGTACACTTTGCGAATTCAACTGGATGGCTGGATGCGGGTGGCGATGGGGAACTACCGCGAGACTCTCAAAACCACATTTATGAGCCAGGCCTGCCAGATGGCGATGAACCTGGCTCGTTTGTCGGGAGTGGATACTTCCGGCAAGACGAATCGGGCCAAAGCGGAAGAGCAGGCCCGCGAAGAGGCCGCGCAGCGAGCGGAAGCTGCCAAAAAACCCTTATGGGAAAACCGGGAGCAGTCATTCGCGCTGACCTCGAAAGCGGAGACATCCGCTGCCGCAACTCCAAGGGGGACAGCCACTTCCGTCAGCCCAAGAGCGACTGGTCCTTCACTCTTTCCCGTCGCTGAATCCGAAAAAAACCCTTATGGCCGGGCTCCCCTTGGGGAGGCTGGCGGGGAACTTCGGGACGTTCCTTTAAGCGTCCTGGACCGGGCGGCACCGGCGGACACAGGTCCCTTGCCCAGCACTTTGGCGATGTCCACCCAGAACGACAGCCCGCTGCCGAAATTCCTCGACAAAAAAACCCGCAAACGGCTGAGGGCGATGCGCCGGCGGGAGGCACGAACGCAATCGCTGGCCGCGGTGAGTTCGTAGCGATGGGGTCGGGGCAGGCGGCGCAAATACTAGCCCGACGCGCAAGCGAGGGAAAAGCGTTTGGCACCGGTGCAACGTCCAATTCCCTCGCTTGCGCGTCGGGCTAGTGGGTGTCGGCACTGTCAAAACGGGGCGAAATAGTGGAAAATCAGGCGTCAGCCGGCGTCTTGGATGGAGGTGACATTATGAGAATCTCACTGCTAGTGTTCGGATTGGCGATGGTTGCCATGCCGATCGCGGACTGCCAGGCGGCCTCTCCCAAAAACGAACCCCAGCCCGCACTGCTCGAGAAGCTGCCGTCACAGAACCTTCCCAACGCCGTGAAGATCCATCCCAGGGTGATTTCCGGCGGGTTGCCGGAGGGGGATGCTGCATTTGCGGAGCTGAAGGAGTTGGGGATCAAAACCGTCATCAGCGTCGACGGGGCCAAGCCGGACGTGGAGATGGCGAAAAAGTATGGCCTGCGCTACGTTCATTTGCCACATGGGTATGACGGGATACCGGAGCTGCGAATCGAGGAATTGGCCAAAGCGGTGCGCGATCTTCCCGGGCCGATTTACATCCATTGCCATCATGGCCATCATCGCAGCCCCGCCGCGGCGAGTGCGGCTTGCGTGGGGGCGGGGCTGATTGATCCCAAGGATGCCCGGCAGGTGCTGGTCGTCGCCGGCACGAGCGCGAGTTATCGCGGCCTTTATCAGTCGGCACAGAATGCGAAACGGATTGACGACGCGGTGCTGGATGCCTTGCAGGCTGAATTCCCCGCCACCGCAAAACTGCCGCCGATGGCGGAAGCGATGGTCGGCGTGGAACACGCCCACGATCATCTCAAACTCTTCGCCGTGAACCAGTGGCGGCCCATCAAGGACCAGCCGGCTCTGGAGCCCGATCATGAAGCACTGCTGCTAAGGGAGCATTTCACGGAACTGCTGCGGACCAAGGAAATCAAGCAAAAGCCGGAGCGATTCCAGCAGTTCATGCGGGAAGGTGAATCCTCCGCTGCCGATTTCGAAGCCGTCGTGAAGAAGTGGATGGCCGAGGGCCGTCCGGAGAAAACGCCCGCTGCGTTCCTCACCGGCATGGACCGGATTACCAAAAACTGCACCGCTTGCCACAAGCAGTTCCGCGACGTGCCGCTACGGGAGAAGAAATAGAGCGGCAAAAACTTCAGTCGTCATCCCCCGCGGTTCCTGAACCGAGTTTGTAAGCGGTCCCCGCGGCAAGAAAGAACCAGAGAGCATCGAAAATCCCAAAGCTCGCCAAAAAGGCGCTCTGCCGCATCGCGCCGCCCAGTGCCTGGGTCATTTGTTTCATCTCTTCGTTCCGAGCAGCCATCTGTTTCTGCTGCTCGGCGGGGGTGAGGGCGCTCCACTGCTGTGCCGCGGCTTGCCAGACGTCGGGAGGATAGTCGGCCTGCGTCGAGGCAGTTTCGATGGATTGCCCCGGCGGAAAATTGACGGATTGCCCTTTCGCCATGCGGTCCTTGGCCATGTCGTCCGCAAGATGGGCGATCATGTCGTCTGGCACTACGGGAGGAATATTCAGTCCACCGGCAAATGATGCTGCCAGGAAATGGGCCGCTGCGAATTTTCCCAACAGCACCGCCCCGACGGCCAAAACTCCTGCTGTCAAACCAGGGGCCAGTCCATCTTCGCTGTCCTGCGCAACATAACCGACGCAGTAGCCCACCATTGCACCGATGCCCCAGGCAATCCAACCGATTTCATAATTCGTTGCATAGGAAATGCCGGCCCAGATGGCCGCTCCCACCAGTCCGCCGATGGAACCCGCCAGAATCCACTTGAAAAAGCCTGTCATGGAGCACCCGAGAAGGATAAGAAATGACCCCGCTGAATGGGGTGTAATCGTAGCCATCCCGCGCAAAAAGAAAAGCTCCAATCGGGAAAAATATCAGAATTGCCGGCGACGCGATTTGCCCTACTCCTTCTCTTCCAGGCAATACAAATGCTTCTCGCCGCGCAGAAATAGTTGCTTGCCGGCGATGGCGGGGCTGGCGCTCACGGGCTCCGCCAGGTGATTGAGGGCCAGATTGCGGGGAATTTCGCCGCGGCTCAGGACGATGGTGGTGCCGTCCAGATCGGTGACATAGATCCGCCCGGCAGCGGCGACGGGGGAAGCGTAAACATTGGAAATGCCCGTGAGCCGGAAGGAGCCGGGGGTATCTTCGCCGGTGCGGGCATCGACGCGGGAGAGAATTCCCTGGTAATGCGTGAGGAAGTAAAGGGAGCCGTCGTAGAGCAGCGGCGAAGGAACATAGGGCGTTCCGCGGAACCGGTTCCAGGCGATTTGCTTGGTCCCGGTGATGTCCCCCTTTGCCCCGTCGAGCAGAATCCCCATCAGGGCCCGTTTGTCATAACTGCTGCCGGCGAAGACCATGCCGCCTCCGGCGACCGGCGAGGCGACGATGTTGGAAGACAGGCCGCCGCACTCCCACAGCACTTTTCCATGGTCCAAATCATAGCCGCGAATCCGGCTGGTGCCGCTGATAATGACTTGAGGCTTACCGTCGTGGAGGGTGATGATGGGCGAGGACCAGGAAGTGACTTCGTTCCGCTCCACGCGCCAGCGTTCCTTGCCGGTCCGCTTGTTGAGGGCCACGGCGAACGATTTCCCCTCGTGGTCCCAGTTGATGACGAGCGTTTCGCCGTGCAGCGCCGGCGAACTCCCCTCGCCATGCCCATGCAGCGATTGCATCGCCCCGAAGTCGGCTTTCCAAATGAGCTTGCCTTTCACATCCAAGCAGTAGAGGCCGAACGAACCGAAGAAGGCGAAGACATGCTCGCCGTCCGTGACGGGGGAATTGGAAGCAAGGCTGGCTGTGTGGTGCCCTTGCTCTTGCGGCAGTCCTTCACGCAGCGTTTGCTGCCAGAGGACCTTTCCGCTGGTCCGCTCAATCGCCAGAGCCACGAACTTGTGACGGTGGGTCACTGGCAGATTGTCATGATTGCCCGGTGCGGTGCTCGGTTTCGGGGGAAGTGCTTCGCCAAAAGGAATGGCGGTGGTGAGAAAGACGCGGTCCCCCCACACCACAGGCGTCGAAAGTCCTCGGCCGGGAATCTCTGTCTTCCAGCGGATATTCGTCCCATCCGCTTCGTCCCAGGTCAGCGGCGGATTTCCCTGCGGCGACTCCCCTGTCGCCAGCGGTCCGCGCCACTGGCCCCAATTATCGAGCGCCGCGGTTTTAGCCGTGGGCTCAGCTCCAATGGCAAAACTGCCACAAAAAAGGGGGATTGCGGCCAGGCAAGCGATGCGAGGAGGAAACATGCGAGCCTCCAGGAGTTGGAATGTCGGAAGCATTACGCCACTGGAGCAGCAACAGTTCACGGCATTCACACCGCGACACTACTGCACCACACGGACTGCTTCTTCCGCTTCCCTCGCCTTGAACCGAAAACTCTGGCTCTGGCTGAAGAAGGTCAGCGGGTTCTCGTAGACGATGCGGCGGATGACGCTTTCGGGATGCCGCCGCCGACGCATTTCCAGGATGAAGTCCGGAACAGCGGTCGGCTTGCTTGGGCCCCAATCGCCGGCACTGTTCACCATCAGCCGTTCGGGGCCGTACATCTCGATGATGTCGCAGGCCCGCTGTGGCGTGCACTTGGTGACTGGGTAGAGCGTCATGCCGGCCCAAAAACCTTCTTCGAGCACATGTCGCACGGTGTGCTCCTCGACGTGATCCACCAGCACGCGGCTGCGATCGAGGCGGCTGTCACCGGTGAGCATGTCGAGAATCATCCGGGTTCCCTGGTACTTGTCCTCCAGGTGAGGAGTGTGAATGAGAATCTGCTGGTCGTATTTCGCGGCGAGGTCCAGGTGTTCCAGGAAGATGATGGATTCGTTCCGCGTGTTCTTGTTAAGGCCGATCTCGCCGATGCCGAGCACGTTTGGCTTGTCAAGGAACTCAGGAATCATCGCGATGACTTCCCGCGACAGGCTGACGTTCTCCGCCTCCTTGGCGTTGATGCAGAGCCAGCAGTAATGCTGAATGCCATACTGCGCGGCGCGCTTCGGCTCCACCTCCGTGAGCTGCCGGAAGTAATCGCGAAAGCCATCGACGGTGCCCCGGTCGAACCCCGCCCAAAACGCGGGCTCGCTGAGGCCGACGCAGCCCATTTTGGCCAAGGTCTCATAGTCATCCGTGATGCGGCTGACCATGTGAATGTGGGGATCGAAGTAGTCCATAGAGTTGCAGATTGGTGATTGCAGATTGCGGAACAAAAATACTCTAGCGGGGAAGAACCTTCATGACTCGCTGCCAGGATTCGTCGTAGGGACGCGAAAAGACGAGTTGCACCTGTTCGGCCCTGTCGGTTTTTGGTTCGCCAAGCACTTTGAGAGCCTCGTGCAGACGGGCCACGCGAGGATCATCGCTCACGTTTCCTTCGCTCCGTTCCAGGCGATCAAAGGCAGCGGCAATTTCCAGAATCTTGGCGCGAATCTCCAGAAACTCTCTTCCCAAAACTTCGGCAGCATTTAGTGGTTGGGACATCGGCAAATCCTGGGGGCGAAATCTTCTGTCAGCCTTCAGTTTCCCCCCGCGGGCGGTCAAAAGCAAGACGCTCCCGCTGACAGCTTCATCTGGAGGGTGATTTCCCGTTTGCGAGCGGCGTGCTAAACTTGCCAAAGTACTTCGATAATCGGGCGGCTAGCTCAGTTGGTTAGAGCGCCATGCTCACACCGTGGAGGTCGCAGGTTCGAATCCTGTGCCGCCCATTCCCAACCGCGCCAAGGTCTATTCCTTGGAGCGGTTTTTTGTTGCCCCTTCAGTCCGCGGTCGATTCCGCTGGCTTTTTTGCGGATAGTAATGCCCAAAGCTTTTGGTGCCACAGCACCTTCGTTTCCCCAAAGCCGGCGGAACGCAGGTAATGAAGCTGGGTCTCGGCGGTTTCGTGGCAATCGTCGCCACTTTGCTTGGGTTCGCCAAAACGTGTGACGTTCCGCTCGGTCCAGCCGCGGAGGGCGGCATGGATGCCCGGCGGAATGCTGCCGCGGGAAATGCCTTCTTCCCACAGGGCTGCCCATTCCTGCAGCGTCGGCAGATAGGCGGCGGCGGTTTCGGGGCGGACTTCGTCTCCATTGAGCAGTTGGCCCCCCGGAGCGAGTACGTCGAAACAGCGCTGATAAAAGGCCTGCTTCTCGGTCGAGTCCAGGTGGTGAATCGCCGACATGCTGAGGATTGCGGCGGGCGGATTGGATAGCAGCGATCGCCAGTCGTCCTGCAATCGGGCCAGCACGCAGGTTGCCCGGCTGCCAAAGCGAGCCAGCCGGCGTTCCGCCAATGCCAGAAACGGCTCGGACTGGTCCAGCACCATTCCATAACATTTCGGCCCTTGGTCCAATGCCCTTTCCAGGAGGCGTCCCGAGCCGCCTCCCATATCCACGAGAAGTGCTTTCGAGTCGGCATTCAGGGGCAATTCTTTCAAAATGGCCGCTTGCAGCTCCAGGTAATACGGATGTACGGTTTCCGCCGCTTGATCGTAGGCCACGGCGAATTCGGAGAAGTTCCAGCGATAGTCGGACATGGGACTGTGTAAGGTGTGCTGGGGGCGGAAGGGCGTCGGTATGTGGGAGAGGATCAGGAAGTCCTCTGCGGTTACCCGTTCAATGCCTGAGAAGCTCGATGTTCAGGCAGGTCAAGGTTTCAGCGTTTTTTATTGTTGCATTTTACGCACGAGCACTGTCGATACCTCGCTGGCTCGTCGGGCGAGTGCTTTGTCCCACTTGCATCACTGAGCAGCCCTGAGCGAGTTTCGTTTTTGCTTGACGCATTCCCCCTAAGCCGATAGCATCAATTGAAAGCTCGGGAATCCGTGAGGGTTTCTGAAAGGGACTATTTTAGGGAATTTCACGGGTTTTGGTCTGCAAGTGTTGGTTACTTATGCGACAAAAACTATTTGGCAACCAGCAGGTTTTAGTCTCTGCCCTCCTCCTTGGAGTTGGGTTCTTCTTTCCCCAGCCCGCTGCTGCGATTACTCCTGAAGATCCACGGGTAATGAAGAGCGTACAATCGGCTCTGAAGTTTTTGGAAAACGCCCGGGACGAGCGATTGGGCGGAAATTGCCTCATCGCACTCTGCTTCAAAAAAGCAAAAATCGACGACCATCCGAAAATCACCCAGGCAGTCGACCTCTGTCACAAAATAGACATCAAAGATGAGAATCTGGTCGACAATTACAGCTTGGGAATTGCCCTGATGTTTTTGTGCGAAATTGAGCCGAAACAGTACCACGACACCATTGTCACTTATGTCGAGGAAGTCCTCCGACGCCAAAAACCATTTGGTGGATGGGGGTATCCTTCCAGCCCTCGCGGCGATACCTCCCAAACACAATATGCCATCTTGGGGTTGTGGATGGCGAAGAACATGGCGGAAGTCGAGGTCCCCGTCGACCGCATGGAAGCTGCCTGCGGCTGGCTCATGCGAACGCAAGATCCATCGGGAGCCTGGGGTTACCAAGGATTGGATCCCGGCTCGCTCAACCGCGTAGCTCAGACACAGGTTACGGTAACACTCGCTGCCTCTGGCGCAGGGCAGCTATACATGGTGGCGGACCTGTTACAGGTCACCCAAAACACGGAGGTCCCCGCGGAAAAAAAGTCGAAAGCGCTTCAGGATATTGAAGTGCCTGGAAAAAAGAAGGCCACTCGCGGACCGCTGACGGTAACGCTCAACCCCGCTGATATTAAGAACTCGCTGGCGATGGCCGATCGCAACTTGGGTTTAGGGTTCAACTACCCCAAGGATGAAGGAGTTGTTCCCGCGTGGGGCCACTATTACATGTATGCCTTGGAGCGCTACCATAGCTTTCGCGAGAAATCAGGTGGAGCGAAAGATAATAAATGGTATGACGCAGGAGTTGATCATCTCCTGGCCAGTCAGCTCCCCACTGGTGGTTGGGAAGGAAGAGATACCTCCACTATCGCAACTTGCTTCGCCACCCTCTTTCTGTTGCGAAGTGCCAAGAAGTCTATCGACAAGAAACTTGGGGTAGGGCTGGCCAAAGGGGGCCAGGGGTTGCCGACCGACGTGAAGTCGATTCGAGCCACGGACGATGGAAAGGTTATCGAGACAGGCGTCGTCCTTAACACAGATGAAATTCTAGAGTTAATCAAGGGTGGCGAGAACGAGGAGGTCACCAGGCTGGCGGAAGAAAAGGAAGCTCTGGAATTGAGCAAGAATCCGACCGACCGCACCCGCCAAATCGAAAAATTTCGCAAGATGGTGAGTGCGGGAAGTTTCAATGCTCGCATGGTCGCGGTTACGACGCTCGGCAAAGTGCGAGATCTTAATCTGGTTCCTCAACTCCTGTATGCCCTGACCGATCCTGATCCGGCCATCGTAAAGCAGGCGGACAAAGGTCTGCGCTTCATCAGCCGCAAGGTGGATGGCGTGGGGCTTCCCGACGGGGAGTTAACGACTGCTCAAATCAAGGCGGCGCAGACGGCTTGGAAGGCGTGGTATCTTTCCATTCGTCCCAATGCGGAATTGCTGGACTAAAGCGCGGGAATCGAGATTCTTTGATTTGGATGGAAATGGATATTTATGGCCTCTGCAGCACCCCGCCGAATGACACGCGCGAAGACAGATATCGGACCGATCGGCACGTCCCGGTACGAGCAAGCTTCGGCGATGCTTTCCTCCATGCTGCTGCTCCTGGGAATGTTGACCGTTGTCATGTTCCTGGTCTGGTTGTTCGCAACCATCAATTGGGACAAACCGGTTGCCAAATTGAAGCTGGAAGATGTCGGCGGCGGTGGCAGCGGCAGCAACATGACGGGGGGAGATAAGGATCTCGAAGAACCCAATCCCGAAGAAGTCCCGGAAGTGGTGGAGCAGAAGGTCGAACAGGCGCTGGAATCCATCACCAGCCTGGTTTCGACGGAAGTCGTGGCCCTCGATTCCGTGGGGGGCGAAACCTCGTTCGGCAACGGAGAAGGAAATGGGACCGGTGACGGACGCGGCAAGGGGCCTGGCGGCCCAGGAGATTCGGACGGTATTCCGGCCTGGGAACGGTGGGAAATCAGGTTTACCGCCAGTGATATAAAGACCTATGCCCAGCAGCTTGACTTCTTCAAAATCGAACTCGGCGTCGCGGGCGGCGGGATTGCCGAAGTGGACTATTGCTCGAATGTTTCCTCGTCCACGCCCACACGCCGCCAAGGCAAGCCCAAAGACGAAAAGCGTTTGCGCTTTCTTTATAAGGCGGGTGATTTGCGAGATGCGGATCGCTCGTTGGCGGCTAAGGCAGGTATTCAGGTTACCGACCGAGTCGTATTTCAGTTTTACACCCCCGAGATGTACACAAAACTGCTGACGCTGGAAAACATAAAAATGGGGAAACGCCGGATCATTGAGGTGAAGAAAACCACCTTTGGGATTCAGGGAACCTCAGGCAAATGGGAATTCTACGTCATTGACCAGCAATACCGGGCCCCTACTTCCTATCGGCCCGAATAGAACGGGGGCTTTCCGTGTCCATCCGCAATTCCTTGCCGGGCCTGCAGCAGACGCGGGAAGAGAAGATCGTCGGTTTACTCTCGGCCTTGGTGCTTTTGTTCGGGCTCTTAACCGTTCTCTTGCTCGGTGTCTGGCTTTCCCACTTGCCTGGTTATCAGGCCACGGTGACCCGGGTGAGTTTACGCTCGGAGTTCGAGTCGGCGTCGGGTTCAACCGGTGCCGCCGAAATGGCTCGGGCTCTTGAAGACCAGGGGACCGACGAGCAGCCGCCAGAGATTACCCAGGCCGCGGAGCATTTGCGGGCGGTCTCAGCGTTGGTCCACACGGAACTAGCTTCGCTGGATGGAAATGGCCAACCGGCGAAGGGAAACCTGGGACTCGGGGATGAAGAAGGGGATGCGCGAACGAGGGGCCACAGCGGACCCGACGGAGACTTAGTTCCAGACTGGCAGCGATGGCAAATACGCTACCAGGCAGCCGATGTTCAGGAATACGCCCGAATTCTCGATGCCTTTCAGGTGGAACTCGGAGTAATGGGGGGGGACGAATCGCTCATCTCTTACGCCAGAAATCTGTCTCAGAACATCGCAAAAACTCGGCAAGGCAAGGCGACGGCGGAGAAGCGGCTCCGTTTTGTGTTCGCCAGCGGGGACCTCAAGGAAGCGGACCGACTGCTGGCGATGCGGGCCGGGCTGGCCGTCGAAGGGCGGATTGTGGGCCAATTCTACCCCGACGTGGTCAAGCAGCAAATGCAAGGGTTGGAACGAGCGGCTCTGGGAACTCGCCCTCTATCCACCGTGCGGCATACTATTTTTGGCATTCGCCAAGGAGCCCGTGGGTTGGAGTTCTTTGTGGAACGGATCGAGCCGGCCCGACCTGCGGGCGACCTTGCTCCGCTCTAGGATTGCTTTAGAGTTTTTTAACTTCTTGTCCCCTCCCCGCTGCAATATGACCGGAGGGTGGATTACAATCGTGGTTTCGCCAATCCCTGGTTTTGAGTTGCGAAAGGAGGCTTAAACATCGTCGCCACTTGTTTGTACGCAGAAGGTCAGGGGTTCTGCCCCAAGCCAAGCCTCCTTTTTCAACTTCCTGCCCCGCAAGGGCTTCGCGGACATTCGTCCCCAACCTCGTCCTAGTAATCGCGGACGCAAAATCTCTATGAAGTTTATTCTTGAATTTGTCAGTAACAGCGTCTACGGGTTTCAGGCGATTGACGCTCTGTGGGGAACCTACTGCATCATCATGATTTATTGGAAAATGTCACAAAAGGCATTTCGCAATCCGCGAGTAGGGGACGAATTTCTGACGCAACTCGAACCGGTCGTGGCCACGGGTGACTTTGAATCCGCCTCCGCCATGGTGGAGGGGGATCAGCGAGCGGTCCCGCAATTGGCAATGCTGGCGATGGCCAATCACGAGTTGGAAGTGATGAAAGTTCAAGAATTGGTTGTCGAAAGCTTCCAGCGGAATGTCATTACCGAAATTGAAAACAAGATCTCGTGGATTAATAACGTCAACAAAACGGCTCCCATGCTTGGATTGCTCGGGACAGTGATGGGAATGATGGCTGCTTTTGCCAAGCTGTATGAGGGAGGCGATGCCGGCGTGAGCCCGGGGGTGCTGGCAGGTGATATTTCCTTTGCTCTTATCACCACGGCGGTGGGGCTGGCGATTACGCTCCCGTGTACGATCATCGTGGGGGACATCAACATCCGTCTGCGACGAATGGATGAATCGGTTATTAGTGGGTTAAACCGGTTCTTGGAAGCTTTCGCCGTGGGACAACAGGCGAGGGCCGCCAAGACGCGGAGGTAAGCCATGGCGATGATCGCACCACGGAAACGGAATCTCGAAACCGGGGATATGGACATTACCCCCATGATCGACTGCACCTTTCTGTTGCTCATTTTCTTTCTGCTCACTTCGTCCACCAGTTCGAAAAGCGCGGTGCCCCTTCCGGCGGCATACCACGGCGCAGAAGCGGCCGAAGCCGATGCCATCATCATTACGGTGGCCCGTTCCCCAAGCGGTGAGCCACAGATTTTTCTGGCCGACGACACCAAACCCACTCACGAAGCGGCGGGCTCTCCTGAGGATCAAGAGGCCGCCATCAAGAGATATTTGACGGAAGAAAATGCGAAAGTGAACAAAGCAGGCAAGCAGCGAAATAACGTATTGATCAAAGCAGAAATTGGACTCAAGCAGCGTGACGTCGATCGTGTCGAAAGAGCGGTGGCAAAGTCGGAGATTGAAGTACAATTCCTTTATCTGGGGATTTCCGACAAGAAATGAGCCACGATTCGTTTGCCTTCGTTTGTCCCGCCTGCAGCCGGACTTATTCGGTCAATCCCCAGGCCGTGGGTCATCGCATGCGCTGTCCACATTGCGATGAAGTCGTTGAGGTCAAACCCCCGTCGGCTGATACGCGTATGGAATTGGGGCAGACGAGTGAAATGACGCCCGCGGAGGTCGAAGGCCTCGTGAGCGCGGGGAAGGACGAGGCTCCCCATCTCCCTGCGGAAGTCGAATCGCCTCCCCTCGCGTCGGATGTTCCTGCAGCGCCGCCCATCATGGGTGCGCCGGTCGCGCGGCCCGCAGGGCCACGTCCGCCGTCGCCGCCCAGTGGAAGCACCAGGCTAGATGAAGAGGTCAATAAGCCGCAGGATTTCCGCGTCCCCAGGTCAAAACGGGTTCCGCAAGAATCCGACATGGACATGACGCCGATGGTCGACTGCGTTTTTCAACTCCTCATTTTCTTCATGCTCACAGCTTCGTTTGCGGTCCAAAAATCCTTGCTGATTCCCAAACCGACGGTGGACGAAGGAACTTCCACGCAAGATCCCAAGGATGAGAACCTGGAGGCACTGACCGTTCGGATCGATCCCCAAGGGCATTTTTTTATCAGTGGTGGCAGCTTGGAAGATGAATCGGAGGCGTCGGCCCGAGTGGAGTTGATCATGAAGTTGAAGCAGGCCAGGTCGGTAAGTTCTGGACCCATTCCCAACAAGCTGATGGTGCTGGCCCATGGCGATGCTTTGCACGAACGGGTGGTGGAGGCCATTGATGCCGCGAACGATGTTGGATTGGAAGAAATTGGTCTGAAGACCGTGGAAGACGTCGATCCGTAACAGGACAGGTTCGCCATAGCTGCGCCAAGTGTGGCGGCGAGTGGACGGAGTGTGATTCCGAGAAAGTCGAAACCGAGGACAGAGGCATGTCGGCATCGAAGGTATTAGATTTGGCGGAGCGGCAGGGGCTCCTCGACGCGAAAGCGATTGGTGAACTGCGCAAGCAGGTGGCCGAATCGAAATTCGTCGTCACTCCCGAGGCGGTCGCCAAAATCCTCGTGGACAAAGGGCAGCTTACGGCTTTCCAGGCGAGGCGACTGGTTGCTTCGGCATTGGAAGAAGCAGACAGCAATGCCCCTGCGGAGCCCGCACCCGCCGCGCCTCCTCCACCAGCAGAAAAGCCGGCTCCCAAGAAGCCAGTCGACGACGATGACCTTTTCCTGGCCGATGCTCCTCCGCCAAAGCCAGCGCCACCTCCACCTCCCCCTCCAGCGCCTCCGGCACCCGTGTCGGCACCACCCCCGGCAGCCAGTCCGCCAGTCGCCAAACCGCCTGCGGCGAAGCCACCACCCGCTCGTCCCCCCGTGGAATTGCCGCCGAAGGCAGCCCCGCCTAAGCCCAAACGGGATAAATCGCGGCCACCCCCGGCAGCAGCTCCCGCTGCGGGACTCACTCCGTTGGGATCCGCGGAATCGGGTGGCTTGACTCCGCTTGGCGCAGATGCGGGCTTAACGCCTTTGAGCGGTGGCGCAGGATTGTCGCCCCTGGGATCGACGGATTCGCTTTCGGCACTCGCTCCGCTTGGTGCGGCGGATGCACTGGACCCGCTCGCCCAGCGACAGCAGCCGGCCGGTTCCGTCCCCTTGAAGAAATTGAAGAAGAAATCCGGCTACTCACTCCTTTTCATTTTGAGCACCGCGTTATTGTTTGTGCTGCTGGTGTTCACGCCCCTGGCGATCTGGTTCATGTACGGCAATGCGGCGGACCTCTTCAAGAGAGCGGAAGAAGAGTACGCCAGCGGGCAATTAGCCGGCGCGATGGAAAAGTATGACAAGTACCTGCAAGGCAATCCCTCGGGACCCGAGGCCAGCACGGCGCGGGTTCGCCGGAATATGGCCGAGTTGCGCCAAGTTTCGGGCGAAGGTACCAACCCCCGGCAAGGCCTGCCCAAAGCTCAAACGCTGCTGCCACAGATGGAGCAGGAAGAGAAATTTGACATAATCCGGGTCGAGCTGCGCACCGTGCTGCTGGAAATGGCCCAAACTCTTGCGTCGCAGGCGGCCCAGACCAAGGAGACCGCCAAACGCGAGGAACTGGTGAAATTGGCGGAAGAAGCCATGACGCTCGTCAACAATCCCGCCTATATCCCGGCCGATCGAAAGAACGAGATTCAATCGCAGCTCACGGTCGTCGCGGACCGCCTCAAACTAGCCCGGCGAAGCATCGACCAAGACAAGGAATTGGTGAAGGCGCTGGCCGCCATCAACAAGTCGGTGAGTGCCGGTGACGCAATGGCAGCCTATCAGGTGCGGCTCGATTTGATCCGCGCTTACCCTGCCGTGGAAGCGAATGCCAGCCTGTCGGAGGCGACGAAAGCGATCGGCCAGATGGAGCAAAATCAGGTCAAAGCGGAAAGAGCATCGCTCACTGCCTCCACCGATGATCCCGCGCCGGTCGATACGCGCGTGATTCTCGCCACCCACAATGGCGATTCATCGCTGGATGGCGCGCTGGTCATTCTGGTGCAGGGTTCCCTCTTCGGTCTGGACGCAAAGAATGGCAAATTGAACTGGCGACGGCCCGTGGGATTTGAAACTCTTGCGCACCCGCAGTCACTCTCGCGAGAGAAAAACGCGGATGTGATCGCCGTCGATAACCGCAAGCACGAGATTTTGCGCCTCAGCAGCGTGACCGGCAAATTGGCCTGGAGGCTGGCGGACGGCCAGCCATTTTCCGCTCCCGCATTAGGAGAAGACAAGATTTATGTCACCACGGAGGGGGGCAAGATTTTGGAAATCGACGCCAAAACGGGCCATAGCGAGCAGCAAGCGCATTTGCCGCAGAAACCCGGCGTCTCCCTGGCGGTGGATTCCGCCAGCAACAAGCTTTATCAGCCGGGCCAGCATTCCACGTTGTTCGTGCTCCAGGCGGATGACCTGAAATGCACCCAGACTGTCTACCTGGGGCACAAGCCAGGCGGAATCGCAGTGCCGCCGGTTGCCGTTCTGGAACATTTGCTCGTGGTGGAAAATCCGGCGGATGATTATGCGTTGGTCCACATGTTTGCTCCGCAAGGGGCAAAAAAAGAACTGTCCGAACTTCCGGAACCACTTCGGTTGAAGGGTCGAGTGGTCGTGCCGATGGCTGTGGAAGGAAAGCGAGTCGTCATAGTCACGGATTTGGGGCAGGT
This sequence comes from uncultured Pirellulaceae bacterium, assembly GCA_964444865.1. Lineage (GTDB taxonomy): Bacteria > Planctomycetota > Planctomycetia > Pirellulales > Pirellulaceae > SXOA01. Next base: position 1,203 of record CAYUJE010000127.1, on the reverse strand, counting down.
GACTGTTTTGCAGGTGGACCCCTCCAACAAGACCAAGCCAATTCGCCAGGTGGGTGGAAGCGAAGCGATTGAGAAGAGCCCCGTGCATGCCTTTTATACCGTAGACAAGGGAATGATCTACGTGGGCGGAAGGGGCCTGGCCGGATATGAAATTCAGGGGGCGCAGGAAAAGCTTGGCCGCAAGTGGACCGTGGATCCAGACGATGCTTTCATCGCTCCGCCCCAAGTGGTGGACGGCGCGGTTATTCATATTCGTCGGCGACAAGGATCGCTCGCCACTTTAGTCGAGGCGGCGAACTCGAAAACCGGCATTGCGTTTTGGTCGCTCGAACTGGCTGCACCGCTTGCGGCGCTTTTTCCCAGCGATGCGCGCAAGCAGATTGTGGCGATTACCTGTCGCGGCAGAGTTTTTGAACTTTCAGCGGAAGCCATCGCCGCGGGGTATTCGGATGCGCCCGCGTTTGTGCCGCTGGCCGGGACGGAGTCGATGACTTTGACGGATGGCCTCCGGATTGGAACTGACAAATGGGCCTGCCTGGGAATGCAATTCAGTGGACATTATTTGACCTACGACAACGCTGCCGCCAGTAACCGCGCCAAGCACTTCGAAGCCCAGATTCCTCCCAGGGACGCGACGGCACCTGCGGTGGCTTTTCGTGGTGGAGCGGCAGTGCCCCTTAGCACGGGCCTGGTGAAGCTTCTCAATGTCGATACTGCGAACGATTTGGCTTCTCCCTTCCAGCCCCCGCTGCAAGCGGGGCAACGGCTGAATTGGAAACAGCCGGCGGTGGATGGGAGTGTGCTGGCGATTTCGGACGGTGCCAACACCATCTTCCGCCTGACGGTAAAGAATGAACCACAACCCCACCTGGCGGTTCTGGGGGAAACCGTGGTCGATCACAATGTGGTCTCTCCGCTGGCGGTCGCGGCAGGCACGCTCTACGCCGTCTGCCGCAGCCCGAGCGTGGATACGCTCTATTCTTTCCAAACTCCGGATCTACAAGTCGGCCCGAAAAAGCCCTTGGAAGGTCGTGTCCGCTTCGGTCCGGCTTCGTCCGGGGAAGTCGTGTTCGTGGCGGACGATAAGAATCTCCATTGTTTTGAAGGGGCCGGCAAGATTCGCTGGTCGATCCCGCTGGCCCATGGCGTTCCCTCTGCTCCGCCAATTCCCTTTGAGCAGGATTTTTTGGTCGTGACACAGTC
>CAYUJE010000126.1:0-17528 GCA_964444865.1 uncultured Pirellulaceae bacterium | reverse complement strand
TCACGGCCACACTGACCCGCCGCAAGTTCCGCATCGTCGAGCGGCCCATTCACTATGCCGCGCGGAGCTACGCGGAAGGGAAGAAAATTGGGGTGAAGGATCTGTTCAATGCGATTTGGTGCATTGTGCGGTATGGGCTGGCGGACTGAAGTCTGAATGACTAAGCACTAATGTCTAATGACTAATGAAAGAAGGTCGTGCCTTTCGTTAGTCATTAGACATTAGGATTTAGTCATTCTCCCCCGGACTCTTTCAAGAACGTAAGTAGCTCCCACCGCGGCCACGATGGCCACAAACGGCATTAGCGGTGCCCGCATCCGCAGGTTGCTCCAATAGAACGTGTGGACGCCGGTGAAGACCAGGCAAAGGAGCACGCCCCAAATCCAGGGTGAGCGGAGCAGCTTCCCTTTCAGCCGCCAGATTCCCGCAATTGCTGCCGCGTAGACGGCGAGATACCAGACGCAGATGACATAGCGGAGCAGCGCCCGCTTCCGGGATTCGTGGGCGGTGAGCTTGTGGGGGAGAGGGCTCCAGAGTTGGGCGGTACGATAGAGGCAGGAGTAGGCGAATAAAATGGGATGTGCACTGATGCTTCGATTCGCGCCTTCATAAGCAAGCTGATCGAATATGACCTCGTAAGGCCTATCCTCATCTTGAAACTTAAGGGCAAACATTCGAACGAATCCCACTTGTTGCTCGAAGCTGCGGGAGCCTGTTAATGGATCGTGGCTAGATGGATCCCATGGCACTTCGGAATGATCGTATTGCAAAAAGTGGTAGAAGGATTCGTTGTTGGCCAGCCACAACGTGTACCCACCATGCGTTGTCGTGATCATTGCCTTGCCAAACTGCTGATAGTTTCGATAGCCCCAGGGAAAGACAACGATAGTCGCGACGAGACCCAAAGTTGTAAGATTCGCGAGGCGGCGACAGGACTGAACGAGCCAGTGTTCTGGGGCAGCGGAAGTATCAGGGGGCTGACGCCCCCCGCTCGCATGGAGGAAGAGGAGGCAGATGCCGCAGAGGCCGGCCCACGGCAAAAAAGTCGGTCGGCAGAGAATGGCGAGGCCCAGCGCGCAGCCGGCGAAGGCGGCGTTCATCGGGCGACGGTCGAAGTGGAAGCGGACGAGCGTGTAGAGGGCAAGGATGGCCAGGAACGCGGCCAGCGTTTCGGTCATCACGTACGTCGACCAATGGAGCAGAATCGGATCGCAAGCGACAAGCACTGCCGCCACCGCGGGCATCCACTCTGCCCCCTGTCTCCTGTCCCCTGTCTGCTGTCCCCTGTCCCCCAACTTCTCAGCCACGAGCCACGTCAACCACACCGTCCCCATTCCCAGCAGCCAGTGCAAGAGGGCCACACGGAGCGGCGTCACCTGCAGCCCTTCCCCTGCCAGCTTCGCCAACATCACCGGATAAAGCGGCGGGCGGTACGCTGTTGGCCGCGGCTCCCCATCCTTTCCCAGCCCAAAGACGCGATAGGTCGCCAGGTTCTCGGCAATCTCCCGGTAGGCATCCCGGTCCTCGTTCAAATTACCCTGCATCACCCACAAAACACCGCCGCGCAGCAGTGCCGCGAAGAACAGTACGGAGAGCAGGGCGTAGCGTGAGGAAGAAAGAGGCACTGCGGCACAGGGGCAGAGGGCGGAAAGCACGGATAGTACTCTAACATAGCCAAATTCGGATTGCCGCTCTGCTCCCTGACCTCTGCACTCTCCCAATTCCCCCACCACCGTCACAATCGGCTTGAACCGACTGAGGGAGGGAAAAGCTTGCCGAGAATTTGACAGGTACCCGAAATCGACCTATTCATTGTGTTACCTGGATAACTTCATCATCCAGTTCAGCAGGAACGCTCAAGGGCAAACCCGTCGCGAGGCGGGGACGCAAAGCCATGGGTCTCCATTCGGAGATCGCCAGGTTGCCGGACTTGCAGACGTCTCGGCCATTTCCAGCAGGAGTTACGCCATGCGACCGGTCACAAGTACAGCTTCGTCCACAGTCAGCACTGCGACTTCCTCCGCCGCAGACAAAAAAGCCGCGGATGCGGCCAAAAAGGCGGCTGAAGCCGAACAGAAGGCGGCAGTCGAGGCCGCCAAGAAAGCGGCTGAGGACGCGAAGAAGGCAGCGGAAGCGGAGCAGAAGGCTCTAGATGATGCGGCCAAGAGAGTAGCTGATGCGGCAGAAAAGGCCGCAAAGGACGCCGCTAAAGCTGCCCAGAAGGACGAGAAAGATTCCACCGAAATCTCCTCTCAATCGTCCTCGGAGTCCACGGCAAGCAGTGAGGAGCAGTCCGTCCAAGAGCTCGATCTGAAGAGCGAGAAGGCGGAGAAGGAAGGCAAGTCCGATAAGACAGTTGACTCGTCCAATTCGTCGGGCAATGAGCCTGTCAGTGTTGTCGCCAGCGAGTCCTCACAATCGAGCCAGGAGAGTGTCGAGAGCGACTCATCGGCATCTGCTGCTTCCTCGTCCAATTCGGAATCCTCAGGCAGTTCGATCACCATTAACGTTGTTGTCCAACCAGGCAGCGGCGATAGCCAATCCGGTAGTGATGCATCGGCTGGTTCCAGTTCCAGCGTCGGAGCAGATGCTACCTCGTCCGGCGAAGACGCTCCCGGATACCAGATTTCCGCATTCATCAACGGCAGCAGCGAATCGACTACTAATGACGATGCTGCGGCCGGTTCCGAAGGTGGAGATGATGCGGTCGGGCCATCGGGAGACGATAATTCAGTCAATCCCTCCGGAGAAGGTGGAGGCAGCACCACGATTTACTTAACTACGACGAAAACGTCGGGAGCCGTGACGGTTCAACTGGATGACAAACTTGGTGCTCGCCTGAATTCCGTGCTCTCGCGAATTGACCGTGTGTCCGCCAAGTTCGAAGCCTTGCTGGACAAGATCAACGAGGACTATGGCAAAGAACAGAACGCCGATAACCTGAAACAACTGCAGCGTTATGTTCGCACCGCCAATCGCTTGTTAGGGCGGCTGAACGGCCTCGACGGCGACCTCGGCACGGACTTCTCCTCCAAACTCGGAGACCTCCTCAACCGCAGCAGCCAGGTGCTTGGCAAGAGCCAGGGATTCCTGACAGGAGCTCGTCAGCAGCCTTATGCCGCCAGCGAATCCGTCATCAGCAAGCTGGGCCAGAAGCTCAGCCTGTTCGCCTAGTCTTGCGAAATCGAGCGGGTAACTGGGGCTGACACTCTGCCACGCCCCAGTTCAGGACGGTTGCGACTTCACCAGCGACCAATCCTGTTCATACACCAGGTAGCCTCCCGGCTGCATTCCCATTTGCTCATAGACCCGTTGGGCTCGCGCGTTGGCCTGCTCCACATAGAGTCGCAGGCCGCGGACGTCCACGGATTGCTTGGCCAGAGTAGCAATGTGTTGGTACAGGGATCTGAAGACCCCCAGCTTGCGAAACTCGGGCCGAACATAAACGCTTTGCAGCCACCAAAGGACGCCGTCTCGCCAGTCGGTCAGTTCGAAAGTGATCATGGTCTGCCCGGCGACTTCGCCGTTCAATTCGGCAATGAAATAGCGGCACATCTCGGGTGCTGCGAGAGCTCGCTCCACGCCGCGATGCAACACGGTTCGGTCGAGACTCTTCCCTTCCGACTCTTGCGCCAGGCGAAGGTTGAAATCGACAATGAGCGGCAAATCACTAGGCCGGGCGTCGCGGATGGTAATCGAATCGTTCATAACGACATGACAACGAGGACGGCCCGGACCTACGCAAGTGCTGCCCGCTTTTCCGCTATCACCTTCAGCAGGGCCTTCTGCGGGTCGGCGAATTTCTGGATTCCTTCGTCCATCAAGACGGACTCCAGCTTCGCAATATCCACTTGGGCGGCAATCTCGTCGACGACCGACTGGGGAGGAAGGTGATCGACCTGGCGGGTAAAGGTCTGGCCCGATTTCGCGACAGCTTCGTTCGTTGCAGGTGGGTTGGTCTGAATGTCGCCGCCGGCGAAGGCGGCAACGTATTTCCAAGCTACGTCTTCCGGCTTTTTGGTGCCGGTGCTGGCGAAGATCATCTCCTGGGCGAGCGGCAGTTTCTTGTCGGCCCAGAAACTGCGGTTGGCCTCCCAGATTTGTTTGGCGTTTACAATCCCGACCTGTCCCTGGGCGGCTGGCGAAAGCGTGGAGACATGTTTCTCGGTGTAGACATCCACTCGCGACACGAAGATGCTGTAGACGCTCTTGAACTTCGTTTGTTCGCTTCGGCGCTGGGCTCCCTTCCAAACCGCATTTCGGGCCGCTTCGTACTGCCGCGGAGAGAATATGAGCGTGACATTGAGCGTAACTCCAAAAGCGCACAATTCTTCGAGCGCCGCCAATCCGGCGGGAGTCGCCGGCACTTTAATCATTCGGTTCGTGTGGCCCGCAGACCATTTCTTGCCTAATTCAATGTACCGCCGCACCCGTTCTTCATGCGGCATTTTGGCTTGCGGGTCTTCGAGCAATGGGTCAAGTTCAAAGCTGACATAACCGTCGTTTCCCTTGGTTTCTTCCCACACCGGCAGGAACACGGCCTGGGCCTGTTTGACTAACTCATCCGTCAACTGCCAGGCAACGGCATCGTCGCTCAGCCCTTGCTTCACTAACCGCTGAATATCGGAGTCAAAACGGCCGGTCCGGATCAAATCGGAGATGATGACCGGATTGGAAGTGGCCCCTGTCGCCCCATTGGCCCGATCTCGCTTCACCAAATCAGGATCGATGGAATCGATCCAAAGTTTGGTGCCACTGGCAATGAGTGATTGAAGTGGGGACATGAAAACCTCCGTGCGAAAACTGAAAACAAAAGTCAAAAATCCTGATCCGAATGACTACTTGGCCATTTCCTTGGTGGGACAAATCGCAAAGTCATGCAGCAGGGCCTGCTCAAAGTCATACACATCGTCAAAGTGCTCGCGGCTGTCGCCGGGGGATTTAGACATGACGCCAATCTTGATGAGGTTGTACACAACCTCGCCAAAGTCGGAAGTCGATCGCAGACCCCAGTTTTGCAGCACGGGAAGCGCGAGGTAGCCGTAACGGTCGTGAGCCAGGTGCCGCAAAGCATGGCAGAGATCCTGTCCGGAAATATGGCGAGAGACCTTATTCTCCGAATCTGACCGGCCCGTGACTGGGTAGAGCAGTTGCTGGGCGTAATCGAGTCCTTCGCGAATGAAGGTGTAAGCATCGAACTTGTAGCGCTGGTCTTCGCACAACAGCTTGATCAGCGGATCGATTTCCTCAGGAATCGCTCGAGACACAGGAATCCTCAATGAATAACAGGTGGAAATATAGTAAAAGTTATGGTGATCGCGTTCGTTCTAACGTCGGCCCGTTCCTTGCTTGATGACCGAGAGCACATCCTTCACGCCAATGAGTAGCCGGCGATTGTCTTCCATTTGCACGAGAAGTTGCTGGGCCAAAATCTCATGGTTGAGAATGCGGGCTCGTCCTTCGGCGGTGACGATGTCACTGCCGATGGCAGGCATTTCTTTCACGAGGTCTTCGTAAGTATCGTATTCATAGCGCAGACAACATTTCAGCCGCCCGCAGCGGCCGGAGATTTTGGTGGGGTCGAGCGTTGCCTTTTGCAACTTGGCCATCCGCATGGAGACGGGGGGCATTTCCTTGAGATGCGTATTGCAACAGAGGGGCTTGCCGCAGTCCCCATAGTCAGCCAGCAGCTTGGCTTCGTCGCGCACGCCGATCTGCCGCATCTCAATCCGGGTCTGGAATTCGCTGGCCAGTCCTTTCACCAGTTCGCGGAAGTCGATCCGGTCCTCGGCCAGGTAGTAAATCACAATCCGCTCGCCGCCGAAGAGGTGCTCGATATCCACGAGTTGCATCTGCAGGCCCGACCGCTGCACATGCTCGCGGCAGATTTCGAACTCGCTCCGTTCCTTGGCGTGCAGATGGACCAGCTCGTTGGAATCGTCCACCGACATTTCCCGCAGGATCTGGCCGCCGGGAGAGTCCCCCATCTGCTGCGCGACTTCGTCGCTCGCTTCCAGCAGCACTTCCGCCGCCTCCAACCCCCGGCTGGTGCGGGCAATCACTTTGGAGCCGCGCAGAAAGCGATCCTGCCCCCGAGTGCCAAACACTCCGAGGAGTCGCATCACGCCATAACGGACGACATAACGGGGCATATCAAAAGCGGCAGGCATCCTTTGCTGCCGCAATAAACACAGGTGTAAGCCGATAAAAGCCGGGCCAGTCGGTTTCAGTGTACCGGTATCGGCGGGATGCGCGAAGCATATCGCAATCGCCTCGCTGCAAAGTCGTTTGCTGGCTACGCGAGATGGATCTCTGGAATCAAGTCGGGGATGATCTCGATTTTGGGGTATTCCTCCGAACTCTCCATGACCGGTTTCAGACAGGCTTCGAACTCGCGGAAGAGTTTTTCCAGATCGAGCCCCAGATGATGGGGACGGTATTCCTGCAAATAGCCCAGACTGGTGAGATAGAGCTTTTTCGCTCCGCGGGTGTTTCCGTTGCCGAAGTGATGCAGGCAGACGGCGACTTGGATTAGCCCTTGATAAAACTTGCGGTCAGAACCGCGGTAGTCGGTCCAGAGTTCTTCCCACACTTCATGCGCTTCGAAGAAGTCGCAGACGTTGAAGTGCTCGATTCCTTCGAGATAGCGCGGGTCGTAAGCTGAATCGGACATGAGGCGCTCAGTGGGTGGTGGTAAAATCCTGGTATTCGCCGGTTGCACGACTGACCACCGTCTCGGCGTGCTGGATGTTCCCCGCCATCGAATTGGCAATCCCCGCCAGCAACCGCTCGACTTCACTCCGTTCTCCCTCCGCGACGAGCTCCACCCGGCCGTCGGGCAGATTGCGGACGAAACCCGTCACCTCAAAGCCGCGGGCGATGTTGCAGGCATTCCAGCGGAAACCGACTCCTTGCACGCGGCCGGAGTAGTGGACTTCGCAGCGGATGGTAGAAGTTTCTGGCACAACGCTATTGTAACTGGTAACCTGATTGCGAAAGGGGGACTCTATGTTGAATCGCCGACACTTTCTTTCCACAGCCGCTGGCGGAGCCTTCACTTTGGCAGTGTATCGCCTGCCGGCTGCGGAGAAGCTGGAAGAATTTTCGTTCATCATCGTCAGTGACACGCATCTGGGGCGACAGAAGAGCCTTGCCCCAGAAAAGAATTGGCGGAGCGCCATCGAGGAGATTAACAAAGCCTCTGGCGACTTCGTGCTGCACCTGGGGGATATAGTTGATTCGGGAGACCCAGCCCAGTACCCGATCTACGCCGCGCTGCGCAAGGACCTTTCCAAGCCGATCCACGAAATCCCCGGCAATCACGATCCCAATGAGCTGTTTGAGAAGCATATCCATACACCGATTGACCGGGCCTTCGATCATGCAGGGGTTCGGTTTGTGCTCCTTGGTAATGCACATGTCGATTCGCATTTAGGGTTCATCACCGCCAACCAGATCGAATGGCTGGAACAGCAATTCACGGAGGCAGTCGCCAAGGATTTGCGGATTGTCATAGCGGCTCATGTTCCCGTTCACACCAATGGCCATCCGGATCGAGGTTGGTATGTGAAGCCCGAAGACGGCCAGACGGCGTTCTACAAACTGGTGGATCGCCACCAGGAAAGGATCCTGGCTTGCCTGCACGGGCATTTCCACAATGGCATTCGCGGCTGGCGAGATCGTGGACAAGTGGTCGAGGTCCTCTGTCCATCGGTTTGCTACAACCAAAGTCGCGATTTGGCGGAGCAGATCAAGACAGGAAAGGCCAAAGGTTTCTTTGTGGACGAGTTACGCCCAGGATATGTTCTGGCAACGCTTGGCAAAGGGCGGCTGACGTTGCGGTACAAGCCCCTGGGAGAAGATGTGCACGGCGAATATGTCGCCGACTGGTCTTAAAGGGCGCAGCGGCAAGACGCGAGCACCTGCCAAGAAATAAAAAAAGGCGGGTTCAGCAAGCGCCGCTGAACCCGCCCAACACGGGGGTGAGAAAGCCAAAGGTGATGGTCAAAAGCTGCGTTAGCAACAAGTGACAATTTAAGACTACCTCAAGGATGGCTTGTGTCAATTTCTAAACTTTAGGTAAACCTCAAGGATGGCGGAAATTCTATCCGTGAGAAACAGATTTGCGGCCGGTAGGGGTTTTAACGACACAGCTCAGATAAACCTCCCTGCGAGGCCGTAGACTGGCCACCTGTTAGGCCACATCTTCCATAGCTGCCGGCAATTCATCGTCTTCCTCGCCGGGGGTCACCAGTAGTCCCCCCTGATGGTGGCGAACCGAGTTTCCGGGTCCGAACACCGGCCCAACATGCCGGGCCGGCATGCGAACATGGATGACGACGCGCTCTTCTTCGTAATCCTTGGAAAGCACCTCGCCATGGGCTGACAGATAGGCGAGAAGTTTGCCATTGGCGACACTCGTCTCCACGTCGAGGTCCAGGAACGATCGGCTGAGGGCTTCGCTCACGGCTTCGTGCAACCGCTCGAGTCCTTCGCCCGTCCTGGCGCTGATGCTGACCGCATTGGGATAGCGATTGGTAATCTTGGCTAGCTCCGCGGCATCGGAAAGCCGATCCGCTTTGTTGAGGATGAGCAGCGTCTGTTTCTCTTCGATGCCGAGCTCCTGCAGCACTGCGTAGACGGCACTGATCTGCTCCAGCACGGCGGGATTGGCAGCATCCGCGACATGCAAAAGCAAGTCCGCCTGGCGAGCCTCTTCCAGCGTTGCCTTGAAGCTGGCAACCAGGCCGTGCGGTAGATCGCGGATGAAGCCGACAGTATCGCTCAGAAGGACCGGCCCCCAACTCGGGAGTTGCCAGCGGCGAGTGCGTGTATCGAGCGTGGCAAACAGCTTGTCTTGGGCCAGTACACCGGCCTTGGTGAGCGTATTCATCAGCGTACTCTTGCCGGCATTGGTATAGCCGACAAGCGACACCGTCAGCCGATCCCGCCGCGAAGCAACGAGCCGCTCTTTCCGCTTCTCAATCGTTTTCATCTCAAGTTTAAGCTCGTGAATCCGTTTTTCAACGAGTCGGCGGTCCTCTTCAAGCTGTTTTTCACCCGGCCCGCGCATGCCGATGCCAGCTTTGATGCGGGAGAGGTGGTTCCACATCTGCTTGAGTCGCGGGAGCGAGTACTCGAGTTGAGCAAGTTCGACGGCCAGACGCGATTCGTAAGTTTGGGCGTTACTGGCGAAGATGTCGAGAATCAGTTCGGTGCGATCGAGCACTTTGACCTCCACGGCCTTCTCCAGATTGCGGGTCTGGCCGGGATGCAGGTCGTTGTCAAAAATAACCAGGTCCGCTTCGTGATAGGCGACGAGGTTCTTGAGCTCCTCGACTTTTCCCTTGCCGAGATAGGTGGCCACATCCGGCTTGTCTCGCCGCTGCGTCAGCCCGCTGGCGATTCGCGTCCCGGCTGTCTTCGCCAAGCCGGTAATCTCGTCGAGCGGATCCTCGCCCTCATACTGTCCGGGAAGAATGACGCGAACGAGAATCGCCTTCTCTTTCGCAACGCCAGATGAGCGCTCAAGTTCATGCACGGGGATGTTGGTCCTCGGGGTTTAATTGTATTCATCTCGCTCCGCGAGATGACGTTGGCCTCACGCGGAGCGTGAGGAGTACTTTTCTTGCCACTATGACAACTATACCTTGTCGCCGCCGATTTTTCTGCATTTTGCGCGCCAACTTTCCGCCAGGGAATGTTGGATTTGCACATCCGCTTCTCGCTGGGCGGCCAGTTGCCTTCGCTGGTCGTCCGTCAAGGAGCGAATGAACGCCTGCTCCCGGAGCGGACTGCCCGTGCCCCGTCTTTCCGCGGCAACGACGTCGGCCCAGAAAAACAGCCGGTCTCCCGCGTCGAACCGGGCAAACACGCGGCAGTCGAACCAAGCCAGACAATCTTGCAAAATCGGCAAGCCGGCTGGCGTTACGGCGGTCACCAGGTCTGCCAGTTTGTCTCGATTTCGGCCGCTGTCCTTGGCAAAGTTCCAGGCCAGTTCGGTCTGAGATTCTGCCAACAGATGCGCGACAAAAGTCTGCCCCTCTTCGACAAGCTCCGCCGTGAAATGGTTCGGGGCCAGTCCCGCCAAAATCACGGGCCGCTCCCGGTCAATGGAAGCCTGCGACACCCACGTCGCCGTCAGCCCTCCCCGCTTCCCTCCCGCCGCAGCCGTCACAATCCAGACCTCGCGGTCCACGAGGCGGAGAAGGGAATCGATTTCAGAGGGGTTTTGCATAATCGTGGGGTAGGCTTCCAGCCTGCCCTATTCTTCCTTTTTTTCTGGGCAGGCTAGAAGCCTACCCCACTTTCTACTTCGCCTTCTCAAATCCGGCCTTCAGCAACTCTTCATAACCCGGCTTCAGGGCCCGGACATCGAACCCCTGCTTCTTCAGGATTTCGCCGCAAGCCAATGCCCGACGACCGGCCTTGCAATGCGTATAGACAATCTTGTTCTTATCGAGCTTCTTTGCCAGTTCAGCCGCCTCTTTCTCGACATCGAGCTTACTCTTGGGCATGAACACTGCTCCCGCGATGTGCCCTTCGTCCCATTCCTTCTGCTCCCGCACATCGACGAGCACCGCTTTGCCGTCCTTGATGTTCTGCTTGACGGTCTCCAGAGTGTCCTTGGTATTCGTCGGCTCCGCCGCGTTCGCTTGCTGAAACGAGGCCATGCCGAACATGCTCGCTAATACCAATGCAACAAATAAATACCGCATCTTGTCACTCCAATAGTTAAAGGGGCATGAATTGAGTTGCATAAATTGTACCAAAGCAAACCTGCATGCAGGATAAGCCGCCTGAGTCTCCGAGGGGTGTATTCTGGCGTCCGAATTCAGATTTGCTACAACTGATACTCTCCAAAATCAACCTCTTAAGGAGTCCTCGCCATGTCCACCAACGGTTCCCTCAATCGAAAACTCCGGATGGCTCTGTGCGGCGGCGGGCAGGGGTCGTTCATCGGTCGCGTTCATTGCACCGCCGCGGTGCTCGATAACCGGGCAGCACTCGTCGCCGGTGCCCTTTCCAGCAATGCCGAGCGGGCCAAGGCTTCCGCCCCTGACTACGACATTCCACTCGACCGTGCCTACACCTCCATCAGCGAACTGGTGCAAAAGGAAAAGGCCCTGCCGGCGGACAAGCGGATCGACTTCGTCTCCGTCGCCACGCCGAACCACACGCACTTCGAGCTGGCCAAAACCGCAGCCGAAGCGGGCTTCAACGTCATCTGCGACAAGCCGATGACGTTTGACCTCGCCCAGGCAGAGCAGCTCGCCGACATCGTCGATAAAAGCGGAGTCGTCTTCGCCGTCACCCACAACTACACCGGCTATCCCCTGGTGCGGCAGGCGCGGCAGATGATCCAGTCCGGCGAGCTGGGCGAAATCAACGCCGTCCGGGCCTGCTACATCCAGGGCTGGCTCCGGACGCGGCTGGAGCTCTCCGACCAGAAGCAGGCCTCGTGGCGGACCGACCCGGCCAAGAGCGGGGCGGCCGGCTGCTTCGGCGACATCGCCACGCACGCCTACAACCTGGCCCGCTACATGACCGGCCTCCTCCCCGACCAGATTAGCTGCCACCTCAAAACCTTCGAACCCGGCCGCTCGCTCGACGACTACGGCACCGCGGTCATCAAGTTCGAAAACGGGGCCCTCGGCACGGTCACCGCCTCGCAAATCAGCCACGGCCGCGAGAACGACCTGTTCATCGAAATCGACGGCACCAAGGGGGCCCTCTCCTGGCGGCAGGAGGAGCCGAACGTGATGATCGTCCGGACCAACGGCCAACCCCACCGCATGTTCACGCGGGACCCCAACGCCTCCTTCATGAATGACGCCGGCAAAGGGGCCTGCCGCCTCCCCAGCGGCCACCCCGAAGCCTTCTTCGAAGCCTTCGCCAACGTCTACCGCAGCTCCTACGACGCCATGATCGAGCGGGCCGAAGGAAAGCCGTTCGAGAAGGTGAACACCATCTACCCCAACGTCAACGACGGCGTGGAAGGGATGTACTTCATCCAGCAATCCGTCGCCAGCAGCAAAGCCAACGGGGCCTGGCTGCCGCTGAAACACAAGCGGGCGAGGAAGTAAAGTCGCCTTTCGCTCCGCGAAAGGAAAGGGGGCGGGAAGGGTTTTCGCGGCAAGCGAGCTTTGATAGCGAGTAAACGGTGCCCGCGAAAACCTTTCCCGACCCCTTTCGCATCGGCGAACGAGGAGCCTCAGCCCCTTGGTACTTCCGCCGTCAAGGTAGATGGTACAAAGGCTGGAAATGAGTCTCTCGGTCTGATTCATGATTCATCAGCTCCCAATTCGCGATGGGCGGCTTGCCACAACTCGTTGCCTTTTCTAGCTTTAAGTTTGATTCTCGCGATTCATTTTGGTCATATTTTAGCCAGTTTTGATTCATAACTAGATAGGTATACTTGCGTAAGTAATTGATTCTATTGCACTTGCGAGAGCGGCAGCGCGAGTATTACTGGCACGCTGATGCACTCTCTCATAAGCTCTTTTTCGATTCACTCACGAGCCCTCCTCTCGCCCCAAGTCGCGGCCGCCGCAGGGTTTGCAACTCCGCGACTGCCGAATTGGAGCAAACGTCTATAAGCGGCGATTAGCCGCCCAAACCAAGTCTGCTCGCAGGTGGCAACTCTACGCTTACCTAGAGCACTCCGCGCGCATCGACTCCCCAGAGACTAGATGCGGAAACGACTCTTTTGTTCACTATATACACAAGAAATTTTTGGCTTGGCGCGGGTGCGGGAGGCCGAGAAATACCGCTGGATATCCATTGCGTCGGCGCATCGGTGCCTCGTTCCTCGTCGCCACACACTCTACAATTCAAGAATGCCCTATCAACTCACCATTTACGACCAGCGGAAGCCCGTCGCTTCGTTTTCGCTCCGCCAGCCTATTGAAATCGGCCGGCAGGATATGTCTAAAAATGAGCCTGCTCCGCAGCCGGAGAAGGGAGAGCACGTTGCCCGGGTCGATCTGCCTGACCGGGTGCGGCTGATTATCGCGGGGGCACTGGAAAAGCAGGTTTCGCGGCAGCACCTTCGCCTGGAGCCGCAGGGGACCGACAAGGTGCTGGTGACAAACCTGAGCGCCAACGTGGACCTAAGCCTGGGGCCGCACGGCCGGCTGGCGGCGAAGGAGAGCCGCGTCTGCGACTTGCCGCTGTACTGCGATTTGCTGGTGAAGGCGATTCGGCTGGAAGGGGAAACTCAGAATAGCGAGGAATTCAATCTGCAGACCTTGGCCCAGCCCTCCTTGGCCCCAGGCCGAAGGAGTGCCTCGGCCCAGCCCTCGCTGCAATCGCTCGTTGGTGCGACTAAGGGGACGGCGTCCAAACAAACGGCGGATGATGTCCTCTCCTGGTTGCAAGGAGCGATGGATGTGCTGCAAAGCGCTGCCTCATCGCCGGATTATCTACAGCAAGCGGCGAAATCGGCGGTGCGGCTGATCGACTTGGATGTGGCCTGCGTTTTGAAGCGGCAAGGTGACGAATGGCAGCAAGCGGCGAGTGAAATCGCCGAAGGCTGCACACTGCCGAAGACCTGGCGGCCGAGCCGCACGATGCTGGACCGCGTGCTGGACGACAAGCGAACGGTCTTTCATCCTCCCCAAGGTGGCCAAGACACGGCCAGCCGCGGCGAAAGTTTGCAAAGCGTCCGGTCGCTGGTCGCGGCTCCGATTCTCGACCGCGAGGGAGAGGTAATCGCGCTCCTGTACGGCGAACGGCGGAACGAAGGAGTGATCAGTCGCTGCGGTACGATCGACGAACTGCAGGCCCGGCTCTTCGAACTGCTGGCCTATGGCGTGGCGGCTGGCCTGGCCCGAGCGGAGCAGGAGCGGCAAGTGATGGCGGAGCGGGTCCGCTTTGAGCAGTTCTTCACGCCGGAACTCGCCGGCATGCTGCAAGCCCAAGGGGAAGAGATGCTCTCCGCGAAAAGCGAAACCATCACCGTCCTCTTCTGCGACATCAACGGCTTCAGTCGCATCAGCGCGGAGAAGGATCCGCAGATCACGATCGAATGGCTGCGCGACATTTTAAGCTTGCTTTCCGACTGCGTGGCGGAAGAGCGGGGGGTGCTCATCGACTACAGCGGCGATGCGCTCGAGGCGATTTGGGGAGCTCCGGAAGTGACGCCGGACCACGCCGTCCGCGCCTGCCGGGCCGCGTTGAAGATGCGGGAGCGGCTGGCGGAATTTAACAGCCGCTGGGAACCTCGCCTCGGCGAGCCGACGGGGGTTTCCATCGGCATCAACAGCGGACCGGCCCAGGTGGGAAATATCGGCTCGCGACGGAAGATCAAATACGGGGCGTTCGGCCCGACCGTGAATCAAGCCGCCCGCGTGCAGGGGGCAACCAAACTTGTCGGTTGCCCGCTGCTCGTCACGAAAGGGACAGCCGACTTGCTCGGCGGCGCGTTTCCGCTGCGGCGACTTTGCACGGCTACGACGGTGAACATCGCCGAGCCGGTCGAGTTTTATGAACTCCCCGCAACCCCCGATGCCGCGTGGCCCAAGCTCCAGACGCAGTACGAACAGGCCCTGTCGCTCTTTGAACAGGCGCAGTTCCGGGAGGCAATGGCCCTGCTCATCAACCTGGCGGGCGACTACCCGACCGACGTGCCGACGATGAACCTCTTGCAACGGAGCATGGCCTTGTTCCAGAATCCGCCGCCCAAGTTTGACCCGATCTGGCATCTCAAGGCCAAGACGGCTTAGCGATTTTGTGGGCTGATTTTCCACCATTGTGGAAAATAGGGTGAACCTACTTTCGCCGTTCCGCACGCGGCCGGACGACATGCGTCACTAGGCCGACTTTCTCCAGCACCTCGACGACAATGAAGATGAGGTCAAATTCCCACCAGCGATGGCGCGTGGTGGCGCTGGCCGGGTCTTCGTGATGGTTGTTATGCCACCCTTCGCCGCTGGAGAGCAGGGAGACAAGCCAGTTATTGCGGCTGTTGTCTTGCGTCGCATAGCTGCGGTAGCCGAAGGCGTGGGAGAGACTATTCACCGACCAACTGATGTGCCAGACGCAGACCGTGCGCAGGATGCAGCCCCAGACCAGCCAACTCAGGCCGAGTTGTACGCCGGCGGCGAGAGTTCCCGAAACGAGGTAGCCGGCGGCGAATCCCGCCACGTAATACAGCAAGGCATGAGCGAGGTAGATCCAAATCGGCAAGAGCGATCGCTGCAGCTTCATGTAGAACGGGTCACGGAGGATGTCGCGCGCGTAGCGATCGAACGCGGAGGTATTGCGGATCGCGGAATTATCGACCAGGAGCCAGCCGAGATGACTCCAGAAAAAACTCACGAGCGGGCTGTGCGGGTCCTCCTCATGATCGGATTCGTTGTGGTGCTGCCTGTGCGTGGCGACCCAACTGGCCGGCGCGTCCTCCAGGCAGCAAAGGGCAACAAAAACGAAAAACCGCTCCAGCCAAAGCGGGCAGCGAAAGCCGCGGTGCGTGAGCAAGCGGTGATAGCAGAGATTAATGCCGATGCCGCCATAGAAATAGATTCCCACCCACAACAGAGCCGCCCCCGACCAACTGAAGAGCCACGGCACCAAGGCAAAAAGTGCAACCGCATGCCCTACAAAAAGTGGCAATGCGTACCTCCACATGATCTGCCGGGAAACCTGCTTGGGATAGGGCAAATGATGACCGGCCAGAGTGCCAGGAGCCGGGGGGACCGCTGGCTCTGGAATGGAAGCCGATTCGGGAGTGGCCACCGACGGTGGAGAGAGTTCGACGGACAGCGACATGCGAGCTTTCGGGCGAAAGAGTTGACAAACGCGCCGTGAGCGAAAATCGAGATACGCTGCAACCCTTGCCTGGGAGAATCATACCAGCGATTGCCCCTATCGCGGGTAAATTCTATGTCAAACTCACCCCTTTTTCTGGGAAACTCACGCCGCCCAGTCAATCCGCACAATCTGCGAAAGATGTGCAGGAGGCGGAATGATACCACTACGCAAGACAGTAAACGATCATCTTGACGGTCAAGCCATCAGCTCGCTCACCACTTTGCCCCCCTGGTCGGTCAGCCGCACACTCAGTCCCTTGTAATTCACCGTCAATTGTTTGTGGTCGAAGCCGAACAGTCGCAGAATGGTGGCATGGAAGTCATTGATGTGGACAGGATTTTCCACGGGTGCCCAGCCGAGTTCGTCGGTTTTTCCGTAAGTGAGGCCGGGTTTGATGCCGCCGCCGGCCATCCAGACGCTGAAAGCGAAGGGATGATGGTCGCGACCGACTTTCTCGGGCATCTTTCCGTTCCGATTTTCGGCCAGTGGGGTGCGGCCGAATTCACCGGCGAAGACGAGCAGAGTGCTATCGAGCAGCCCACGCTGCTTCAAATCCTGAATGAGGGCGGCGAGCGGCTGGTCGGCCATGCCCGTGCAGTAGTCGAGTTCGCCGTTGATGTCGCTGTGAGCATCCCACGAGGCATGGACCATCGTGACAAACCGCACACCACGCTCCACCAGGCGGCGCGCCAGCAGGCAGTTGGTGGCGAACCGCTTGTAAACATCGGTGCCGGCTCCGCGACCGCCTTTGCCTTTGGGTTCGGCGCGATTTACGCCGTACATGTCGAGCGTGGTTTGTGATTCTTGCGACAGGTCCACCAGTTCCGGCGCGGCGGATTGCATGCGGAACGCCAATTCATACGAAGCAATGCGGCTGGCGATTTCGGGGTCTTGCAAATCTTCCAAATGGCGGCGGTTGAGGGACGCGATGGCATCCAGGCCGCTCTTCTGCATTTCGGGAGTGACTCCAGGGGGATTGGCGAGATTCAAAATCGGCTCCCCCTGGCCGCGGAAAAGGACGCCTTGATACGTGGAGGGCAAAAAGCCGCTGCTCCAGTTGGAGACCCCGCCGCTGCCGCCGCGACCGGCAGTCAGGACGACGTAGCCCGGCAGATTCTCCGACTCGCTCCCCAGCCCATACGTCAGCCAGGAACCCATGCTCGGCCGGCCGAAGCGGGGGACGCCGCTCATCATCATCAGTTGTGCCGGATGGTGGTTGAAGGCATCGGTATGCATCGAGCGGATGAGGCAAATATCGTCCGCCTGTTTTCCCAAATTCGGCAGCCAGTGGGAAAGCTCCATCCCGCATTGGCCGTGCTGGGTGAACTTCGCACTGCTCCCCCACAGGACGGCAGTCTCCTTCTTGATGAACGCAAAGCGGACGTTCTTGGTCATCTCCTCCGGCAGCTTCTGCTCGTGCAATTCCTTGAGCTTGGGCTTAGGGTCGAAGAGATCGATGTGGCTCGGCGCACCTTCCGGGAAGAAGAAGATGCAGTTCTTGGCCTTGGGAGCAAACGGGGGCGCTTTGGGAGCCAGCGGGTTCGCAGAGTTACCCTGCTGCTCCGCATCGTCGGCAAGCAGACCGTCGCCACGCAGCAGCGAGGCGAGCGCGAGCATTCCCAAGCCAGAGGCACTGGAGGTGAGAAATTGGCGGCGGAGAAGGTCGATGGGAGTCATAGTTTGTAGTAACCGGCTTCAGCCGGTTAAGTCTTGGC
>CAYUJE010000125.1:0-17587 GCA_964444865.1 uncultured Pirellulaceae bacterium | reverse complement strand
CGAATGGCCTGGCCGAAAATCGTCGCTTCCTGCACATTCGGACGGCTCTTCATGCTTGAGAGCAGTTCCGCGATGTTCGGCCCGGCGATTTCCACCCGCTTTTTGCCGGCTGGGGTAACGTTGGGGAGGGCTTTGAGTTCCTCGGGCGTACCGACCACCAGGAGCTTGGAAAGATGCAGATAGCCGACCCGGCCGCAGCGTTCGGCCTCGTCCATGTAGTGGGTGGTAACGACCAGCGTAATGCCTTGGCCGGCCAGTTGAAACAGCAGATCCCACAGTTCGCGGCGGGCAACCGGATCGACCCCCGCCGTCGGTTCATCGAGGAACACGAGTTCCGGTTGGTGTAACAAGGCACAGACAAGCGATAGCCGCTGTTTCCACCCACCAGAGAGTCGACCGGCGCGGCGCTCCCGATAGGGCTCCATGCCAGTGAGCTGCACCAGCTCCGCCTGCCGACTTTTGGCCTGGCTTTTGGTAAGGCCGTAGATGCCGCAGTAAAAGTCCATGTTCTCCTGCACCGTCAGGTCGGTGTAGAGCGAAAACTTTTGCGACATATAGCCAATTGACTGCCGCACCTCTTCGGCATACTTCTGCACGTCCCGCCCCAGCACGGTCGCGGAACCTTCGGCGAAAGGCAATAGTCCGCAAAGCGCGCGTATGAGGGTCGTTTTTCCGGACCCGTTGGGACCAAGCAGGCCGAAAATCTCCCCCCGCATCACGTTCAGGCTCACCTGGTCCACAGCCGTGAAGGAGCCGAAGCGGATTGTCGCCCCATTGATTTCGATGACGTGAGCGGGCCTGGAAGTAGTCGGCATGCAAGTGATTAGGCGAGCGGGGCGCGTCAGCCCCCTGACATTCTAGAACGATGTTACCTGAGTAGTGTCGTATCAGGGGGCTGACGCCCCCCGCTCGCCTTTCGGCTCTTTCGGCAAATGAACTTCGGCTGCCATGCCGGATTTAAAGATCCCCTGCGGGTCTTCCACGCGGACTTTAATGGCGAAAACCTGGTGCCGCCGTTCGTCCACGCTTTGCACGTTGCGAGGTGTAAATTCGGCGGTCGAGGAAATGTAAGTAACATGCCCTTCGAATCTCCGCTCGGGGTAGGTATCCATCGTCACTTCGACCGGCTCGTTGAGGCGGACGCGGCCGAGTTCCGTTTCGGGAACAAACGCCTTAACCCAGAGATCCTTGGCCCGCAGAATTCTGACTACCGGCTGGTTGGGGGCGGTGGTGTCTCCTCTGCGCACGCTAACAAGTTCTACGATGGCATCCTCCGGAGCCCTCACAATCGCTTCGGAGATGTTGATATCCAGTTCGGCAAGCTTGCCTTCCAGTTCGTCGACCCGTGCGTGAGCGGCAGCTTTATCCTCTTCGCGGGTCCCAGTGTGTAGCAGCGCATCGTTGGCCTTGGCCCGATTAAATTCCGCCAGAGCCTCTGCCTTATCTTCTTCTCGAAAGCCTTCTTTCATTAGGTCGAGGCGGGCGTTGGCTTCGTTGACGGTCGCTTCAAGTCGCTTGTATCGAGAATCGGCGTCGTCCAGTTCCTTTTGCGTGGCGGCTTTGGACTGGACGAGTCCAGAGATGCGCTGCAAATCGCGGCGGGCATTGGCAAGGTCCACTTTCCAGGCGTCGACGTTCTGCTGCACCTGCTCAATTTCCTTGTCTCGGTTCCCTTTGTCCATTTTGGCGAGTCGTGCCTTGGCTGCGTTTAATGTTGCCAAGGAAGCTGCAAATTCTTCTTCCAGCGGGCCATGATCTGCCTTGTCCGCCGCCGCCTTGGCCGCAGCGAGTTGCGCGACAATCTGTTTCCGCTGAGCTCGCAACTCGGGAATATCCAGTTCGACGAGCGGTTCACCCGCCTGCACATGTGCGCCGTCGTCCACAAACACATCTTTCACTCGTCCGCCGATCTTCGAACTCAGCCGCACCTCCTGTACTTCTACAGTTCCCGGCAACACCAATGTTCCATTGGCCTGCTGCAAGTACCACCAATACGCGGCCCCGCCCGCAGCAACGGCCAGAACGACAATAATCGCCAATGCGGCCTTCCAGACCATGAACCACCAAATTCAATGAGACACGTTGTTCGCTTCGATGTACCCAATACGGGGCAACTCCATTGTTCCGAATCTTACGCAGTGGCGTAACTCCAAATCACCTCCTTGGACGAAAATTCGTCCGCATAGCGTCGCTATCAGGCAGGCTTTTTTGCCGGTAAGATGGCAACTGAAGTCTGGACCTTCCGTGGACTTTCAAAAATCCTTGGTGCTCAATGCGATCTGTTTGGAATCTAGTTTTTGTGCTTGGCGCGGTGCTCTCGCTTGTTCCTTCGTCCGCATTTGCCCAGCGGGAACTCAAGGACATTCCCGATCCGGACCCGGAACTGGAAAGAAAGACCTTTATCGTTGCCGAGGGGATGGAGGTCAACCTCTATGCCGCGGATCCGCTGCTGGCGAAGCCAATTCAGATGAATTTTGACGCGCAAGGGAGGCTGTGGGTGGCGTCGAGCGAGGTCTATCCGCAAGTGAAGCCGGGACAAAAGGCCACGGACAAGATCCTGATCCTGGAGGACGCCGATAACGATGGAAAGGCCGGAAACGCCACTGTTTTTGCGGAAGGGCTGTTAATTCCAACCGGCGTTTTGCCGGACCACAACGGGGGCTGCTACGTCGCTAACAGCACCGAATTAATTCACCTCGCAGATACCGACGGCGATGGCAAGGCGGACCAGAAGAAGATCATCCTCAGCGGTTTTGGAACCGAGGACACGCACCATCTGCTCCATACGCTCCGCTGGGGACCCGACGGCTGCCTCTACATGAACCAGTCGATCTACATCCATTCGCACATTGAAACCCCCTACGGCGTGAAGCGTCTCAACGGCGGCGGCATCTGGCGGTTCCGGCCCGAGACGATGGAGCTTGAGGTGCTCTGCTCCGGGTTTGTGAATCCCTGGGGGCACCATTTTGACCGCTGGGGGCAGTCGTTCGCCACCGACGGGGCGTTTGGCGAGGGAATCAATTACGTCTTCCCTGGTGCCGTTTTCTTTTCCGCTCCGGGAGCCACGCGCATCGTCGCTGGCCTCAACCCAGGCAGCCCCAAGCATTGCGGACTCGAGATTGTCGGCGGTCGCCATCTGCCGCCGGACTGGGACGGCAACATGATCACGAACGACTTTCGTGCCCACCGCGTCTGCCGTTTCGTCGTCACCGAAGACAACAGCGGCTACGCTTCCCGGCAGGAAACGGAACTCATCAAGACGCAGCACGTCGCCTTCCGCCCGATTGATGTCAAGATGGGGCCGGATGGAGCAATCTACATCGCCGACTGGTACAACCCGATTATTCAGCACGGCGAAGTCGATTTCCGCGACGAGCGCCGCGACCACACCCACGGCCGCATCTGGCGGGTGAGTGCCAAAGGACGGAAACCGCTGCAAACGGCGATTCCTAAGGACGCCGACGTTTATCAACTGCTCGCACTCCTCAAAGAGCCGGAAGAGTGGACGAGGCAAAATGCCAAAATCATGCTCAAGCACCATCGCGTCAGGGGAGCGAATGTGGATGTGATGCTGCAGCGATGGCTAGCGGGACTCGACAAGGCGGATCCCAATTATGAACATCACCTGCTGGAAGGATTGTGGCTTTGTGAATGTATCAACGATACCTCCATCGGCCTGGGCCTGCTGAAGGATCTGGCCAAATCGAAGGACCACCGCATCCGCGCCGCGGCCACGCGCACCGCCTCGCACTGGCGGACGCGGCTGGATACCGGGGATCAGAAACTGGCCTATCCGTTTCTTCGCACGGCCGTCGTGGATCAGCATCCGCGAGTGCGGCTAGAGGGTGTGCGAGGCCTGGCAGAGGTCGGAACGGACTATGCCGCTCTGGGAGCCACTAATGTCCTCGCTAAACCAATGGATCGCTTCCTTGATTTTGCCTTATGGCAAGCGATGCGAGACCTGTCCCCCGCCTGGCTGCCGGAGGTGAAAGAAGGCAAAGACGTGTTCGGCGGAAATGTGGAACGTCTGACCTATGCCCTCAAAGCCGTGAATTCGCCCGACGTGGTCCCCACGCTTCTCGGGCTCATTCAAGCCGACAGGCTCCCCGCGAATCGGGTCGATGAGATTCTCGGCCTCATTGCGCAGCTTGGCGGTGCCAAAGAGTTGGGGGCGATTTATGCCATCATCGTCGATGAAAAGTCTAAATTGCCGGCGTTTCGCAAAGCGGCACTGCTCGATTCGCTCGTCGAAACCAGCCGGCTGAAGAAGGTGCTGCCGGCTGGAGACTTGTCGCAGCTTGTTCGCCTGGGTGAAGGGGCGGATGCTCGCCTGGTTGCCTCGGTCCTCCGAGCCGCGGGGGCTTGGAAGCAGCCCGCCGCTCAGCCGATCATGCTCCGCGTGGCAATGACTCCCAGTGCGCCCCTGGAGCTTCGCGCCGCGGCGATTGACGCACTGGCGTCACTTGGAGGCGAAGCCAGCAAGTCGAATCTGGCGCAACTTGGCGGCGAAGAAAAGTCGCTCGACTTGCGCCAGCGGGCCATCGGTGCCATGGCTACTCTTGATGTGAAGCTGGCCGCTGAACTCACGATGAAGTTGTTGGCGGAAGCGCCGCCGGGCATTGATCCCGCGGTCGCCATCGTGCCACTATTGGTCAATCAACAAGGTCCGGCAGCGATGACCGCCGCCTTGAAAGATGCCAAGCTCGGACCCGACACGGCCAAACTTGTCCTGCGCGCGGTACGCGCCAGCCCTCAGCCCTCCGAGGAACTGATTGCCTCCGTGCAAAAGGCGGGAAGCTTGGAAGCAGCCGTCTGGAAACTAACACCAGATTTGGTTGCCGGCCTGGTGGCCGAGGTCAAAGAGATGGGGAATCCCGCCCGTGGCGAAGCGATTTATCGAAACGCTCAGCTCCTTTGCATGAAATGCCACGCCATTGGCGGTGCGGGAGGGGTCGTCGGTCCGGACCTCGTCAGTATCGGAGCGAGTGCCCAGCCTGACTATCTGGTGGAATCGCTGATCACACCGTCGTCCAAGATCAAGGAAGGCTTTCATTCCAAGTTGATTCTCGACGACAACGGCCAGCAGTACACCGGTGTCGTCGTTCGCGAAGATGGCGAAACGATTGTTCTGCGAAGTGCCGAAGACAAGCTCGTCACAATCGCCAAGGCCAGCATCGAGCAGATGAAGGACAGCCCTCGCTCCCTGATGCCCGATGGGGCCGCGGATGCACTGACACGAGCGGAACTAGTTGATCTGGTTCGTTTTCTATCGGAACTTGGCAAGGTTGGCGGCCAGTACACCATCGGCCCGAAACGGGTCGTCCGCCGCTGGCGAGCGTTGGTTTGGACCAAGGAAGCTCACACGCTGCTCAACCGCACCAGCTTTGATAGTGCTGCGAGCGATGACTCGGCGCTCACTTGGGACAGCGCCTACAGCACCGTGGCCGGCGAGTTGCCGCTCGATTCGCTGCCGTCATTTGTAGTGCATGAGGGGCAGGATCCGATTCGCTTCGTCCGAGCGGAACTCGACGTTTCCACGGCAGGCAAAGTGCGAACAATTGTCAGTTCCTCGCCCGGCAACCAAGTGTCGCTTTGGGTGGATGGGAAGCCGACTCCTCTTTCAGGCCGGGTCAGCGACCTCGACCTTGAAAAAGGCCACCATACGCTGACACTTGCCGTGGCAGCCGCGGGGCCAGCGAACGCACTGACCTTGGAGTTGCTGGACATCCCTGGTTCCTCAGCACAGGTGCAAATTGTGGGAGGAAAATGAGGCCGCAACCACTCGCCGGAACTTCAGCCATTACTCCTTCTTGGCTTTGGCGGGGGTGGTAATTGTTTTCTCGTCGGTCTCCAGCTTTTCCTTGGGACTATCCGGATTCTTTGGGGGAGGAATAGAAATGCTGGCGGAGTAGAGACTGCCTGTGGTATCCGGCGGCGCTTCAAGGGACGTTGTGTAAAGCAATTGAAATACCGTGGTGTCTTCTGGCACCGCAACATGCCAAACGATTGCCGAGGAAGCAATGAACAGAGAAGCGGCGGCGACCACGAGTGAGGCCGCAAGTTTATAGCCCCCTGCCAGACCGAGGACCACTTCTTCCGCGATCTTAGCGGCAAACGGGGTTGCGACGTCTGCCAGTTTGGCACCTTGAGCGAGCAAAGTCCCAGCCTCCACCGTGGAAGCCATCAGCTGCGCCGGAGCACAAGCCGATGCGGGTCGGGCGAACATCGCGGCTGCCAAGAGGACCACCGACATGGCCATTCCCCGCTTGGAAAGTCGCGAACGAAGCAGATCTTTGGCACGGGAAAGACGGCGGGACATCGACCCTTCCGGCCAACCAAGTTGTGTGGCCGCCTCGGCGTTGGTTTTCCCTTCCAAATAGCAGAGAACGAGAGGGAGTGCGTATTTCGGCGGTAACTGATTGATTTCCTCGTCTAGTACGTTCCACAGCTGTTCGTAATTCATGTCAGCCAAATCGGACTTCGTGGCGGGCATGGCACTGGCCTCTCTTTCGACTCGTGCACGCTGAGCTCGTTTGGATCGAACGTGGCTGGCAGTGCGAAACGCAACGCCGTAAAGCCAGTTAGCCAATCGACCCGGTTGCTGCAGCTTGGCTCCTTTTTTTACCAGCACTAAAAACGTGGCCTGGAATGCGTCTTCCGCGTCAGTCGCATTTCCCAGAACCCGTTTGCAAACTCCGTATACCAACGAACCGTAACGAGATACGAGCGTCGAGAACGCGCCTTCCTCGCTGGTCTTGAAAAAACGAGCCAGCAATTCCTCGTCCTTGAGCTTTTGCAGGGCGGTGTTGTTCTTCGCAAGGCGTGGAGGAGAATCGACGGTCGTCAACGGAATCGACAGAACGGACATAAGGTCTTCCTGGGAGAAATTAGGCATCCTCCTTTTACTTACTGCCCCCAAGCGGACTTTTCAATGCGTGATTCGTCAAAAACCGGTTTTTTGTCCAATGTTCTCAAATTGGAATTTCTCCTGGTGGCGACCAGCACTCTTCGTAAATACAATCTCCGTCACACTTTACGCATGCAGCACTGCTTGTATTTGCGCCCATTGCCGCAAGGGCAGATTGTGTTGCGACCCACCCTGTTTCCGACATTTTTTACCCTCGATGGTACAGCGATTCCTGGTTCCGCAAATTACGAGGGAGCAGCGTGCGAAGCCGAATGATCCTGCCCAAGATTCGCCGTCCGTTCCGCGGATCCGTCAACGAAAGCCGCGACGCATGGTCCATGAACCCGCTTAGAAATGCAGGGTCTTGAGAGTCGATGGTTCCCCTGCGGGTTTCCCTCAAGACATCCGCGGAAAGGAATGCCATTAGTTCCCGAACGGCGGCCTGCGTCTCGCGATCTTCCCCGATGTCCTACTTCGCGCATTCAGGCTCGGGTTGCATTGTCGTCCTTATTTGCTCATGCGACTCCGTCACGGAATGCATCGTACTGCTCAATCCAGAACTGGCGGGTCCGAATAGTGGTACTGCCGATAGATGGCCGCGACAAATGAAGAACTCAACGCGAAAATAGGAATGAGCTTGATCTTAGGCCAGAATGTCGCGAATGACTTTAGCCGGTTCAACGCCCGACAGCTTTTCGCGCAGGCCGTGCTGATCAATGAAGAGTTGCTCATGGTCAAGGCCGAGCAGATGCAAAATCGTGGCGTGCCAATCCGGGACGCTCACACGGTTCTCCACCGCTGCCAGGCCAATCTCGTCCGTGCTGCCGTAAGTGGTCCCTCCCTTGACCCCTCCGCCCGCAAACCAGCAGCATGCGGCATTCTTGTTATGGTCCCGGCCGGATTTCTTTTCGTCCTTATCCGCCGATAACTGCGCAATCGGCAGTCGGCCGAATTCGCCCCCCCAGACCAAGAGTGTCTCGTCGAGCAAACCTCGCTGCTTAAGATCCGTAAGCAAGCCCGCGATGGGAAGATCGGTTCGGTCACAAGCTGTCTTGAGATCGCTCGCCAGCCCCGTATGATTGTCCCATATCTGCGCATTAATAAAGAGTTGCACAAACCGCACCCCGCGCTCGATCAAACGGCGGGCAATCAAGCAGCGCCTGCCGTAGGAATCGGTCGGTTGCTTGCCAATGCCGTACAGATCGAGCGTCTGCTGACTCTCGCGCGACAAGTCGAGGGCCTCGCTGCTGGAGAGTTGCATGCGAGCGGCCAATTCGTAACTGGCAATGCGAGCTTCCAAGTTCGGCTGTCCGGGACGCTGGGCTTGATGTAATTGGTCCAATTCCATCAGCAGTCCCCTTTGCAAGGACGCCACAGCTGGCGGGTCATCTTTCTCTGGCCGCAGGTTGAGGACTGGTGAGCCTATGCTGCGAAAGCGAGTCCCCTGGTAAATCGGAGGCAACAGACCCGCCCCCCAGTTCTCCACGCCGTTAATCGGCAGGCCCAAAGGATCGTCCAGCACGATATACGCCGGCAGATTTTGCGATTCACTCCCGAGACCATAGATGACCCAGGAGCCTAGCGTCGGGTGACCGGAAATCATCCGGCCGGTTTGTATGAGATAGAGCGCCGGCTCGTGCGTGATATTCGTGGTGAATAGCGAACGGACCAGCGCCAGATCGTCCACATGCCGGGCCGTATGCGGCAGTGCATCGGAAACCCACATGCCGCACGCACCGTGCTGGGCGAACTTAAACGGGCTCCGCATCAGCGCGCCGGCATCCTTGACGTTTTCAACCTCGCCCGCAATCTTGTCGAAATAGGCTTCGCCATGATGCTTGTCGAGTTCCGGCTTGGGATCAAACAGGTCCATCTGGCTGGGGCCGCCATTCATAAACAGATGAATGACGGACTTGGCTTTCGCCGGAAGAGGCGGCTGACGGGGACGGAGAGTGGGAACTTCTTTTCTGCGCTGTTCTCTCGTGGCAGGTTCGTTGCTTCGCGACTCGGCTTGCAAAAGCTCCCAGAGCGCCGTTCCCAGAAGTCCAGCGCCGACGTGCTGAAAGAAACTGCGGCGGGAATGGGAGGGACTATTCATGGGGGATAGTATGGGCCGCAGTTCAGTTCGTCCGCTTGACCGCCTTGAGCACCGCGCCGGTAGCCTGAGATTTGTTAAGGACGTAGAAGTGAATTCCAGGTACGCCGGCATCCATCAATTCTTGTACCTGCCGGGTCGCGTAGGCGATGCCGCGATCGAACTGCCACTGCGGATCTTCGCGCTCGGAAAGATCGTCGACCATTTGCTGCGGCAAACGGGCCTTGCAGAGGGAAGTAATTCGCTGAACTTGGGACAGGTTCGTTACCGGAAGAATTCCGGGAATAATTGGGGCGGAAATACCCATAGCCTGGCAGGCATCCCGAAAACGGAAAAAGTCGGCATTGTCATAGAAAAGTTGTGTAATCACCACCTCGCCACCCGCGACGACTTTCCGCCGCAGGTTTTCGAGATCCGCGGATGGACTGATGGCATCCTGATGAGTCTCGGGATAGCCGGCGACTGCGATGCCAAAGCTGGGAAACTCTCCCTTAACCAGCTGCACAAGTTCCGAAGCATAGCGCAGACCTCCTGCCACGGCCTGGAAGGAAGATTCGCCTTTGGGGGGATCGCCCCGCAGCGCGACAATATTGTCGACACCGCGGGCTTTCGCTTCCTGAAGATAGCTCCTGAGTTGTTCTACAGTCGAGCCAACACAGGTGAGATGCGATGCAACTCGCACGCCGAATCTTCGTTTGACCTGTTCCGTGATTTCCAGAGTCTTGTCGCGCGTGCTGCCCCCCGCCCCATAAGTGCAAGTGATGACATCCGGCTGAAACGCCATTAACTCCGCCACGCTGGAATACATCGCCTCCTCTCCGGCCGGCGTCTTCGGCGGGAAAAGTTCAAAGGAGAGCGTAAACTCGCGGTGCGGATAAAATGGCATGGCTGAGTATCGAGGAAACGGCAAAACATCATCTTAGAAGCAACGATTGCCCCCTTAAACCCCCTGCACACGGACCGTGTGGTGGCGAGGCCTCTTGTCCTCTTGGAGCGATGCATATTCCCCCCGGAGCGACTACCTTGGCCTTGCAGGGTTATAAATCTCGGTACATTCACAATCGCGGTTTTAAGGGACAGCATTTGCAATGATGGCGCAAATATATCAATGCCATTTTGGTTCCCATACTGCTATCCATGTATATGCGATTCTTGCGCATGTCGGTTGACAGCGATATACTCTCCCTTTAACGTGACAGTCCTCGTGTCACACTAAAAACTCTTGATAGGGCAACTCTCATGGCCAAGAAGCGAGCCGGTGTTAATCTCTCGGAAGAAATCCGCAAGTATGTGGAATCCAACCCGAATGCCAAACCCAAGGCAGTCTCCGAAGGACTTGCGAGCGCGGGGATTAAGGTCACTCCGATCTATGTCAGCACAATTCTGTCAAACGAGCGACGCAAGTCCGGTAAAGGGAAACGTCCTGGGCGCCGCCCTGGTCGTCCGGCAGGACGCAGCAGTGGAGATGTGCTCGCCAATTTGGTTCTGGCCAAAAAACTGGCAGACAAAATGGGGGGCATCGAATCTGCCCGCGCTGCGCTAGAGACGCTGGCCAAGATTCTGTAAATGATGCACTTCACTCAGACGGAATGCCGGGATGGCGAGGCGGCTTTCTTACGCCGCCTTTTTAGCTTGGGATAGTTGTTCGAGCACCGCCAGTGCTGCCTCCAGTCCGCCCGCTTCCATGACGAAGCGGGCGAGGTCGGCAACTTCGGCTTCACTGAGTTCGATCCCATGCTCTTCCAACAGCTCCTGGATTTCCACGAGTTGCAGATCTTCCAGCCGGCCTTCGATTTCGTCTTCCATAACACGTGCTATCGGCACGCGCTGCTAGCGGCCTGGAACCGCTGCGCATTCTGGCGAATGCGGGCTTTCGTCGGGCGAGGTAAGCTGTAACGTCGGTAGTTGAGAACGCCAAGTGGGCTGGCAAGCTGTGCCGATGAGGGAGGACATGCATCATGCCCAGCGCATCGACGAAATTCGCCGTCTAGTGACGGATACATTCTCTCGGATGGATGTCCGTGAACCGGATCAGTTCCGCGAATCGATTTTGATTCGCAACGGCAGCTATTGCGGCCGACGTTTTGAGGCGGATGGGGCTTCCGCCATCTGGTTTTTGGAAGAGGATGAGGTCAAGTTCTACCGGACTCAACACAGCCCGGCCCAGGTCGAACCGCAGCGGTTCCAGACCACGAGAATTGCTGCTTAGCAAAGGTGCAAATCAGTCGCCCTGCGCCAGCCGCAGTCCCTTGGGGACCACGAGTCTTTCCAAGAGTTCAAACATCCCCTGCACCACCACGGCTAACAGTGCCGCGGGGACTGCGCCCTGCAACAGCAGGCTCACATCGGCCAGCCGAATGCCGGTAAGAATGGGCTCGCCATAGCCGCCGGCACCAATCAGGCCGCCTATGGTCGCAGTGCCCACGTTAATTACCGCGGCTGTTTTGATGCCTGCCAGAATGGAACGCGAGGCGATGGGAAGTTCGACGAGGTAGAGCCGGGCCTGCCGCGAGAGGCCGAGGACGATGGCGGACTCTTTCAGATTCCCGGGAATCTCATTCAGCCCGGCATAGGTATTTCTCACAATCGGCAGCAGGCTGTAGAGGAACAAGGCCATGATGGCCGGTTTCACGCCCAGTCCTAAGATCGGCACCATGAATACCAGGACCGCCATGGACGGAATCGTTTGAATGATGCCCACGATCCCCAGAATGCCATGCGTTACCTTGGGATACTTGAAGGCCCAAATGCCGAGCGGCAAGGCAATTACCACCGCCGCCGAAAGGGAGCAAAACACCAGCAGCAGATGCCGCGTGGTATTGCGCACAAAATCGTGGCCCATCAGCACCCATTTTCGCTCCTCGCCACTGCCGGTTTCAATTTTGAGATTTTCCCGCAGAAAATCTCCTGCCACATTGCGGTCACGATCGTGATCGATTCGCACACGGGTATTCATCTCCATCATTTGCTCGTTATGAATCTGGCCCTGCAGTTTGAGGAGATTTTCCAGGGCCTTTGGAGCGTGATCCTTCAAATCGGTGCGATAGAGAATGACGGCGTGATATTCGGGAAAGCAGGCTAGATCATCTTCCAGCACCCTGAGTTTGTATTTATCGATTTCGGGATCCGTGGAATATAGATCGGTAACATGCAAGGTTCCCGCCGCTAAGCCGCGATATGCCAAGCTATGATCGAGCCCTGTCGGCACGTCGCTGAATTGATAGAGCACCTTGACTGCCGGCCAGCCATCTCCTCGCTTCAGGAATTCATCACTGAAGCCGAACTTGAGTTTTGTGTCCCCCGGCGATCTAGCCAATTTGCCAAGATCCGAAATGCTCTTCACCCCCAGTTTTTCGGCAACCTCCGCTTTCATGCCCAGGGCATAGGTATTGTTAAATCCGAGAGGCTGGCTCATCACCAGGTCCATTTTGGCCAAGGCGGCGCGGATGTCGTCGTCGCTCCGGACCCGCTGTCCCTTGAGAATCTCCTGGCTGAGAGTGCCGGTGTACTCGACGTACGCGTCGATATCCCCCTTTTTAAGAGCCGCAAAGACAAT
Source organism: uncultured Pirellulaceae bacterium (assembly GCA_964444865.1). Taxonomy (GTDB): domain Bacteria; phylum Planctomycetota; class Planctomycetia; order Pirellulales; family Pirellulaceae; genus SXOA01. Next base: position 5,029 of record CAYUJE010000125.1, on the reverse strand, counting down.
TTGCGTTCCTCCCAAGGCACTCTGATGCCGGGCATCCGCGCCGGCTTCATCGGCCAGCAGCGTCAGCATCTCTCCGAGCGTCACATTCTCAATCGAACTCTTGGAGCCGATGCGGATGAGCGGCGGATCGGGAGATTCAGCGCGAGCCGAAATCGTCATGAGCAGCATCGCGGCTGCCAGCGTTGTAAGAATGAACTGCCTCATGATGCCGCCACCACTTTTACTTCCATGCCGGGCAGGCGCTGAGCGTTGATGAAACGGGTGACGTATTCACTGGCGGGGGAGCGGATCATCTCGTCGAGCGTCCCTTGCTGCACGATTTCGCCGCCGCCAAGCAAGACGACGGTATCGCCAAAGAAGCCGGCTTCTCCCATGTCGTGCGTGACCAGGACGACGGTCTTTTGCAGCGACTGAAAGATGGCCCGCAGGTCTTCTTGCAAATCGAATCGAACCAGCGGATCGAGTGCCCCCATCGGCTCATCCAGGAGAATGACATCGGGATCGAGCATCAGAGCCCGCATGATTCCCAGCCGTTGTCGCTGGCCGCCGGAGAGTTGCGAGGGATAGCGGTCGAGCGCTCCGTCGGGCAATCGCGTGAGCTTGGCGAGCTCTTCCATTCGCTGGTTTACTCGTGATTTTCCCCAGCCCAGATAGCGAGCCATCAGGCCGACGTTGTCGCGGGCGGAGAGATGCGGAAACAGTCCGCCGTCCTGAATGACATATCCCATTTTCCGCCGCATCTGCATGATGTTTTGGGGGGAGAGCACCTCCCCGCCAAACTTCACAGTCCCTTGGCTCGGTTCAATCAGGCCGATCATGATCCGCAAAATCGTGCTCTTGCCGCAGCCGCTGGGGCCGATCAGGACCGTTATTTTTCCCTGCTCGAAGACAAGATTGGTCGGCTTCAAGACCTGCGTCTTGCCGAACGATTTGGCGATATCAACAAGTTCCAGCATTGCAGAAATCCTCGGTCCGCGGCTGAGAAGCGATTGCGCGGAGGCGAATGGGGCTAAACGGCAAGATAGCTTGTGGTGAGCGGGTTTGCCACTGCCGAGAGGCTTGGGTTCGTCACAGCTTGTCACCTGGCGAAGACCTCGTTCGCCGCTAGATGGCCACTGCGAACGGCGCTTTCCATGGTGCTGGGCCAGCCTGTGGCGGTCCAGTCGCCGGCGAGGAAGAGCCCCGGAACCCTGGTTCGCTGCGCGAGGCGGAGTGCTTCCAATCCGGGACGAACCGAGAAGACCGCCTCCTGCTCGGTGATCATTTGCCAGCGGAGGAGCGTGGCTGAGCGGGCTTCTGAAAAAACCGTGTGCAAGTCGGCGAGCACTTCGCGCAGTACGTCTTCGCGGTCGCGACCGGCTAGCTCGTGCGAGGCGCTGATGACGACCTGGTAGTAGTGCTCGCCGGCTTCTTGCTGCTGGGCAGGCTGGAAGCCTACCCCACTTTTCCTTGCGAACATCCACTGGCTCAGTCGGCCGACGAGGACGGCGTGCGGCAGTGAAGTGATTGGGCGGTCGAACCAGAGATGGAGACTGGTGATGGGAGAGGAGTGAATTTCAGGCAGGTCCTTGCCCGCCGCTGGCGGCAGAATCTCGGCGGATTGACGCCACGGGACGGCGCAAATGATGGAATTCGGACGAGCCGATTGGCCGTCCTTGAACTGCAGAGACAATTCGCCGTTTGTGCCACCAATGCTATCCACGGGTGTATTGAGGTGGATGGTAACACCTCGTCTGATGAGCCACTGAGCAATTCGCTCATAGAGATCCGCCAGCGGTACCTTGGGAATCCAGACATCGCCCGCATCTCGGCCTGACATAAAACCATCGACAAAGACCTTGCGGGCCGCGGTCAAGGAGGCGCGGTCCAGAGATTCTCCCAGGGCACTCACCAGCACGACCTGCCAGAATCGCTCGATGCTCCGAGGCGACTGCTTTTGCTGTCGCAGCCACTGCCCAATGGATGGTTCGCCCGACTGCTCCGTGGTGGGCAAACGAGAGAGTTTTAGTAGCGAAATAGCGATGCTCAAGCGCTCTCGAAGCGTCAAATAGGAAAGCCCCAAGAAGGCTGGCCCCAAGTGCAGCGGCGCGGGGAGCCACCTCGACGCGGCAAAATCGCATCGTTTACCATCCGGGCCAAAAAAATAGAGCATGCGATGCCGCTCGAAGAGTTCCAGAATTCCCGTCCGGCGGCAGAAGTCGAGATAGCTCGTGCAGCAGCCCATCGCGACGTGCTGGCAATGGTCGACCGACTGGTTCGTTTCTTTGTCGATGTACGACCCGGCTCGTCCCCCCAATCGCCGCCGGGCCTCATAGAGTTCGACCCGAAATCCTCGCTCGCAGAGTGAAGCGGCGGCGGCCAAACCAGCGAGCCCGCCGCCGATGATGGCAACCGTGGGGGTCGGGAGGGGTTTTCGCGGCGAGACGATATCGATTCTCGAAAGTGCCGGCCCGCGAAAACCTCTCCCGACCCCGTTCTCGGCTGCGACACTGGACGTAACCGGGTCAGGAAGAGTTTTCGCGGCGACGTTTGTTGGCGACAATTCGCTCTTGGATGCGAAAACCCTTCCCGACCCCAGCAGCGCCTTCGCCGCAATCATCAGCTTGTGCGGATAGCTCAGCTGCACGCGTTCCCGCAGCACGTCGACACCGCGACGTTTGACCTCCGCCAGGATGGCCTGATAACGGGCCAGCATCAAATTAAAAACGCTTCGCCCCGCTGGAGGAAGGAATCGGCTGGTGGTTGCGCCGGAGGCGAAAAATGATTCTGCCCTGGCGACTTGGAATTGCAGGAATTCGCCCCATGCCTGGGTGTTCTCGCATCCAACAATGTCCGCTGGCTGCAGCCCGAATCTCGCCACTTCTTCCGCTGGCAGATAGACTCGGCCACGTTCCGCGTCTTCGCGAACGTCTCGCAGAATGTTGGTCAATTGAAACGCCAGCCCGCAGTCGATTGCCGGCTTGGTGGCTCTCGCATCCCGACAGCCCCAGAGCGGAAGACATGCCAGGCCGACCACCGAGGCCACGCGGTAGCAATAAGTCCGCAGTTCGTCGAACGTGGCATAGCTCGACTGGTGCAAATCCATTTCCACGCCGTCAAGCAATTCGAGCAGATGCTCCGGCGGAATTTCAAACCGCCGCACGGTATCTTCCAATGCCGGCAGCAGAGCGAGCGGGCCGCGATGCTCGAATGAGAACGGCTCCGACCCATGTGCGGTCAGTCGAATCGAGATTGCCCGGCGAAACGCAGCGAGTTGCTGCTGTCGAATTTCCGGCGGCTCGTCGCTATCCGTCAGGTCGTCCGCCTGGCGGGCGAAGGCGTAGAGAGCGTCCATTCCCCGCCGCTGTTCCGCCGGCAGCAGCCAAAAAGTGGAGGCTAGATTGGAGGAAGCGCGGCGGACCACCGCTCGGCAGTGGCGGTAGCTCGTTTCCAAATCGTTCTTCATGAATTTCGCCGCCAATAAGCCCCCAGCAGCAGCCGCAGTTTCGTCCACTTGCCGACCACCGGCCGACGGGTCCAGACATCATACCCCTGCTTGCGGATTGCCGCGAGGATTGCCATGCCGCCGTCCACGAAGAGCCGCACACTGACGCGAAGCTGCGGGGAGACGAGCTTTATGAGCGGTTTGCCGGCGAGAAGATATTCTTCGGCGCGGTCGACTTCGAATTTCAGCAGGTCGCGGAATTGCGGATTCATTGGACTGCTCGGCAATTGCGGCTCGTCGATTCCAAAGCGGACCAAATCTTCCCGCGGCAGATAGATTCTTCCCATCTCAAAATCGCGGCGGAGATCCTGCCAGAAGTTGGCAAGCTGCAAACCGGTGCAAATCGAATCCGAGAGCTGCGCCGTTTCTTCCTTGTGACAGCGACCCAAATGCAGTACCAGCCGGCCCACCGGATTCGCGCTCCGTTGGCAGTAGTCGAGCAGTTCCTCAAACGTTGCGTAGCGGACTTTTATTCGGTCCTGGCGAAATGCGGAGAGCAAATCCAGGAGCGGCTCACGGGGGAGGGCAAATTCGTGAACCGTATCGGCCAGGGCGATGAAGACGGGATGAGTGGAAACAGTGCCTTCGTAGAGTTGCCTGACCTGCGACTCCCACCAGTCCAGTAACTTTAGCGACTCTTCATCGTCCGCAATCTCATCCGCCAGATCATCGGCCCAGCGGCAATACGCATACAGGTTGCAGAAGTGCTGCCGCAACTCCCATGGCAAGAGCCAGTGGCTGACACTGAAGTTCTCGTAATGCTTGCGGGTGAGCTCGCGGCAATAAACACGTGCATCCTCAAGAGTTGGCGGATCGGCCAATGTCGCATTGGGACCGAACCGTTCCAGGTCGACGACAGAATGCGGTCGTGTCATGGAAGGTCGGTGCCGGATCGGCCTGGCTCCGTGTCATCACCGGCTGCATCGTGCTTCACTAGCTTGTCGTCTTGAGCTTCGATCACATGGCGAACGCTCGGTTGAAAAAGCTCTCGCAGATCGAGCATTGCTGGGGCAGCACTCCCTTGCGGTTTCGTCCGCAGGTAATACATATAGCCGCGATCCTCCAGATACAAGCAGAGTCGATGCAGCCCGAATGTTCCGGCCACCGCGAGCACCACTACCCCCATCCAGAACAACCATCCGAACATTGAGTACCTCCTGGCAAAGCCTGCTAACTGTTCGTCGCCAGCTACCGGCTATTCGCCGGATTATCCGCTGTGCTGGGGGCGCGGTAGATCTGTGGCTGCGGCTGCCAGCCCGGAATTTCATCCCACGGCCAAAGGGGACGCGGGATATTGCGGTATTCGTAATTCCAGAAGTCGCTCGGCGCACAGCCGGGGGCACGAATGCTGAAGACCTGCGCCGCCCTCGCCGCATAAGCCGCCCGAAAGCCGCAGGGACTTTTGGCGATGAGGACCGACGCGGCAAACGGGTCATAACCGGCGGCTTGAAAAAGCTCAGGGGCGAAGTGCGGGCCAGTGCGCGAGGTGACCACCACGACCACATTGTCGCCTTTCGCTCCGCGAAAGGACGTTCTTTCGCGGAG
>CAYUJE010000124.1:11994-17638 GCA_964444865.1 uncultured Pirellulaceae bacterium | reverse complement strand
TTGCGAAGCAACTCGTATTGCTCGCGACGGTGCTTCCAAGCGGCTGTCTGCAGAGCCAGAATTTTTCTTTGCTCCGCCTCCAGAGAACGGCGCTCGGATTCGGAGAGGTTATTCGGCAGCCGAGGTGCTTGCGGCTCTTCCGGCGGAACGAAGGCGTTATGCAAAGACTCCGCCAGCATAAAATGCCGGTGATAAAGGAGCCTCGGCTGTTCTTCTTGCAGGTTTGGAAACACACCTTCCACGGGATTGCGGCCGTCGGCAAAAGCGACCTTGTACTGCACAAGGTGGCTTGGCCCTGGATTGGGTGCAAAGAAGAAATAGCCGTGGTCCAAAAACATAAACGATACGTACGGCCGCATCCAACTCATCACGCCGTCGGCAAAGGGGCTTGAGGAACCGTTCCCCGCGCGACTGGCAAAGGTAAATGGCGGCCAGAAGATAGCCATCACCTGGAACGAGATGAGGGTACTGGCGATTAGGCGAAGGGGAAGTGACCAGCGTTTTCCCACGCAGCCGGTCCCTGTTTCACAATCCTCAACTCGATCCTCCGTGACAAGGGCCGCCTGGCGAGAGGGTGAATGGCTTTTTGTCATGAAATGGAAATCGGTTCCCCGCAGGTTCCAGGGAAAGGTATTCCGTCCAGGCAAGATTTACCGGCAAGAAACGCAAAACCCCGCGATGCTGCATAAGCGGCACCGCGGGGCTGGTTTGCTATTCTTTCACTCTCTCAAAGCGAGAGTGAGGTTTGTTAACGAGCGTCGGCAACTTTTTCCGAATCGAAGTCGAAGCTCAATTCCTTGTTCTCACCGGCTCCGAGAGAGATCTTCTCTTCGCGAGTGATCGTCTTGCCTTCCTTTTCGATTTCCACCTTGATCGTGTAATCGCTCCAGCTCTTGCCGCTGGAAAGGCTGGTTGTGCGGAAGACACGGGTTTCACCGGTGGCCTTGGTCGGGTTTCCGGCCAGGTAGACCTTGGCATTGGCGGGAACGCGGACCGTCAGCGAGGTTTCGACCTTGGAGGCGGGGGCCAGGTTGAAGGCAACCTTAGCGACTTCGCCAGCCTTGAGGTCGATCGTTTTGACTTCTTCCACCGTTTTGCCGTCCACGACCATTTCGGCTCGGACTTCGTACGTATAGTTGTAACCGGGCTGAAGGTTCCGCGAGATGTACTGGCGGATTTCGCCGGTGCTGGAGGTCTGTTGACCGTTCACGAAGATTTTGGCGTCCGCTGGGACTTCGACTGCGAGCATCCCGTCGATGTTGCGGAGCGAGGCTTCCGTCTTTTCGCCAGGAGCGGGGGCTTCGCCAGGAGCCGGCGGAGCGGGGGCGGGAGTGGACGGATCCGCCGGGGCTTCTACAGCGGGCTTGCCGCTTTCCATCGGAGCGTAATACATGGTTCCGCCCGAAGAACCGCCGCTTGAGCCGCCGTAATAGTGACCACTCGAACCGCCGCTGCTGCCCCAACTGCCGGAAGAGCCATAGCTGCGGCGATGGTGGTGGAACAAGCCACCACCACTCGAGCCGCCGCTGCTGCCCCAGCTTCCAGAAGATCCGCCACTGGAGCCGTAGCTGCGGGTATATCCGCTGGATCCGCCGCTGCTACCCCAACTGCCGGACGAGCCGCCGCTGGAACCCCAGCTACCAGACGAGCCTCCCGACGAACCGCCGGAAGATCCACCCGACGAACCATGATGCCACCAACCGGCGTTGGCGCTGGTGGCCATTCCGATGACCACCAGGCCGGCAACCGCGTGGAAAAACAAACTAGAACCCTTAAAACGAGCCATTTGGCGCTTCCCCTTGTTCGAGTACGAGTTATCGTTGAACCGCTGCGAGCGGAACTATTCACGGTAATCCCCAAAACATACCAATGTTAGCACGCAATTCAAGCAGTTTGGGAAGAATTTGCCGTACGGGAAAAACAGGGGCTTTGCGAATAAAGGGAGGGATAGTTGGCGGACAACTGATAGTTCTTGCTCAAAGGGTAAAGCTTGCGTTTCCGCCATAAAGCGTTGTCATTTCCCAACTTTCTGCTCGTGCACCCTCCTTTTGGGTCATTTGAAGCGTCGATTTACGGCAGCGACTCGATTACATTGAGCAAAGTCAAAAGAGGAAAGTACCCTACGCACCTATTTTGTTAATTGGTTCTCCCAGGACCGTGCTGCCGTCCGCTCATGTTCAGTTCCTCTTTCAAACTGATCTCCTTTTGCTTGGCGATGCTGGCATGTCTAAATGCCTGCGCGCAAGACGCTGGCGTGCCCGCGGAACATCATCCCTGGGGGCGATTTCCGGTAGGTTCGTGGAAACGAATTCGCGTCACAACGGAACTTTTGGACCCGCTCGGAAATGTCACCTCCACTACCATCACGGAAACCACCACGACACTGACTGCCGCGGATGTCTCAACCTACACCCTGCGCTACGAAGTCATCACGGAATCCTCGGGAAAACGATTTATCAGTAAACCACGAACGAGAGTCCTGGGTTACAGCGGCAATGCCGCGGGGGAGCCGGTTACGGCCAAAAAGCTCGGCAATGCCGACGTCGAAGTCAATGGGCGCAAGCTACCTTGCGAGCAACGACAGATTTCAATTGACGGTGTCGGAGCGAAATACGAGGGAATAGTATTTGTCAGTCCCTCCGTTCCTCCCTATGTGCTGCGACAAGAGGGAACAACCACGGCGGCCGCCGACGGACCTAAGACCACGACTACGGTGGAAGTTGTCGCCTTTGGGCCATTCAAAGTATTGGCCGATCGCCGTAACGCGGCCTTCGTCCGCACGATTGAAAAACGAGGGGACCTGTCCATCACAACCCTGGAGATCACTTGCGACGACATTCCCGGCGGGGAGGTCGCCCATTCCTCCCAGGAACAGAACGCGGAGAACAAACCGCTACGCCGTTCAACTTTGGAATTGCTGGACTACCATGTCGGCAACGAACGGACCGACGAATCCTGGGGAGGCCGGCGCCGAGTGATCCATCGCTCTCGCCCTCGCCGCGGAGACTGACTCCGAAGGTCAACGGCGAGAACTGCCAATATTGGCGAAGTCCTTGAGAAACGTTCCCGAGAAATGAAGTCATGAGATTTATCGAAATGACCGGTAAGACATTGCAAGAGATCGTCAATGACGATGAACTGCATGTCGACGACCTCGCCAGTGCGGGAGTGCTCAGCGATACCTTTGTTCGCATTAATGAGCAGGGTGATATTGAAGCGCGTCGTCCGGACCGCTGGGATGTCATCGGTGGACTGCTGGGAAACTACGTCCCGCGCATCCGCCAGAAAACGGGGCTGGATTACGCCTGATTCCGTCGACCTCGCTTAAAACAACCCCATCCTTGGCTATTTTACTGCAGCCCAAATACCGCGCGAGCCGTTTTTCGCCTCCTTCTCGGCTTTCACAAAACTCTTGTGCATCGTCTGATTGTCGCCGGGATACAGATCCGCCCGGCCAAAGCCGGCGCGGATGACTTCCTGATTGAGTAATTCTCCATCGACGTAGATATAGGCCAGGAAGTGGCCGGCGCTGTCTATGCGTCGCCTATCCAATTGAAGCGTGGGCGTTCCGGAACTCAGAAACTCGCGAGTGAATTCGGCTCCCCGCTCCAGCGGCACCGGCGTTTTCACTCCCAGCAACTGCACCGGCAGATCGAAAATCTGCGGCGTATTGCTACCGAGCGCCGTGACGCGCTGTCGTACGATAATTAAATCTGCCCGTTCTACTCGCACTGTTTCGAAGTTTCCCGGCACAAGCCTGCCAAGGAGAGAACTTCCTTCTGCAGCGTGCGGAGCCGCGCGGCCCCTCCGTTCCCATAGATACCGCGAGGCCAGGACGGCGCAGAACACCAGCACCACCCAAACGGACCAAGCGGGATAGCGTCGAAATCGGCGCATGAGAAATTCCTCAAAACGCCCCACGCGGCGGCAATCCGCCGGCTAGTTCTTGCTGAATCCAAGAGCCGGCTTGACCTCGCGCCCCAGCGGGTTGGAGACAAACTTGCGATAACACTTCGGGCAGAGGTCGAAGCGGCGGCGCTGATAAATTTCCTCGCCGATTTCGTCCTCGCACTCGTCCTCTGTGCTGTTCAAGATATCCTCAATCTCCACGAGATGGTCTCGGTCTTCATCGGGTTCCTGTTCACAAGCGGGATCCATCGCGGCTTGAATTTCGATTTTCACCACATACCGCAAATCATCGGCGGCAAGTTTGCATCGACAACGGTCGCAACTGTAATGAATCATAAAGAATCAATGGGAGCGAGGAATGACGAGGGGAAGTTGGAACGCTTCCGCCAGAATGAGGCAACGCTTTCATCCTAATGCGCAGCGACGAAAATTGGCAAGTCGAAAGAAAAAGAAAGATGAGCCTCTTTCGACTATTTTTTGCGGGCGCTATTGACTTGGGACGACTAGCGAGACTTTTCCGCGGAACAAAGAGGGCACTCCAGCATCCGTGCATCGTACGAGTGAATCGCCAATTACGCTCAATCCGTTTGTGGCTTGTGCCTGACAGATACCGAGCGGATAATGGCAATTGGAGAATACTCATGTATTTGGCTGCTGTTTCCTTGGCGGAAACATCTCCCCGCGAAGAACTCCTGAAAAGGCGAGTTCCTGCTTGGTTCTTATCGCTCACGCTGCATTTGGCAGCCGTGCTGGCGGGCAGCCTGCTTATGCGCGGATCTCATTTGCCGGTCTCCGGGGAGGAAACGGAGCGTCCCGCGGCAATTGTGCTGGCCAATCGGACGGACAACAAGAAAACCAAATATTTCACGCCCGAAGAGATGCCCACGGAAACCAGTTCGGCGGCTGAGAATTCAATGTTGCTGAGTGCCTCCACTTTTGGCGACCCACTGCCAGCGGCATCTGAACCGCCGCCTTCGACGTCGGTTGTTCGGCTGCCGGAATTGCCTGGTACTTTGGCGCCCGGCAGAGAGACAGTGGTGGTCAAGCCCTTGGCAACGGGAGACAACAAGCGATCCATTTCGCGACTGACTGAAGCGGACAAAGCGGCCATCCTGGCGGAAGATGCGGCCCGCCCCCGTAAGACTGGGCCGACGGGACCAACAGCGACCGTTTCCTTATTTGGCTCGAAAGACGCAGAGGGTCGTTCCTTCGTGTTTCTCATCGACCGCTCGCAGAGCATGGGTGGGGACGGCTTAGGGGTCATTGAGGCCGCCGCCAAGGAACTGGCCGCCTCCATCGGTACCCTGGAAGAGACGCACAAGTTCCAGGTCATCGCCTACAATCAAAAGCCGCTCTACCTCACCGGGCGGGAATTGCTCCCGGCCACCACGGCCAACAAACAGCAACTCATCGACTTTGTGAAGAATCTCCCCGCATTCGGAGCGACCGAGCACGAAGTCGGCATTTACGCCGCCCTCAAGCTCAAACCGGATGCAATCTTTTTTCTGACGGATGGTGGCGATCCAATGCTGAACGCAGGACAACTCAAGGGGATTCGCGCCGCGGCCAAGGGGACGACGATTCACTGTCTGCAGTTTGGCTCCGGCCCGCGTGGGGACGAGCCCAGCTTCTTGCAGACTCTCGCTGAGTACACCGGCGGCAGCTACCTCTATATTGATATGGCGGACCGGCGATGAATCCGTTTCTCACTGTTCCCCCCCGGCCGCAGGAAGAA